>CAYPFH010000081.1:0-13839 GCA_964409825.1 uncultured Desulfobacterales bacterium | reverse complement strand
CCCGCTCACAGTGGCGGTTGTCGTGGCGGACCCTATAGTCGTTGCACTAGTCAGCTGGGCGGTGGCAACGCCGTTGACCGTGGAAGCGTTGATGGTGGTTTGATTTCCGGGTGTTGCACCGTCAAGATCGCCTGCGGTGGTGGTGAATGTGACCACCGTGCCGTCGGAGACGTTGTTGCCGACCGAATCGAGAACCGTGGCCCGGAGCATGGTAAACGACACCCCGTCGGCAACCAGGCTCGACGTGCCGGCAGAGAGGCTGACAGAACCGGCTGTAGCGGTAACGAGTGTGATATTCGTTGTGGCCGAAACCCCGCTGGCTGCCTGGGCTTGGATTGTTTCGATGCCTGGTGCGTTGGAAGCGGTGTACGTTACCGACGCCGAGCCGCCCGAAGTCGTTGCAGATGGATTGGAAAGACTGCCGCTTCCGGAAAGAAGGCTGAAGGAGATAATCTCGCCGTCATTGGCCGGATTGCCGTTGGTATCGGTTGCCAATGCCTGGATTGTGCTGGTGCTTGTTCCGTTGGCGTTCAGGTTGTTGGGTGCGGCGCTGAGAGTGATGTTTGCGATCGGTCCGGCCGTAAAATTTACCGTAACCGTACCGGAAGCGCCTTGAGAGGAAGCGGTGACCGTAGCGCTGCCGATGGTAAGTGGACTGGTCAGGGTTACAGAGGCAATACCACCGGCAGTGGCGGCGCTTGCGGCAGAGAGACTACCGGCTGTCGTCGAGAAAGTGACCTGGGTTCCGTCAGCGATATTGGTCCCGCCGCTGTCGGTAACCGTTGCCGTGATCGCTGTCTGTGATGTTCCATCGGCAACGATATTCTGGGAACTTGCCGAGACAGAAATGTTGGTCGTTGTCGTTCCGCCATTGCCGTTACCGCCGGGAGAAGAATCTTCACCCTCGCTCGATCCGCATGATAACAAGAAAAGGCACATCAGCAAAATGATACCGATGATGCGAAATTTATGCTGGGGTCTCAACGGATTCATCATGAATCGTCCTTTTCCTGAGCATTCAAAAAGAATTCTCCTCGATGGGCAAAATATACGAGGTTTTTTGATTGTCGGCCTGAACGAGAACCCGATTCGAATAAATCTCTTTTAGCCTGTAAGGCGTGTCTTTTACGAATTCACCGATTCCATATTCTCTGCCGTTAATAATGGCGATCCGGTTGGCCCCCATCTCGATATAGCCGGTATATTGGAGATTGAATTCCTCGGCCGGAATCGTCTCTTCGCTCCCTTCCTGATCCTGCTTTTCCAAAGGCCTGATCTTCAAAAACGGGTCCTGGGTCCATTTGGCCGCTGCAGAGGCGATGGCGTATTTTTCCGTTTTGGAGACGCTCATCTGGGGAAGAGAAGCGGCGATTCCCGCCACGTAGGCGTTGAGCTCTTCGGTGCTTTGTCGGTTCGGGCCGGGGGCGGCACTTTCCCCGGAAGGCCATAGATATTCAAAGGCCCCGTATAATACGGCAAGGGACATCAGCACCAGGATGATTTTTTCGCGTTTGCTCATTAGAGAAGAAGGTTCCGGGTTCCGGGTTCAGGGTTCAGGGGATCGGGATACGAAGTTTCATCTTCCTTTATTCCCGGCGGATGATCGCAAGCCAATAGATATTTGATAAAGCCGCGAATGGCGGCGCGGGTTTTCCCCGCATGGTCATAAACATCCTGGAATTCGTCGGTCGTTATATATTCTTGATCCAATGCTACGTAAAGTTCGCTCTGCACTTCCGTGCAGGATCGTTTGGCATAGCGAAGAAAGCGGATAAATTCCGGATTCGATTCAGCATCGAACCCTTCGGCGATGTTATGCATCGATGATCCTGCTGCATTCTGAATCTGGCCCTTTAAACCAAAATCCCGAGAGAAGGCCTTTCCTTTTGTTAGTTTGTAGACCTTGACTGTGAGCTCTCTGGCCAACTGCCAAGCCTGGATATCTTCGAATCTTGTAATACGCATTTTTTCGCCTTCTCCCCCTTCCAAATAGAGCAGAAAGCAATATCAAGCACAACCCCTGAACTCAGAACTCAGAACCCAGAACTCAGAACCCAGAACTCAGAACTCAGAACTCAGAACTCCGAACCCAGAACCCTGAACCTCCGAACCCGCCTTACCCCTGCAGCACCCAAAACCGCATGGTGACCTGCAGGGTTCGACCTTCCGGAGCGCTGTCCAGCCGAAGGTATTCGATCTCTTCTACGTATGGGATGCTCCCGAACTCAATCAGAAAACTGCGAAGGTCGTAAAAGCCCCCGGAAAGCTCTGCCAGCATCTTGAACCGGCCGGAGGCGGAGATCAGCGATTCCACATCCGGCCTCAGGCTTTCCACCACGATATTGTTTTGACCGGCGATATCGCGAAACATTGCCGTCAGGGCGGCGGTTTCCCCCCTGGGCAGTTTTTTCGGCTCCGGCCCCGGCAGCGTCGGCGACGCCTCTTGCCTTGAGCGCTGGAGAAGCTGCACGAACAGGGGAAAGAGCAGGTTCTGCTCCTTGACCTGGTACTGGAGTGCCGCGATTTTTTTGTCCAGCTCTTTCAGCGTCCGGTGGGCCGGGAAAATCCCCACGGCCACGAGGATCAAGATGCCGGCTGTGCAAATGACCAGGTTCGTGACATTGATCTGTTGGCCGCCCACTTTCATCGAATCTTATCCGATCTCCATCTGCGCGGTGAATCGAAGCACTTCTTTTCCCTCCACGAAGGCAGACGTTCGCTGCTGAATGCTGAAGTCGTTTAAAAGCAGGCTCGTTTGCAGCTTGACCAGAAACTCGGCCAGCAAGGATTCGTATGTCAGGCGCTCTCCAAAGACCACCCCCTCGATGCGGACCAACCGGCGGGAGGAATCGCCGGTCGTCGGCTTCATATCGAGGCTCAGGCTCTGCAGGCGAATGTGGGAAGGCGTCAGACGCGAGATTTCGTTGATTACGGCGACGGGCTTGTATCGACGGCCGACGCCTTTCATCGATTCCTGCCCCTTTTTCACCTTTTGAAGGAGCAGGCCGATCAGATCCCTGTCCACCCGGGGGGCGAAGGAGTCGAGCTCCCGCTGAAGCGCAAAGACCTTCATTTCTTTTTCGTCGATCTGTTCGCTTTGCCGAAAGTAAACCGCGCCGCAGGCGACCATGACGAGCAAAAGTCCAGCAAACAGGAGGCTGTTGATCTGCCGGGTTTTTGCCGCTTTTTGCTTGTCCTGGTAGGTGCGGATGAAGTTCGGCGTCTGTTCACTATCGGACAGGGCAAGACCGACCGCCGGCAGAAACGCCTCTCTCTTGTACCGGCTTTTCGGCGGGGTGATACTGTCGGAAAGGGGGGAAGCTTCTCCCATCGGATCGAAAACGTCGATCTCCATCCCGAGCTGCTCTCCGATGTGATCGACCATGAGCTGCTGGGTGTTGACCGGACCTGAAAGATAGATCCGCTCGACACCGGCGCTTTCAAATTTCAGGGCATAATGCTCCAGGGTCCTTTCCATCTGGCGAATCAGGCGTTCCAGGGCCGGCAGGATCATTTCGAATATGTCCGACTCGACGAACTTGCGGATCGGGGGGTTGTCGACGAGTTGGGGGTGATGAATGAATCCGAAAAAAATCCTGCGCGCTTCGTCAGCCTCGGGCAGTTGGGCAAGATCGGCGGCAGCCGGTTCTTCGGGAAACGGCTCTTCTTCTTCCCCGTGCCGAGGGGTCGGCTCTTCACCGGCAATCTGCTGGCGGAGCGATTCGATCATGCTCTGCATGCCGGCTTTGATGCCTCGGGACAGGACCAGATTGCCGTTTGAAAAAATGTCGATGCGCGACCAGTCCCTTCCGATATACAGGCTGCAGGCGCTCTTGGCTTCGGTTCCAACCCATCGGCTGCGAAGCAGGTTTTGCAGCAAGAAAGGGACGATGGTGATTCCTGTCAGGGGAAAGCCGCATTTGGCAAACAGGTCGCGAAGTTGGTTCACTTCATCGCGCGGAGCGGTGTAAGCCATGACTTCGGTCTTTTGCACGCCCGCTTCGCTGACTTCCCCCAGCAGGGAAAAGTCGAAAATATCCGTTTTCTCGTCGAAGGAAACATCCCGTTTGAAGGTCCAGTAGACGGTGTTGGCAACCTGTTTGCGCGGGACTTTCGGGATCCTCAGATATCGCATCTCCACCTTTTCAGAGGAGATCGAACTCCAGATTTCAGGCCTCTTGGACTCGCGGCAAAACTGTGTCAGGATCCGCTTGAGAAACAGCACGAACTGGGGGTTTTTCGGCGATATCCGGGCAGGGTATTGGACCGTTTCGTAGTTGAGAAGCACCCGCTTTTTGTCCGCTCCCTGTCCGACCTTGACCAGCCTCAGTTCATTTTCCCCAAGGCTGATGCCGACCGTAACCTTTGACTGGCCCTTGAAGACCCGCGGAGAGAAGGAAAATATGGGGGGGCGTTTTTTTGCCGTCTTTTCGGGTCTTTCCGGTTTAACGGGCCGTTTTGGGGAGGCGGGACCCGGCTTTTGCGGTGGTGATTTTCGGACAACAGGAGAGGCAGACGCCTTACCCGAGGCTTTTTTCCCTCGGATCAGGTCCAGGAGCTTTTCCGTCGATGAAATCGTGTCATTTTTTTTCGGCAAATCGCCT
Organism: uncultured Desulfobacterales bacterium; assembly: GCA_964409825.1. GTDB lineage: Bacteria > Desulfobacterota > Desulfobacteria > Desulfobacterales > CAFBRK01 > JAIPEL01. The sequence continues at coordinate 9,235 of CAYPFH010000081.1, read as the reverse complement.
ACCTGCCAGCGGGGGCATTGAAGATTCCGACCAAAAGGTCATTAAATTCTCGCTAATTATCTTAAATTATATGAATACCTGCCAATGGTATGAAATGTCAAGGGATAATGGCGGTCCGGGCGCTTCACGCCTGGACCGGCATTATTTGAGGGACGACTTCGCCGCCGGCTGTACGGTGTGCTGAAAATCAGGACCGACGCCGTTATACGCAATGGTGCATTATCGGTCAATCCCCCTAACAACCTCAGATTCTTATAAAAATTTGTGTGTTTTCGTTTGACACGAAGCCGTGTTTAATCGTATATAAATAAGATTCAAGTGGTTGGAGTACTCCTGAATCTCCGAGCGGTTGTGGGGCCTTTTGGAAAAGCCACAATCGCCGAAGAATGTAATAAATAGATAAGATTACAGTATTTTACGCGATATTTTGCTGCGGAAATCACGGGGCGGAGCTGTCTGTGATAAAGGGAAGGTTCGGACTTTTTACGACCGCATCAACCTTGAACCCAGAACCCGAAAACCCCATGTTGAGCAGCGCTGGGGTCCGGATTTCGCTCCGCTCGTCTAAATGACGGCGTTGGAGGACGACCGGCGGGTGTGGCTTGTCCGGAGTGGGCACGGCACAGGCATGACGAAGACGGAAGCGGAACAGAGGGCCGGGAGCCGGGAACAAAACGAATGAAACCCGAATCCGACCATAAATCCACGCGAAAAGCCGACCTTTGGGCGAGGAGAATTGCTGTTAGGGAGCGGCAGCGGGAGACGCTCCGCTTGGAAAGGCTCGAGCGGTTGAAGCGGGTGATCGCCGAACTGGGAAAACGGTACAGGTGGAACGAGTTGATCATTTTCGGGTCGCTGATCCTGCCGGGCCGTTTTGGAGAGTCGTCGGATGCGGATATCGCGGTCTACGGTCTCCCCAAGGAGGACTACTATTCATTCGTGGGGGAGGTTTCTTCGCTGTTCGGGCACGACGTAGACGTGGTCAACCTGGAGGAGTGTCCTTTTGCAGAGTCGATCCTGAAAAGGGGAATCAGATGGACAACGAAAGTAGAAAAGCCGTTTTCCTAGCCGATTTTCGGTTCCAGCGAAACCAGATCGAAAACATCTACGGACTGCTCCAGGAAAAGCAGGCGGAACTGAAGGAAGGCGGCAGCGCAAGCCAGGAGAAGGTCGAAAGCATCGGATACTGGCTCCACAATCTGTATTGCGCATACGAGGACCTGTTCAAGCTGACGACGGGCTTCTGGGAAAACAGCATCGACTTCGCAGACGATTACCACATTCGCCTGCTCAAGCGGATGGTCATGGACATCGAAGGGATCCGGCCTGCGCTGTTGTCCGAAGAAAGCTACAAGCTGCTAAACGATCTCAGGGGGTTTCGACACGTGTTCCGACATGCCTACAGCTTCGGCCTCGACACCGAGCGCGTACTGCTGCTGTTTCGGAAGGTACTCGATAGCAGGTCATCGGTAGGCGGAGATTTGAAGCGGTTCGAAGCCCAAATCTCCGCCCTCGATCTTGAACTTTGAATATCGCCGCGGAAGTGACGTGACCGCCATGAAAGTCGAAACACGCCAAATCGAAAAAATTCGGGAATATTTGGAAAATTATGCGAACGTCGCCGCGGTTTATCTATTCGGGTCTGCTGCTCTCAGAAAGGGCGCTGTAAACGATTTGGACCTTTTGATTTTAGAACGCCACAAGGAGGACCGTTTAAAGCTCCAGTGGGATCTGGTCCATGACCTCAGCAAATTGAGCGGATTTCCACCCGATAAAATCGATATCGTATTTTTTGACCGAGAAGCAGTCGATCCGGATGTTCTGAAAAACGCCGTCAATAGTGGAATACTTTTGAAAAGCTGTAAATATTCGACCATTGTAATCGCAGAAGCCATGGCTGGGGTGCTTCAGCACATCCTTGCCAAAAAGCACAATGTCGTAGTGGGCGGATATAAGGAAGTCTTCGACAAAAGCATGGCGCATCGTTTGGTCGCAAAGGACCTTCTAGAGAGGCTTCAGCCGTTCATTTCTTTTCGGAACATGCTGGTGCACCAATACTGGAGGGTAAAGGATGATGTTTTCCTCCAGAATCTGCGCTAAGGACTTTCGGATTTTCGCCAGTTTGCTGCCGAGATAAGAAGAAGTGCGGATTTATAGATATTTGACACGGACCCCACTTCGCTCCTCGAGCCAAGCAGGACAAGTTTTCACGGATTAAGCGGAAAAATTTTAGACAGGATTTACAGGTCTGGAACCTGGAATTTTGAATCGATTTAAAAAACACGCCCTCAGCGCCAGCGAAAAGCAGCGCCTTACGAAAGACATTGCCGCCTTTTTCACCGGCGAGGTAAATGGATTGTTGTTTGCCTATATCTTCGGCTCTTTTGTTTCATCGCGCGCTTTTTCGGACATCGACATCGGAATCTATCTGGAACAAGAACCCGACAACCAAATGGACACGGAGTTCGACCTGGAAAACGCGCTGGAGGAGAAAATTCGCCTCCCGGTCGATATTCGCATCCTCAATACGGCCCCGCTTTCCTTTTGCTATAACGTCATCCGGGAAGGAACGGTCATCGTCGACAACGATTCGGACAGAAGGGCGGACTTCCAGGGTCTTGTTCTGAAAAAATATTTCGATTTCGAACCGTTCCGGCGCCGCTATCTGCGGGAGATCGCCAATGCCTGATTATAATGAGCCCACTCTCACGCGGCTCGTATCTCAACTTCGGAATAGCCTCCATCGATTGAAGATCCTGAGCCATCTGGGTAAGGACGCTTTTTTAAAGGATCCGGATAAAATCGGCAGCGCAAAATACCACTTCATCGTCGCCATCGAGAGCTGCATCGACATCTGCAACCACTTGATCGCAAAAAACGGCTACCGGGCCCCGGAAGACTATTCCGATACCTTTGCTGTCTTGTCGGAGGTCGGCGCCTTCGAAAGCGGATTTTCAGCGGAATTGAAGAAAATGGCAAAGTTCAGGAATCGGCTGGTTCATCTCTATTGGGAAGTGGACGACGAACAGGTCTACGACATTTTGCAGCATCGTCTGGCCGATTTCGACCAGTTCCAGAGGGATATGGCTGCGTTTCTTCAATTGGGGAACCTCTGACAAATATTCTTCATCAGGCGGCCTTTTGCGGTGGGTGCCATTTGAGGCTTTGTATTGCTAGCTTTATATAAATTCGTCATCTTTGAACGCACGCAGCCCGGAGATGGCAGATAGGGTTTGCCCTCATGGGGTGCATTCTATTGCGCCATGGTGCCAGGCACGATTGGTATCATAACCCGGAAACCAAAATATCTCAGCCCGTCCCCCGCCACAGAGAGATCAAGGAAGTTCTGGCGCTTTACCTGGCCTGGGACCTGCCGGTTTCCATGGACATTCTCGCCTACACGCCTGAGGAGTTCCAGGAACTTCGCCTCCAAAGAGAATTCGTCCGCCAAGCGTTCGCCGAAGGGGAGGTTCTCTATGAAAGAGCCTGAAAAGGAGGCCGCGAGGTGGCTTTTACAGGCCATCGACGACCTGCGCTTCAAATAAATATTCGGCACGGATTTCACGGATTGCGCTGAAAACATGTAGACAGGATTCACAGGATAAACAGGATAAAAAGGCAAAAGAAGCAAAGAGAAAACCAAAAGGAGTTCCTGTTGGCGATCTTTCTGTCATCTGTCGTCTGTCGTCTCGTATCAGCCTGCGGCAAAATGGCAAAGTTTCCTCTGTCGGATCGAACTGAACTCAAAGCGCTCAGCGGCGGGGCTGTCTTCTTTTTTGAAACTTTGGCCGAAGTCTGGGTTTTCGTAGGGCACGGCGTCCCTGCCGTGCCGCTCCGGAAAATGGCCTCGGAACTCCGGTGGAACGGCATCCACCTTCGTTGCTTCGCAACTATGGCGGGACAAGCGGAGGCCATTCGACCCTGCTCATGACAAGCCGTTCCCTACAGAGGCAGGGGCTTCGACGTTGGTTTCACGTTCGAGTAAACTTGCCGGCCATGAGACTAAAAAATTCCAATAGATTTCCTTCCGTCGAATCTTGAATATGGAATTTTGAACCCCCGCGACAGCGGGATAATCTTGAACGTTGAACCTGGAATCTTGAATTCCAATTTTCATGAAGAATACCCCTCCCATCCAGTCGATCACGGAAGTCCTTGAAAACGAGGAACGGGTGGTTTTCGGCTACCTCTACGGCTCGATGGTGGAAGCAGAAGAGGGCAACGACATCGACATTGCGGTTTTCTCTGCAGGCGATGCAGAACCCTATCGTTTGTCTGCCGATCTCAAAATCGAACTTCACAAAAGAACGGGGATTTCTCCTGACACCTTCGATGTTCGCGTCATCAATTCCGTGCTGGATCACGGAGACGTCTTCGATCTGCTGTACTTGAGAAACGTGATGAGCAAGGGAAAGAGGCTGGTTCTCAAGGACAATGAGGTGCTGGGAGTTTTCCTGGAGCGTTACGGCACCCGGTTTCGTGAGTGCGAAGGCCTGATTCAGGAGGTGTTGGCATGAAGGCAGACCCGATCCGTATCAAGCGATATTGCACCGAGATCCGGCGAAATAGCGTGGAACTGAACGAACTGATCGATGGAAACGAGTTGACGGTCGATTCCCTACCGTTGAAAGCTGCCAAATACGTGCTGATCGAACTTGCCGAGGCGATGTCCAATACGATCCAGCATATTCTGGCCAAGGAAAAAGGAGTGCCGGTTTCCGGATATATCGATGCTGTTTCGAAAGCAAAGGAACACGGACTTATTTCAAACGATCTTTTCCAGCGGTTGAAGCCGTTTTTCGATTTCAGAAACAGCCTGATTCACCGGTACTGGACCATCGACGATGCCGTTTTGATCGAAAACATCAAAACCGGCAGTCACGATTTCGATCGGTTCATCGAGGAGATCGAAGCATATACGGCAAAGCTAAAAGCGATATGAGGGCAAGGAATTCGAGCAATTTGTGAAAATACCTGGCACGGATTTCACGGATTACACGGCAAAATACCCCATATAAAGCCTCATCGGATAAAAGGGCCTGTTAAAATTACCAAAGAATGAAATAGAAAGGCCATTTCAAAAAACGAAACACTGAACACCAAACACTGATGAGTTAGGTCTTTTTACGAATTCATCAATCTGGAATCTGGAATTTTGAATCAATTTTAAAAGCATACCCTCAACGACAGCGAAAAACAGCGCCTTACAAGGAAAATCGTTGCGTTTCTGTCCGGCGAGGTCGAGGGGTTGCTCTTTGCCTACATTTTCGGCTCTTTTGTTTCATTGCGCCCTTTTTCGGACATCGACATCGGAATCTGTCTGGATAAAGAGCCCGAAAATACCATGGATATGGAATTCGAGCTGGAAAATGGACTGGAGGAAAAACTTCGCCTCCCGGTCGACGTCCGCATCCTCAATATGGCCCCCCTCTCCTTTTGCTACAACGTCGTCAAGGAAGGAAAGCTCATCGTCGACAACGATTCGAATAAACGGTAAAATTTTTAGGGCTTGGCTCTGAAAAAAATTTTTGATTTTACAGTGTTCCGCCAGCGTTGCTTGTGAAAGGTCGGCAATGGAAAATAGGGTGAAAGCAGAAACTATCACCATCATCGGGCCCAAAAAAGGCTGGGCTCCTGTGGATCTCAAGGAGATATGGCATTACCGGGAACTCCTCTATTTTCTCACCAAAAGGGATATCAAGGTCCGATATAAGCAGACCGTTCTTGGGGGGCTGTGGGCAATCATCCAGCCCGTTTTCACCATGCTGGTATTCACGATTTTTTTCGGCCGGCTTGCCAAGGTGCCGTCAGACGGGATACCATATCCAATCTTCGTCTATGCCGGCCTCCTTCCCTGGACCTATTTTGCCAACGCCCTTGCCGCTTCGGGAAACAGCCTTGTGGGAAGCGCCAACCTGATCACCAAGGTCTATTTCCCCCGCCTGATCATTCCTTTGTCCGCGGCCATGGCCCACCTGCTTGACTTTTTTATCGCCATGGCCGTGCTTGGCGTCATGATGGTCTACTACGGATTCGTTCCTGGGATCGGGTTCTTACTCTTTCCGTTTCTGGTGGGGATGACCTTCCTCTGTGCAGTGGGAGTGGGGCTATGGCTTTCTGCGCTCAACGTCGAATACCGAGATATTCGCTATGTAATCCCCTTTCTCATCCAGATCTGGATGTTCATTTCCCCGGTCATCTATCCGGTATCCATGGTTCCGGAGAGATACCGGTGGCTGCTTTCGTTGAATCCGATGGGAGGATTGATCGAAGCCTACCGCGCCTCCCTTTTAAGCCATCAACCCTTAGACTGGGTCCTGCTCGGGCTTTCGACGTTTGTTATTGTGGCCCTATTCCTGGGCGGCCTCTATTATTTCACGAGGATGGAGAAGCTCTTTGCAGATGTGGTTTGAAAAGGGCAAAACTTATCGCAGAAATCAGAGCAGGATAAAGTATCAATACCCAAGGGGCGTACGATCAGAAAATGCGAGGAAAGCTCTGCAGATCAAAATGATAGGATTTTGAGGTTTTTGAAGATGAGTGATTTTGTAATCAAAGTGGAGAATCTTTCCAAACAATACCGAATCGGGCGACGGGAAGGGTACAAGACTTTCCGCGAAACCCTGGTCGATGTTGCCACGGCCCCATTCAAGAAGCTTTTGTATCTGTTCAATCCGATCTCTGGCCCCCGACCTACGACCTCTGACCTTATCTGGGCCTTGAAGGACGTCTCCTTCGAAGTCAAACAGGGCGAGGTGCTGGGTATTATCGGCCGCAACGGCGCAGGCAAGAGCACGCTTCTTAAAATACTTTCCAAGATCACGGAGCCCACCGAAGGGCGGGTGGAATTAAAGGGCCGGGTGGGTTCCCTTTTGGAGGTTGGAACAGGCTTTCACCCAGAACTCACCGGACACGAGAACGTCTATCTCTACGGTGCCATTCTCGGCATGGACCGATGGGAGGTCACCCGCAAGTTCGACGAAATCGTTGCCTTTGCAGAGCTTGAGAAATTTATTGAAACGCCTATTAAACGATATTCGAGCGGAATGTACATGCGGCTCGCATTTGCGGTCGCAGCGCACCTTGAAACGGAAATTCTGCTAGTTGATGAGGTGCTAGCGGTGGGGGATGCAGCCTTTCAGAAAAAATGCCTAAGCAAGATGGGAGACATCTCGAAAGAAGGAAGAACGATCTTGTTCGTTAGCCACAACATGCAGGCAGTTCAATCCTTGTGTAAAAAAGCATTCCAACTGGAATCAGGACAATTGGCTTCATCCGGCGATCCACAGTCGGTCGTATCCCAGTACATCGGAAGCTTCGGAGAAATAACATCGAAGGTTACATGGACGGAAGAATTCTGCCCGGGTAATGATGAAATTCAGCTGAAAAGTATGCGCATCACGGACGACACCGATAACACGGTAGGAATCTTTTCGAGCAAAAAAGACCTAATCATAGAACTGAGATTTGCTGCAAAAGCACTCCATTCAGCCCTGTGTGTCGGATTTGACATTTTTACCAGCGATGGGGTTGCCGTGCTGCGCAGCTACCAAACAGATATGAAACCGCAGCAATGGCCCGCTGCAATAATCGGTGAGAATCTATGGAGGTGCCTTATTCCAAAAGGGCTGTTGAACGCCGGGCTCTATTCCGTCGCGCCTAGGATCGGTATGCACAATATGTACTGGATAGTGAACTTAGGATCGGTGGCTTATTTCGAGATCTTGTTGGATCACGGGGTCTCCCCATTCTGGAACACCTTAGATCAAAAAAGCCGTCCGGGTGTCATCGCGCCAATTTTCAATTGGTATAGTATGGATCCGGATTAGTTCCATTCGTTTCTTGAGCGACCCTATAGGGTTATGGATGAAGCCACGCGTGTCTGGTTAACTTCCGTAAAATTTCAGTAGGTTATGATGGCAGTCATTTGGGTTTTCGTAACTATAAATTGTAAGCAGTTGTAAAAGCACTATTTTTTCAAAACAAATCAAGCTCAAAATCTGTAAAATTTTGTAGAGGCTCGTGATTTGCATCTTATTTTTCATGATGGCCACAAGCACATATACGGATATCGCAATCCAGATTTGAGTTTTCACCGTGTTTTCAGAAGTGCCGTAGAAAGATTTGATCCGGAGGTGCTGCTTGATCCATCGAAAATAAAGCTCCACCTTCCAACGGTTTCGGTACAGATCAGCGATTGTAATGGGTGGTAGCTTGAAATTGTTGGTTAAAAAGACCATATGGCGTTCTTGCTCATCGTCGAAAAATTTGATCCGGCGCAGTTTTTCCGGGTAATCCTTTTTTGAGTAAAAAACTGTTGTAACGACGGTCTGATAGCAGCGAAGACCGCCCTCTTTATCAACAGGGCTGAAGTACATTCGACGGAGCTGTGTGTTGGACGTTGCCGGAATGATAAAAAAAGCACCTGATTGATGGATGCCGTAAAGGAGATTGAAATCCAGATAGCCACGATCCAGCAGATAAATGGCTCCAGCTTCACTGAACAGCGCATCCAGTATGTTGACATCGTGAACCTTGCCGTCGGTGATATCGATAAACGAGGGGATGTCTCCTTTTAAATTTAGAAGTGTATGCAGTTTGACGGCTCCCTTGGTCCGACGAAATCTGGCCCATGGAAAAACAGACAAACAAAGATCGATGGTGCTGGCATCCAAGGCATATACAGTTTCATCCAATTGGAGCCCGAAATCGTCGCCAGAATAAAGCGCTCTGGCCCTGGCAATCATGATCTGTGCAAAATCTCGATAGATACGCCAATCGCGCTTTTCGTTAGCATCGGCCAAGTTGCTTTTAGACATTTTGCCATGAAAGCCTGAATGATACAGCTTTTTGTCCATGGCCCTGAGGCAGCATTCAATATCCCGAAGGCTTTGCCTGTAAGTCAACTGCGCAAAGGCCATGCATAGAAATTGGTCGAAACATTTAAAGGAGCGAACGCGGAAATTGCCTTGATACCGCTGAACGCAACGACGGAATTGCCGCTTAGGCAAAAAGTCTATGACTTGGGAAAAAGCGGTGCTTCCTTGATTCACGGCCAATCTTCTTTCGCACTATTTGGACAAGTGCGAGGGGCGTAGGCTGTACGGAATCTGATTTCAAATCGCGGACACCCCCAAGTGAATGTTCTTTTGATGCTATTTTAGATGGTTTACCGTTTTTCACCGATTTTCGCGGAGCGTTGCCATATAATAGGCGAACACCCGCCTTCAAGTAA
>CAYPFH010000080.1:0-13843 GCA_964409825.1 uncultured Desulfobacterales bacterium | reverse complement strand
TTGCCCTTGGACCTTGTTTTGGTCATTTGAAAATTCGGATTTTGAATTTGTTTCGAATTTCGATATTCGGATTTCGGATTTAAGGGAACCATCGGGATTCATGCCCTCTGGGCTTAGCTCCAAGCCGGGTCCTCTGGGCCCGGATTTTTATTCGAAAACAGGATGCGAAATTGACAGACTTCAGGAAATTTTTCGAGAACCAGGCGGTGACCGCTTCTGCCCCCTGCCGGGTGGATATGGGCGGCACCCTTGACATCGCCACCTTTTATTATCCGCTGTGCCGGTATTCACCGGCTACGGTCAACATCGCCCTAGATTTGCGAACGACGGTCAGGTTCCTTGCCTGCCGCAGAGGCGTCGTCCGGGTCTCTTCCACCGGTTTTGCTCCGGCCGAGTTTCGCCCGGAGCAGGCACCGCTGAACCACCCCCTTGGCTTGATTTTCGCAGCTGCGATCTATTTCGGTTTGGATGGCGTCGAGATCCAGATCGATTCGCACTCTCCGGTGCGAAGCGCACTTGGCGGCTCTTCCGTGGCGCTGGTAGCCCTTGTCGGTGCGCTGGCAAAAATTGCCGAGGCAGGAGGGGAAAAACGCCTGTCGCGCAAAGAAGTGGCTTTGCTGGCCCACGGGATTGAATCGGCCGTAGCGCGGGTGCCTTGCGGCATACAGGACCAGTTGGCCGCAGTTTTCGGAGGCGTGAACCTCTGGCATTGGACCGGCTGGCCACATCCGGTCGACCATCGAAGGGAGGTTCTCATCAAACCGGAAGATTATGAGCATCTGGAAAAACGGCTTCTGGTGGCGTATGCCGGAGAACCCCACGAGTCAAAAGACGTCAACGGCCAATGGGTGGATCGGTTCCTCGGCGGCCGAGACCGGAAGAGGTGGATTCGGATCGTCGATCTCGTTCACCGCTTCTCCGATTGCTTGCGCCGGATGGATACCAAAGCCGCCGGCCGCCTGATGAACCAGGAAACCGCCATCCGCCTGGAAATGACGCCCGACGTTCTGGACGGCGTCGGAAGGCGGCTGTATTCAGCTGCTGCTCAACTGGACTGCGGTGCGAGATTTTCCGGTGCCGGCGGGGGCGGGTGCCTATGGGCGCTGGGCGGCCATGACGAAATGGAAGAACTGCGCCGTGCTTGGCGCGACATTTTGTCAAGCCGTCAAACGGCGCGGCTGCTGGAGGTAAGGGTTGATTCCTGCGGTCTTTTATGCCAACTAGATCCGGACATAAACTCGTCGCCGCGGACCGTTTCAACCCCAAACGGATAGAGGACTGAGAAATGAATTTTCAGGACGTGATTTTCGCTCTGAATCGATTCTGGGCCAAAAAAGGCTGCGTGCTGGCCCAGCCATACGATATGGAAGTCGGTGCGGGCACCTTTCATCCCACCACCTTGCTCAAGGCGCTGGGACCGGAGCCCTGGGATGTGGCCTACGTTCAACCCTCCAGGCGTCCAACCGACGGCCGTTACGGCGAGAATCCGAACCGCCTGCAGCACTATTACCAGTACCAGGTGATCCTCAAACCCTCCCCGCTGGACGTACAGAAGCAATATCTTGACAGCCTCAAGGTGCTGGGCATCGATCCGTTGGACCACGATATTCGGTTCGTTGAAGACGATTGGGAGTCTCCCACGCTGGGGGCATCGGGACTCGGATGGGAGGTATGGCTCGACGGGATGGAGATCACCCAGTTTACCTATTTTCAAATCTGCGGCAGCATCGAGCTGAATCCGATACCGGTGGAGCTCACCTATGGGTTGGAGCGCATCGCCATGTACCTGCAAGGCGTTGACAGCGTATTCGACCTGAAGTGGAACGATCGGGTGACTTACGGCGATGTGCATCATCAGCAGGAAGTGGAACAGTCGACCTACAATTTCGAGAAGGCCGATGTGCCGATGCTTCTGGAGCTTTTCAACCGGTATGAAGCCGAGGCGAACCGGTGCATAAAGGAAGAGTTGGTCCTGCCTGTCTACGAATACTGCCTGAAGTGTTCCCACACCTTCAACCTGCTCGATGCCCGTGGCGCGATCAGTGTGACCGAGCGCACCGGCTACATCGCACGGATTCGGAACCTGGCTCGTGCAGGCGCCGAAGCCTACCTGAAGCAGCGCGAAAAGATGGGGTACCCCCTGCTTGGGCGAAGATAATAAAATGGCTTCCGCGGTGGTATGGAGTTCCCGCGGTTCGAGAAACAAGACAAAAGAGCGATGTAAATGTGCCATGTCCTCGGTTTCCCGGAGGCATGACTCGCAAACCTGCCGATGAGGTGACTATGGAGCATCTACTCGTTGAGATTGGGGCAGAAGAAATCCCTGCCGGATACATTCAGCCGGCGCTGGATGCGCTGGCATCGAACCTGATGAAAAAATTGGACGCTGCACGCATCGAACGCGGCGCTGTCCGGACATACGGGACGCCAAGGCGGCTGGCTATGGAGGTATTCGATGTCGCCCCCAAGCAAAAGTCGGTGACCACCGAATGGATCGGGCCGCCGGAAAAGGTCGGCTACGACGAACAGGGGCAGCCCACCGTGGCCGCGCAGAAGTTCGCCGAAAAGGTGGGGCTGCCGTTGGCGAAACTGTCGGTAAAGGAAACGGAAAAAGGCCGCTATCTTTGCGGAACGAAGACCGAACGAGGGCTGGCGGCCAGCACCTTGCTGAAGGAAATCCTGCCGGAGGTCGTTTTGGCGACTCCTTTTCCGAAGCGGATGCGGTGGGCGGGTCTGTCCATCGAGTTTGCCCGCCCCGTCCATTACATCCTGGCGCTTCTCGGCCGAAAGGTGATTCCCTTCACTGTCGGCAATGTGAAAAGCGGCCGATTTACCCGCGGCCACTATTTTATGAGCCCGAAGAAGATCAAGATCAATCGGCCCGAAGAGTATCTCGATGCACTCCGCAGCGCCTATGTCGTTGCCGACTTTCAAGAACGCCGACGCCAGGTGGACACCCTGGTTCGCGAGGCGGCCCAGGCTGCGGGGGGGCGGATTCTGCCAGACGAAGAATTGCTCGACACCGTGGCGAACCTGGTGGAGCTGCCGGTGCCGGTGGTGGGAAAGTTCGAGACCAAATTTCTTGAAATTCCCGACGAAATCCTGATCACCGCCATGAGGGAACACCAGAAGTATTTTGCGGTCATCGGCGCCGATGAAAAATTGATGCCCTGTTTCGTTGCCGTAAACAACACCCGGACCCGGGACATGGACCTGGTAGCCACCGGGCACGAGCGTGTCATCCGGGCACGGCTGGAAGACGGCCGGTTCTTTTATCGAAGCGACATGAATACCTCCTTTGACCAGTGGGTGAAACAGCTCGAGGGGGTCCTGTTTCAGGCCCGGCTCGGATCCATGCACGAAAAGATGCTGCGAACCAAAGAGATGGCCGAATACCTGGCTGATGCCGCCGGCGACGGCGAACTTGCACCGCAGGCGGGGCGCGCCGCATACCTTTGCAAAGCGGACCTCGTCAGCGAGGTAGTCGGTGAGTTTCCGAAGCTGCAAGGGGTCATGGGGCGGGTGTATGCCGCCGCAAAAGGCGAACCGCCGGCGGTGGCCGCTGCCATCGAGGAGCATTATCGCCCCGTCCGGTCGGGGGGGGAACTTCCGGAAGGAAAGGTCGGGTCGGTGTTAGCCGTCGCCGACAAGATCGATTCCATTGTGGGATGCTTCAGCGTCGGACTCATGCCCACAGGCGCGGCCGATCCTTATGCACTGAGGCGTCAGGGGATCGGTATCGTCCAGATCATGCTTCACAGAAGATTTTCCTTTTCGCTGAAGGCCCTGATTGTCAGGAGCGCGGCCATGTTTACCGGAAAAAGCGACAGCGCTCCTGAAGATATCGCCGATCTCGTTTACACGTTTTTGAAAAATCGCATGGCCCATCTTTTGGCCGAAGAAGGATTTGCCAAGGATACCGTCGCTGCGGTTCTGGAGGCTTCGGCGGAAAGCGTCCCAGATGTCTGGGACCGGGTCCGCGCCCTTGATAATCTGCGTAAAGCACCGGATTTCGAGCCGCTGGCCGTGGCATTCAAGCGGGTGGTCAACATCATTCGGCAGGCTGAAACCGCCGGTGCTGACCGGGTCGATCCCTCCCTGTTCGAAGACGATAGCGAAGCCGCCCTGCACGGTGCTTTTGATCGCGCATCGTCCTCAGTGCAGGGACATCTGGCTGCGGGAGAATACGACCTGGCACTGCGGGATATCGCGGGATTGCGAGGGCCGGTGGACGACTTTTTCGACGGGGTGATGGTGCTTGCCGACAATGCCCGCATCCGCGCGAACCGTCTGGCCCTTTTGTCCGGTATTGCCGGGCTTTTCGAACGGTTTGCGGATTTTTCCAGGATTTCGACATAAAATCGCCGCCGCGATTTTATTTATGAAAAGAATCATATCAAAGACGCAGCCGGACGACTTCGGCAAGGCATCCTTTGCATCCGGATGGGGCCGAGCGGCGAAAAGCCGGTCGGCCCCATCATGGTTCATGGGGCTGCCGGACGCAGACGAGGAGATGACACATGGCATTTGATCCTTCCAAAGACAAGGTGTTGAAGAAGTGGCAGAGTGAGGAGACCGGTCTGGTGGTTTCGATCAACCAATATGCCGACGGAGAACCCAAGGTGCAGATCGGCCCGCGGGTATTTGCCCGGAAAGACGGCCAGGAGAGCCAGCGCAAAGCCGGCCGTCTGAGCATGGAGGATCTGCTCTGGTTGTACGATATCATCGACGAAGTCAAAGAGGAGCTGTCCTCTCGGGCCGCCCCGAAGTAGGTACTGGATCCTGGATGCTGGATGCTGGATAAGGGCGAAAGAAAGACCGTCAAGGTTTATCCAGTATCGAGCATCAAGCATCCAGGATCGGATGTAGACAGCATTGAGCATCAAGGATTCACAAATCACTTTTCTATTTTTGTTTTTTTGTTTGTTCTCTGCGCCTCTGCGCCTCTGCGCGAGAATATGAAATTTCTACGCGAGAATCGAATCTGGTAGGCGATGGAAGAAGGGATCGTAAAACCGCTTCGGGGGCGTTCCTCTCCGCAACTCGGACCGGTGGCCGTGATGGCGGCCACCCGAACCGATTTTGATGATTTATGCCGCCTGTTGAACCGGGACCCGGAAAACGGGCGGTGGCTTTTTACCAGCCGCTTGCTGATCAAAGACGGAGAGCCGGCCCTGGTGGGCCCCGTCGTGGGCGCCCCCTATGCGGCCATGGTTCTGGAAACCCTGATTGCATGGGGTGCGAGCCGATTCGTGTTTGCCGGATGGTGCGGGACGGTTTCGCCGAAATTAAAGATCGGGGACCTGTTTCTTCCCGATGCCGCTTTGATCGACGAAGGCACCTCCAGTCATTACATGCCGGAAGCGGTGCCGCCGGGGTATCGCTGTCTGCCCTCTGCGGACATTTCCGGTGTAATTGAGCTCGCCTTGGCCGGCACCGGTGCCTCCTTTCGAAAAGGGCCGGTCTGGTCCACCGACGGCATCTTCAGAGAGACGCCGTCCCGGGTCCGCCGCTTTCGGGACCAGGGGGCGCTGGCCGTTGAAATGGAAGTGTCCGCCCTTTTTACGGTTGGAAATTACCGGAGGGTATCGGTCGGCGCCGCCCTGGTTGTGTCCGACGACCTGTCGGATTTGAGGTGGGTCCCCGGCTTTCGTGATCCAAGATTTCAAAAGGGGCGCCGCGCCCTGTGCGACGCGATTGAAACGGTATGTCTGAGCCTGTAGGAACCGATATCCAAGGGCGCATAGAGGCGCTGAGACAGTCGCTGTATCATCATAATTACCGCTATTATGTCCTGGACGACCCCGAAATTTCCGATTCGGACTACGACCGGATGATGCAGGAACTCAAGGCCTTGGAGCAGGCACATCCGGATCTGGTCACGCCGGATTCGCCGACCCAGCGCGTCGGCGCCTCCCCCCTGGAAAAATTTGAAGCGATTCCCCATGTCGTTCCGATGCTCAGTCTGGACAACGCCTTCAAGGAGGAGGATATCTTCGATTTCGACCGCCGCGTTCGTCGTCTTCTCGGTTCCGAGACGCCTGTTCGCTACACCGCCGAACCGAAGATGGACGGCGTCGCTGTAGAGCTGGTCTACGAAAACGGTGTCCTGACGGCGGCCTCGACCCGCGGAGACGGCTACCTCGGAGAGGGGATCACCGCCAACGTCAAAACCATTCGGTCGGTTCCCCTCGTACTCGCAGGCAAGGAAAAAGGGCTGCCCCCAACGCTTCTGGAAGTCCGCGGGGAGGTGTTTATCGGCAAGGCAGGATTTAGGCGGCTGAATGAAGAGCGAGTACGCAGAGACTTAACTCCGTTTGCCAATCCGCGAAACGCTGCCGCCGGATCTTTGCGCCAGCTCGACCCGAGAGTGACTGCAAAGAGGCCGCTGGAGGTCTTTTTTTACGGAATCGGCCGGATGACAGGCCGGCAGGTTGACTCCCAAAGGGAGATTCTCAGGTGTCTGCGCTCCTTGGGACTCAGGATCAATCCCCTGATCCGGGCGGAGGTGACCATCGGGGAGGCCGTCGACTACTATCGAAAGTTGAGTGCGAGGCGGCATGGCCTCGGCTACGAAATCGACGGAGTCGTGATCAAGGTCGACCGAATTTTAGACCAGCAGCGGCTCGGAGCCACATCCAGGAGCCCGAGATGGGCAATTGCATACAAATTCGATGCTGTCCAGGAAGCCACGAAGGTTCTCGGCGTCGATGTGCAGGTGGGAAGAACCGGGGCGCTCACGCCGGTGGCGATTCTCGAACCGGTCAGCATCGGCGGGGTCACTGTCGGCAGGGCGACCCTTCACAACGAAGATGAGATGCGCCGAAAGGATATCCGGATCGGAGACCGCGTCCTGGTTCAGCGGGCCGGAGACGTCATCCCGGAAGTCGTACATGTCATTTCTTCGGTCAGGACCGGGATGGAAGACGTTTTTCCGTTTCCGAAGAACTGCCCGGTGTGCGGCAGCCGCGCCGTGCGCGTGGAAGGAGAGGCCGTTTCCCGCTGCATGAACAGCCGATGTCCGGCACAGTTAAAAGAAAGAATCCGCCATTTCGGATCAAAGCAGGCCTTCGACATCGACGGGCTCGGTGAAAAGCTGATCGACCAGCTCGTGGAGAATCGATTGGTCGATACATACGCGGACATCTTTCGTCTCGATGCGGAAGCGATCAGCCGGCTGGAGCGGATGGGAACAAAATCGGCGGAGAATCTGATCGGAACCATTGAAGACAGCAGGCAGGTGTCCCTTGCGCGTTTTCTCTACGCCCTTGGAATTCGCCATGTAGGAGAGCATGCGGCATCTCTTTTAGCCCGGCATGTTAAAGACCTGGAGGCGGTGATGGCGTCTTCCGAAGAAGAACTTGCTGCTATTGAAGGAATCGGACCGGTGATGGCCTCGAGTATCAGAAAATTTTTTGACCGGGAAGAAAACCGGGATGTGGTCAAGCAGCTGCTGGATGCCGGGGTTCGCATTGCTGACGAAAAAGAGGTGAATGACAACCGCCTGAAGGGTAAGACCTTTGTTCTGACAGGCTCCCTGGATGCCATGACCCGAAGCGAGGCCAAAAGAAAAATCGAACTTGCCGGCGGAAGGGTTGCCGGATCGATCAGCGCCAGCACCGATTATCTGGTGGCCGGAGCATCTCCGGGATCGAAGCTTGACCGGGCCAGGGCGCTGGGGGTGGAGGTGATCGACCAGGAAAAGCTGGAAGCCCTTTTACGGAGGTCGTTATGAGCCAGGAAAAAGATAAGGTGCGGGCCCATGTCATCATCACCGGAAGGGTGCAGGGCGTTTTTTTCCGCGCCAACACCGCACGTGCTGCCGAGCGGTGCGGTGTCGCCGGATGGATCAGGAATCGGAGGGACGGCACCGTGGAAGCGGTTGTCGAAGGTGAAAAAGCGCCGGTGGATGAGATGCTGCAGTGGTGCCGGCGTGGAGATCCGCCTGCCGCCGTGAACGAAGTGCACGTCAAGTGGGAAGACTACAGCGGGGAGTATATCGGATTCAGCATCGCCTATTAGAAAGGGCGGTAGGCTCAGCGAGCCTGCCGCCCTTTCTATTGTAAAAATCGAACCGGGATTACACCGCTTCGCTCAGTTTTTTTCCGGGCTTGAATTTCACGGCATTGGAGGCCTTGATCTTG
Organism: uncultured Desulfobacterales bacterium; assembly: GCA_964409825.1. Taxonomy (GTDB): domain Bacteria; phylum Desulfobacterota; class Desulfobacteria; order Desulfobacterales; family CAFBRK01; genus JAIPEL01. The sequence goes on along the minus strand of CAYPFH010000080.1, from coordinate 5,699 downwards.
ATGGCCTCGCCGGTCTGGGGATTGCGTCCTTTGCGGGCCTTGCGGCGAACCTTCTGAAAAGTCCCGAATCCAACCAAGGTCACCTTGCCGTCTTTCTTTTTCAGGGCCTTGGTGACGCCGTCGGTAAAGGCGTTCAGCGCGTCGGTGGCCGCTGCCTTGGAAATTTCGGCATCCTTTGCCATTTTTTCAATGAGTTCGGCTTTTGTCATCTCTTTCCCCCTTTTGGTTGTGGTACGTTTACCTCCTTGATTTTCCAGGCTCTTTACAGCACACAAGTCTCCGTGTCAACAGAATTCAGCGTTTGAGGCTTTATTCTGGCGAAAAAGGCCCAAAATAGCGTTCTTGGGCGCTGTCTGCATGCGGCAGCAGCGGGCGATCTGCCCTCGTAGCCCCCGCCTGCGGTAATCAGCCTCAGACCAGCGCGTCCACGAACTGCTCCGGATCGAAGGGTTGAAGATCGTCGATTTTTTCTCCCACACCGATATAGTGGAGTGGAAGCTGCATGGAATTGCAGACCGAAACAACGACCCCACCTTTTGCAGTCCCGTCGAGTTTGGTCATCACCAGGCCGGTGACGCCGACTTCTTCATTGAAGAGTTTGGCCTGAGACAGGGCGTTTTGCCCTGTCGTGGCATCGAGCACTAGAAGGGATTCGTGGGGGGCATCGGGAATTTTCTTTCCGATGGTTCTTTTGATTTTCTTCAACTCCGCCATCAGGTTGACCTTCGTGTGGAGCCGGCCCGCTGTGTCCACCAGAACCAGATCCATGTCCCGGGCGATGGCCGCTTCGATGCTGTCAAAGGCGACTGCCGCTGGATCTGCGCCGTCTTTGTGCCGGACAAAGTCCGCTCCGGCCCGTTTGGCCCATATCTCCAGCTGCTCGATGGCGGCGGCACGGAAAGTATCGGCCGCTGCGATCAAGACTTTTTGCCCTTCTGATACCGCCCGGGCGGCCAGTTTTCCAATGGTGGTGGTTTTGCCGACGCCGTTGACGCCAAGGACCAGGATGACCCGGGGCCGGGAAACGGGCTTTTCCGGCGTCCGAGGCTTTGCGCCGGCGATCATCGAAAGCATCTCCTCTTTGATCGCGGCTTTAAGCTCCTGGGGGCCGGAGATTTTTCGCGCCCGTTTGGAAATCTTTTCCATCAGGGCCATGGTTGTCTGAACGCCCAGATCCGCCGTGATCAGGCGCTCTTCGAGCTCTTCGAGAAGCGCTGCGTCCGGTTCCTTCTTGCCAAGGAAAAGATCGTCGATGTCGGTGGTCAGGATTTCCCGGGTTTTGCTCAGTCCCTTGCGCAGCCGTCCGAACAAGCCGGATTTCGATTCTTCAATCCGCCGACTGCTGCCAGCATCGGTTTTGGGTTCGATGGCTTCCGATTCCTTGACTGAATCGTCTCTGCCGGCGCCATCCTTCGGCGCCTCCGGGGAGTCGGCACCTGTTTTTTTTTCGGATTCCTCGCCGGATGGGGGCGCTGGCACCTGGTCTTCCGACTTACGTTTTTTAAACCATCTCATTGCCATATTGATTTCCAAGCGAAGGGACTCTGCTCCGGCTATGCCGGAGAGTGCCCGCATTTATTGCAGTCTGGAAATCCTGGTCTTCAGGACCAGGTCAGAGCAATTGGCTCTGCCTTTCAGCCCGAAGCGAAAAAATTCGAAGCACGAAATATTCGAATTTCGGATTTAAGACAACCATAGGGATTCATGCCCTCCGGGCTCATGTCAAAGCCGGGTCCTCCGTCCGGGCCCGGATCTTGATTTAGAGTGCTTGTCAAAATAACGTTCCGATATCAATTGAGGGCTTCGGTGTTTTCGGAACCGGTCCGGTTCAGATTCACCGATACGATCTTGGAGATCCCCTTTTTTTCCATGGTGATGCCGAAGAGCGTGTCGGCAAACTCCATGCTTCTTTTGTTGTGGGTAACCATGATGACCTGTGATTTTTCGCCGATCACCTTCAGCAGGTCGTTGAAGCGGAATACATTGGCCTCATCAAGCGGTGCGTCTATTTCATCCATGAGGCAGAACGATGTCGGACGGATGAGAAAGATCGAAAATACGAATGCGATCGCCGACAAGGCTTTTTCTCCTCCCGACAGAAGGCTCATCCGCGTCAGCTTTTTCCCGGGGGGATGAATCAGGAATTCCACGCCGGTTTCCAGGGGATTTCCCGGATCTGTGAGCACCAGCTTGGCCGTGCCCCCTTCGAACAGCTTCGGGAAGACCTCCTGAAGTTTTTCGTTGACCTGTTCGAAAGTGGTTAGAAAACGCTCCCGTGTGATTCGGTTGATTTTGCGAATCACCTTCTGCAGGTCCTCCATCGCTCGAATCAGGTCGTCGCGCTGTTCGGTGAGAAACTCGAAACGGGTCTTCAGATCCTCGTATTCCTTGATGGCGCCGAGATTGACGTCGCCGATGCGCTCGATTTTTTTCCGGTAGCCGGCGAGCTTTTCTTCCAGGGTCTTTCGGCTGTCTTCCCCGGCGGCTTCCCTTGTATCTGAAAATTCCCGTTGGAGCTCTTCGATGGACTTGTCATAGCGGTCGGCCAGACGCTGAAGGATATGATCCTGGTTGGACCGGTGCTGGGAGAGCTCCACTTCTACGAGACGAATTTTCTGCAGGGTGTTTTCGCGCCGGCTGCGGATGTCTGAAACCTGGCCGTCGATTTCCTGCAGGCGGGTATCGATTTGCCGGTAGTCGGCTTTGCTGATATCGATCGCCTCCTCCAGGCGCTTCATCTCCTCATAAAGACGGGAAAGCTCCGCCTCGGTTTGGGCGATTCTGTCCTCCGATTGCCGGCGCCGCTCCTTTTTGACGGCAATGTCGCGCTGGATCTGCTCCAGCCGCGCCTGGCCGTCCTTGTAAAATTCCTGAAGACGCCGCAGGGTGTTGTCGCTGTTTTCGATGCTGGCCTGAAGCGAGGTCAGCTTCACCTTTAGATCCACCGTGCCCTGATGGTGCTTCTCCAGTTTTTCTGAAACGGTCTGGATTTCTTTGCTTCGCTCACCGACGGCCGACTGGGCCGCCTCGACGCGCTGTTCGATGTCTTTGAGCAGGCGGTGGTATTCCATCATCTGATCGTCGATGTCGCTCTCCTCGCCCAGGAGCTGATCCTGCTCGAGGCGGACGATCTCCAAATGACGCGCGGCCTGTTTCGCATCCTCGGCGGCCTTGTATAGCTGTTTTTCGGCCTCGATCTCGCTTTCCACGGCTGCGGTTTTTTCTTCGATCTGCTCTTGGAGTTCGGTTTCAAGTTTGCGAACATCTGCCTCTAACTGTGCCTGTTCGCGCTTCGCCTCTTCGATTTTTCCGTCGAAAACCTCGGTCTCTTTCTCCAGGGCCTTGATCTCCTGCTTTTTGGCCAGAATTCCGGAAAGGTTTTCCGGGCTGCCGCCGATCAGGACCCCTTGCCGATTGACGACGTCGCCGTTTTTGGTGACCACGGTTCGGCGTCTTCCGTTCCGGTTCCACAGCGCCGTTGCCTCGGCCAAATCTTCGGTGACCGTCACATGGCCGATCAGGCTTTTGACAATATGTTCAAATCCGGGCTTGACCTTGACATGGTTGAGCAGGAGATGCTCTGCCGTCGAGGTGGCGATATTTTCCTGATCCGGATTTTTGAGCCCGGCAGCGGGGACGAACCCGCCCCGTCCGGCTCCGGAACGCTGCAGATAGTCGATGGCGGAAACCCCCGTCTGCTGATCCCTTACCAGGATGTACTGCAGCGATTCACCGAGCACCGCCTCTAAAGCGGTTTCAAAGGAGGATTCCGGTTCGACGATGTCGGCCATAAGGCCGAGAACGTCCGATGCGAAGGAGTTTCGGTCGTCGGATTCCGGGGAGGCAAGCGCTGCGGCCGGCTTCATAATGGCTCGTACCCCGTCTTTATACCACTCGAAGTTGTCCTCCATTTTTTTCAACGCCGCGTGGCGGCTGCGGCATGTCTTTCGCTCCAGCTCGAGCGTCTGCACTTTCTTGACGGTTTCTCCGAGCGATGCTGCGCGTTCGTCCAGGCGGGTTTGGGCTTTTCGAACGCGGATTTTCATGTCTTCGATCTGGCCGCGAAGGTTTTCCAGATGCCGGTGCGCCTTCTCCTTCCGGCTGCCGGTCTCCTCGATTCGGCGCCTGGCAAGGGCTTCTTCCTCGTCGGCTCGCTTCAGGCGCCGGCGCAGACTTTCCTTGTTGTTTTCGGCATTCTGGCAGATATTGTTGTATTTCGCCTCCTGGGCCACGAGTTCCATCATTTCGGATTTGGCCGCTTCCAGCGATTCGTTCAGGGCGTTGAGGCGGGCTCGAATCTCTTCGGATTTTTGCCGCTCCGCCTTGAGATCTTCTTCAATCCGGATCATCTGCTCTTTGAGCTCGGCGTTTTCCTGCTGCCCCTGTTCGATTTCAACTGCGATGGCAGCACCCTTTTCCTCGAGCTCAGTGCCGGCTTCCTGTAAATCCGCAATTTCCGAATCGAGGCGCTTGATCTCTTCATGCAGGTGCGCGGTATCGTTTTCCAGCCGGTCCAGCCGCCGCTGGCCTTCGAATTTCCGGTTCTTCTGATCGGCGATTTGCTGATCTTTCTGCCATCGTTCGAGCTTGATCTCTTCTACCGCCGCATCGAGCTGCTTGAGCCGAGAGGAATGTTCGATGTCGGTGTCCTGCAGGTCTTGAAGCAGATTTTCGGTCTTGGCGATGCGGCCGGTGAGTTCATCATAGTCGCTCAGGCAGAGCAAAACGTCCAAACGGCGGATCCGTTCTTGAAATTTTTTGAACCGTTCGGCTTTTTTCGCCTGGCGCTTCAGCCCGTTCATCTGCCGTTGGACCTCGGAGACGATGTCCGAAACCCGGAGCAGATTCTGCCGGGTAGAATCGACTTTGCGAAGGGCCTCGTTTTTGCGGGTCTTGTACCGGGTAATTCCGGCGGCCTCCTCGATAAACAGGCGCCTTTCCTCCGGACCGGCGTCGGTGATGGCCCCAATATTGCCTTGCTGGATCACCGCGTAGGTCTTGGCCCCCATCCCGCTGCCCATGAACAGATTGTGCACATCCTTGAGACGACAGGGCTGCTTGTTGATCAGGTAGGCGCTCTCGCCGGATCTGTATAGACGGCGCGTCACCTGGATTTCGCTGAAGTCCCGAAGCTCTTCCGGGGCGCTGCCGTTGTCGTTGAGGAGCGTTACCGATACTTCGGCCATGTTCAGCGGGGGACGGCCGTCGGCGCCGGCAAAGATGATATCCTCCATGGACTTGCCCCGAAGCTGCTTGACGCTCTGCTCGCCCATGACCCATCGAAGCGCGTCGACCACGTTGCTCTTGCCGCAGCCGTTGGGGCCGACAATGGCCGAAATCCCCGGTGGAAAGGGGATGCTGGACCGGTCCACAAAAGACTTGAAGCCGATCAGCTCAAGCTTTTTGAGCTTCATTTAGAAAATCTCCTTACTCGGATATGTTGCCCGATTATTACCAGAAAAGGAATGGGGTGTAAAGAAAAAAGCACAACAGAAGGTATTCTGAATAGACATTTATACAATATATGGGGGAAAATCCTTCTCCCTGCCTGGAGACGAATCGGGTGTGCCGAAACCTGGTGAAAAATCAACGGGTTTATGCACAAATTTAAGGTCGGTCTGAGCCGGCGGCAAAAACCGACCTATCCCCGCTTTGGGTTTTGGAGGTTGGAGGGCCACGCGCAGTCTAAGCCGGCATTT
>CAYPFH010000079.1:0-13879 GCA_964409825.1 uncultured Desulfobacterales bacterium | reverse complement strand
TAGGCCCTTTCGCTGTTTGAGGCCCCCGTTCTTTGGGGGCCGAGTTCGAAAGGGCTCCGGCAGGATTGAGAAGCGCAGGAAGAAGCGGGGCGCTGTACCCAAAATGCCAAAACGAAAACGCAAACTTTCTGCAGCGGAAAAGGCGGAAAAGAAGCGCCGGCGGAAAGAGTACATGACCATTTTCATTAATGGGAAACAGAAAAGGGTCAAACGACCACCGTCTATTGACGGCCTGGATGTGGACGAGTTTATTCGAAGGAACGCGGATCCCATCTGGTTGCATCAAAATGAGATGTAGGAATATATGATCGATGAAGATGAATCTTGAACTCCCAACATGGCGGTGCATTGAACAGCTAGGGCCGGGCCGTTTTGGGGGTATTTTCAGAATCAACCTTTTGTATCTTTAATGAGTTATGTGGAAGCCCTGGCTGCCACTGACCGCCGGCGTTATGTACAAAGCGGGGCTTAACGAGCGCGTGAGTTCGCCAGAGCTTTGTTGAGCTTTAGGCCCGGGATCCGATTGAAATGGCGAAGGTTGCCGGTAACAAGCTCCAGATTGTGGCCAATGGCTGTGGCCGCAATTTGAATGTCCGCATCGGGAAGGATCATGCCTTGGGCTTCGAGATGAGCGCGGGTGCTGCCGAAAACCTTTGCAACGGCAATGTCGTAAGGCAGAACTGTGACGGCGGGAAGAACTCTCTTTTCGATATTTGCCAGGTGATGTTCACGGTTTTGGGAACGATAGGCGCCTTTGTATAATTCGCCTATTACAACTGCACTTGTAAATTGCTCTTCACGAGCAACTTTCATGATCCACTTTACGTACGCAATTGCTGGGCGTGGGCGGAGAAGCTCCGAAATTGCATCCGTATCAAAGAGAAATGCCATCGTCAGTGTTCGAGGTCGGGGGTGTTTCGTTGACGCTGCCGAGGAGAGGCATCGAGTATTGAGGCCAATTCTTCGCTATTTTCCCAACCGCCGGCAATACTGGCGAGGCCTTTTTCGGGGCCTGCTATCCTCAAACGAGCAAGATGTTCAAGATCGCTGGGGCTAACAAGGGCGGCAACAGGTTTTCCGTGCCTGGTGATGAGGACGGTGTTGCCTGCCTCAACTTTTCGGATATATTCTGATAAATTGGCCTTTGCCTTGGCCACGGATATATTGGTTTCCATAATCGGCCTCCTTTTTGGCCATTATGACCATTATGACCAAATTGTCAAGGACTGAGCGCAAAAGCACATAATCGCTTGGGAGAGAAGTAGGAGGCGGCCATCAGGCTCACTGGACACAAAGCATTGCCGTCGGCAGCAGAGCCTTCGTTGAGAGTGTTCAGCAGAAATTGTCCTTTCGTGCTTTGGGTAGGAGAAAACGGCCATTGGCCGAGGAGCGGTACGATTCACGATATCTGCCTAAATCAAAAGGATATGATCTTGCGAAAGCCGCCGAAAGGGCGGGGCAGATCACCGGAATCGATCCGGATCGGGTATGGGCAAAGGGAAAGCATCCGGAAACGGTGCAGGCTCGCAACTTGCTGTGCTACTGGGCCTGCCGGGAACTCGGAATGAAGACGATTGAGTTTCCTGACGTATTGAAAATATCTCAACCATCGGTCAGCCAATCCGTCCAACGGGGTGAAAAACTCTGCAAGAATCGGGGCTGGAAGCTTATCGAATAGAAAACTTATAAACCAATAGACGTTATAACGTCTACAGGCGGCGATGCCCACGCCGGGAGTTGGGCAATGTTGTCAGTCTTATATGATTCTTGACAATGTTCCCCGTTTGAGCTACATTTTGAAAAATCCAAATGGAGAAAACCAATGGGCAAAACTTCCACAATTAGAGCCAGAATTGAACCTGATTTGAAGGACAAAGCGGAGCATATATTTAAACAACTCGGGCTAAATCCTACCCAGGCGATTACCTTGTTTTATAAGCAGGTTGAATTAAAAAAAGGGCTCCCTTTTGATGTAGCCATTCCAAACAAAACCACCCTCAAGACGTTTTCCGATACCGATGCCGGACGTGACCTGATGATTTGCAAAGATACCGACGATATGTTCAAAAAGCTGGGTATCTAATGCTCGCCTCCGCATATACCAGGCAGTTCGAGCGCGATCTCAAACGGATGAAAAAGCGTGGTAAAAACATTGAAAAACTAAAAATAATCATCCGTTCTATAGTGGCGGAGGAAACGCTTGATGACATTCATCGAGCCCATAAGCTGATTGGCAATTGGAAGGGGCGACGAGAATGCCACATTGAATCCGACTGGTTATTGATTTATTTGATCGATTCCGATCGCGTTGTTTTCGAACGGACCGGAGCACACTCTGACTTGTTCCAAAAATAAGGAGTTTATTCGGTTGCCGGCGTCATCCTCATTATCGTCAGCCTCATTATAAGGAACGCATCGCCGTCGGCAGCAGCGAATTCGTTGAGGCCGTCCTGCGGCGATTGCCTTTCCGCAGCTTGGAGAGAAGAAATTGGAAACTCTTTTCTCCGTTTCGCGAAGCGAAATCTCAATAAAATCGCGCCAGCGATTTTATAGGTACTCCTTGACCCCGTCCAAAAACATCTGCACGGCGATCATGATCAGCAGCATCCCCATGAGCTTGACCGCGGCCCGGACGCCCCGGGGCCCGATCAGGCGCAGCAGGTAATCCGAAAGCAGGAGGATGGCGGCCGATACCGCCCAGGCGGCGGACAGGGCGCCGGCCCACACCCAGATCCGGTCCGGATCCCGGCTGGCCAGCAAAAGCAGGGCGGCGATGGCCGAGGGTCCTGCGATGAGGGGAACTGCCAGAGGCACGATGAAGGGGTCTTTGCTGTCTTCGGCGCCGGCAAGCCCCTGGGAGGGAAAGACCATGCGAAGGGCGATCAAAAAAAGAATCAGCCCGCCGGCGATGCCCAGGGTCGGGCGCTTCAGGCCCAGCACCCCGAGGATCGTTTCACCGGCAAAGAGAAAAGCCAGCAGCACCAGGAAGGCAAAGACCAGCTCCCGGGCCATCACCGGCGTCTTTTTTCCGGCCGGGACATGCTCCAGCACCGAATGAAAGACCGGGATGTTTCCCAGGGGGTCCATGATCAAAAACAGCGTGATGGCGGCGGATAAAAAATCCATGGCTCCTTATCGCACAATCCTTTCTTTCGTAAGTTTCTTCAGATTGTATAGCCGGCCCCCGCGGTTTTGACAACCGGATCTACACTCGAAGTACCGTTTCATTTTAACCGTTTGATCAAACTGATTGCCTCGCCAGTCAGCGACGGGGGTTGATTCTGACCAGCGTTTTATTATTTTCTCCGGGCATTCTACGCGGCCTCTGGGCCCCCTCGGTGAATAGAATGCCGCCCTGTCGAGTCACTCCATGGGAAACCGGGCGGCAATGCTCGATAGACGCCGGAACATCGACGGAATATCATCGGCCCGGTTCAGGACAGACAGCACGGCGGCGTACCGGGCGCCGGCCGCCAGCACCGCCGATAGATTTTCTTCATCGATGCCACCGATCGCCACCACCGGGATCCGGACGCTATCCACCACCTGCGCAAGCCCGCTCACCTCGATCACCGGGGCCTCGGGTTTGGACGGCGTGGCGGCCATTGCTCCGGCACCCACGTAGGTCGCCCCGGCGCGTTCGGCCGTCTGGGCCAGGTGAGGGGTTCGGGCGGACACGCCGACAATGGTCCCCGGCGGAACCTTTTCGACGACGCTGCGGCAGTCTTCGTCTTCCTGGCCCACGTGGACGCCGTCGGCGCCGATTTCCACGGCCGCATCGACCCGGTCGTTGACGATCAACACGGCGCCCTTCACCTTTCTGACCTTCGACAGAATTGCAGCCGCAGTTCTTCTGAAGCGCCCATCAGGGGCGTTTTTGTCCCGGTACTGGATGACCCGGGCCCCGGCCGAGAGCAGGGTTTCGGCAAGGCCGACCGAATCGGCAAAACAGTAGATCCGCGTCGGCGATTCCGAAAACAGCTGCCGGGGAGCCTTCATTTTCGCGTCATCTCCCATGGCATCACAGCCGTGCAATCAACTCATCGGCCGCCTTTTTGCCGGAAAGAAGCATGCCGCCGAAAATCGGCCCCATCCGGGGACCGCCGAAGGTGGCATTGGCGGCCATGCCGGCGACATATAAGCCCGGAAAAACCTCGCGGGTGTTTTCAAGCGTGAGGCTTTCGGCGCGATCCGACCACATGGATTTCTCTCCTTCGGCTTTGCCGCTGGGGGTGGCCAGTTTTCCAGGCACTTTTTGCTGAACGACGCGAACCACCTCGATGGCATGCCCCGTGGCATCGATGATGAAGCGGGAACGGGCGGCCAGCGGATCGATGTGAAGCCCCGCCATCTCCACGGCAGACCAGGTGAGCACCAGGCCGACCACTGCGTGCTCCCGCATCATGACGTCTTCGACGCTCATGCAGTTGAATACCGTCAGGCCGGCCTTGACCGCCACTGCGGTCAGACTCGATACGGCCTCCACCGAATCGGCGGTATAGCAGTTTTCTTCATACTTGCGATACCGGATGCCAAACTCATCCAAAATCGGAAGAGCCGACTCCTGGACCACAATCTCGTTGAACATCATGGCCCCTCCCCACATGCCGCCGCCGATGCTCAGTTTCCGCTCGAACAGAACCGCCTTCTTCCCGGCCCGGCTCAGGTAATAGCCGGCGACAATCCCGGACGGACCGCCTCCCACGATGGCTACGTCCGATTCCAGATTGGCGCTGAGTTTTTCATGGTAGCGGTCGATGATGGCACGAGAGATGGAGATTTCACTGATTTCCATGGATCCTCCTTCCGATAATTGAGATGACGATGCGGGTTGGAAGCGCCTTTTTTCAGCCGGATATTGCTCGCGGCGATTCAGGCGATTTGAGCCTTGGCGGCAGTCCCGAAATAAAAAGCCGCTTCCCTTGCAAAGAGAAGCGGCTGATGAGCGCGTGGCCCGTTTCCCTTCGCAGGTATTAACCCGATCAGGTTCAAAGGGTATCCTTTATAAGGATTCTCAGCCGGCGATGCCGGCACCCCCAACGATGTGCCGCGACATTACGAGGATCTTGAAAAAATGTCAATCAGTTCCCATTGTTTGACCAAACGCCGGATACACGCTAATCTCCCCGCTCATGGATTGGTCAGAACCCCAAGACTTCAAAGAGTGGCTTTCCCGTCTTTTCTCCCTGCGGACGATACTGCTTGCCATCGCGGTTTACAGCCTTGCCCTGGCCGAGCTGCGCTTCGACTGGGTCGAACAGATGGCCGGGGCCTACCTGGCCCGGACCAACAGCCACCGGCCCCAGTCCGGGGCCATCTGGGAAAAAGGCAAAGAAACCCTTACCGCGCGAAAAACTCTGGAACAGATCGTCACGGACCGGGAAAGTTCCCAGCGCCTGGCCCGGGGGGCCGAAACCCTTTCCGAGATCGCCGAGGCCCTGGTCCCCAGCCATGGGGTCATGGTCTCCGCCGGCCACTTTCGCGGCCTGTACCTGGAACTGCCCGCTGCCGTAGCCCAGGACATCGCTTCTCCCTTCGAGCTGCTGCGTCTTCAGAGCACCGGCCGGTGGGAGCGCACCTATTTTCGAAAGTTCGGCAAGAGCATCAAGATTTTTCTCCTCGACATGGAAAACCGGGTGCTTCGAGAGCTTACGGTTCCGCCCGAGCTGCTCGACCGTCTCCAGCAGAAGCAAGACTTTTCAGAGGGGGTCTTGGAGGACTTTCCGCGGCTGAAGAATCGAATCTACCGTGCAGATCGCTTTTTCGAAGCCCTGGCCGATCAGCCCGAGGAAATCCGAAGAAGCATTCTGCCGGCCCCGGAAAGGCTTCTGGCGCTTTCCCGGCCGATCAACCGGGTGGGGGTTTCCGACGAGGCCCTGACCGGCTTCGTGGACATCGGCCTGGAGTTCGAATCGGAGGGAAGGACCATGGTCATGGTCCTTCAGGCCAGGGACTGGGCCGTCTGGCGTCTCCGCCTCGATCTGGAAGCCACGGCCGCTCCTTTGCCCGTAGAGACTGAAATCGATGCCGGAGGAACGCTGTGAGCTTTGGTTTCAGTCTGCTTCGAAAGCTTCGCCTCCTGTTTTACCTGTCTATTTTATTTGCCGGTGCAGCAGCGCTTGCCGGCATCGGCTTTTTCTACATCGTGCTGGAGGATCTGCCGAAGGTCCCCCATCCCCTGAGCCGGATCATCGAAACCCCGCCCACGGAAATCTTCGCCGCCGACGGGCAGCGGGTGATGGTCCTGGGAGGCAGGGAGGCGGTCCCTTTGAGCCGGGTGTCCCACCACTTCATCAACGCGGTCATCGCCACCGAGGATCACCGTTTCTGGGACCACCACGGCATCGACAAGCTCCGCATGCTCAAGGCGTTTTATGTCACCGTTTTCGAGCCCGGAAAAATCCAGGGGGCGTCGACCATCACCCAGCAGCTTGCCAAAAACCTGTTTTTCAGCTTCGAACGCTCCTGGATCCGCAAATTCAAGGAAATGCTGGTAGCGGTACAGATCGAATCCAGCTACAGCAAAGAAGAAATCCTCGAAGCCTACGTGAATCAGATCGCCTTCGGCGTCGGCGCCTACGGCATCGAGCAGGCGGCGCGCATGTTTTTCGGCGTGCCCGCCGCCGATCTCACCCTGCCTGAAGCGTCGCTGCTGGCCGGCCTGCCGAAATCCCCGACCCGATACAACCCCTACCGGCACCTTGAACGGGCCAGGCAGCGGCAGCAGATCGTGCTGATTCGAATGGCCGACGTAGGCTATATTTCCCCGGAAAACGCCCGCACCGCAGCCCAGCAAGAGCTGGTGCTCCAGCCGCTTCGATCCTCTGCCCGAAGCGGAAGCTATTTTTTGGATCTGGTCATCGACTCGCTGGAGCAGCTATACGGCGCCCAGGTGGTCTACCACGGCGGACTGAAGGTCTTTACCACTCTTGATCCCCAGCTTCAGGCATGGGCGGTGGCATCGGTTCAGGAAGGGCTCGAAACCCTGGACGAAGAGATGGGCATCTTAAAAGCCGAATCGGACCAACGCCCCCAGGGAGCCCTGGCGGCCGTCGAAACGCGGTCCGGCGCCGTCAAGGCCATGGTCGGCGGCCGGGACTATGCCGAGACCGAATACAACCGAGCCGTTTACAGCCAGCGGCTTCCTGGATCCGGCTTCAAGCCCTTCGTCTACTATGCCGCCTTCGAATCGGAGAACCTGCATCCGGCAACAGTGGCCGTAGACCGACCGGTAAGAATTCCGGTGGTCGGCGCCCGGGATTGGGAGCCGCAGAATTTTTCCCGCAGACATCGGGGGCCGATGATTCTCAAGCGCGCCTTTACCCAGTCTGTCAACACCATCGCCGCCCAGCTCGTGGAGCAAACCGGCCCCGAAACCGTGATCCAGGCCGCGCAACAATGCGGTATCCAAAGCCCCCTGGAGCCGGTCTACTCCGTGGCCCTGGGAACCTCCGGCGTCAGCCCGCTGGAGATGGCCTCGGCTTTTTCCACCTTCGCCACCGGAGGAATCCGCCACGATCCGTTCTGGATCCAGCGGGTGGAAGACGCCTATGGACACGTTCTGCAGGAGCGGATCGTCGGCGGCCTCAAGTCCCTGAACCCAGAGATCGCCCACCAGGTGGTGGATATGATGCAGGCGGTTATCGACAGCGGTACCGGGAAGGTCATCCGCCGCCTCGGCTTCCGCCTGCCGGCCGCCGGTAAAACCGGAACTACCAACGATTTTCGAGATGCCTGGTTCACCGGTTTTACACCCACCTTGAGCTGTTCTGTGTGGGTAGGCTTCGACCGGGAGACCGGCCTTCGGGACCGAAACGGCAGGGGGATCACCGGGGGACGAGGCGCCGCGCCGATCTGGGCGGACTTCATGAAAAGGGCTTTTGAAGGCGAGCCGGCCCGGGAGTTTCCCGCACCGGACGGCATCCACCTTGTGTCCGTGGATCCGATCACGGGCCTGCCGGCGGAGCCATCCGACCCGGCCGCCGCGCTGGTGGCCCTGCGGCCGGGACAAACCCCGGACGGCAGGGTCCTCGGAAGCCCCTCCCTTTTGTTGCCGGGATTCGATCCTCGGCAGGAGGCGCAATGAACCCGTCCGCTCTCCAAATCTGGACCGACAATCCGGGCTGCCGGCAAAAACCGCAGCCAGATCGATAACAAACCATGCTTCACGCCCTGAAACACTACGCTCTTCGCCTTTGGACCGCCATTGTTTTCGGCGGTGCGGTGGTGCTATGGATTCCACCGTACACAGGCAGCGGATTGACGCCGGTGTCGACCCTGTTGCCGGCCGCAGCGATCCTATTGGGGGTATTCTTCGCGGCCGGAGGAGCCCTTACCGCCCTGGGCATCCGAAGCATCCGGAACCATTTGCACGATGCCGAAGATTGGGAGCGGGCAGGCAGCGCTGCCGAGGCAGAAGCAAGCTATCGTAAAGCCCTTTCCGCCTATGACAGCTTCCTGTTGTCACCCCGCGGCCGAAAACGGGTGCAACGTGAACTTGCCGACCACCTGGCCCGTTTTTATGCCGCCCAGATCGACCAAAGCGCCGTCTCCAGCGCATTCATCACCGCTTACCTGGATATTTATCCGGAAGATGCGGGCCTGGCGGAAATCTGGCTGCGCCAAGCCGGAAGCCGTGGGTGGCTCGGGAGACAGGACCAACGTCTGGCTGCCCGGATCGGCAACGCCCATCCTGACAATCCGGCAATCCAGGAGCTGCTGACCCGGTACTGCTTGATGGAAGAGCGGACCGATTTTTCCGCCCTTCAAGCCTACCACCGGATGATCAATTCGGCCGGTCCGGCCACATCCCCGGATCTGGTCAGGCGTCTGGCCGAATTGTTCGTGGAGCAGGGGCGCGCCGACCCTTGGGCGCTGCCGGTCTATGTGCACGCAGCAGAGCAGCGCCCGGCGCAGTCGAAACTGCTTGCCGGCATTTCTGTTATTTTACAATCGATTCAAACGACCGAACAAAACCGCAAGTGGATCGAGGCCGGGCGTCTGCTGCTTCAAAGCGCGGGTCCGGATCGGATCGCCCCCCAGATCGGGCGTTTCACCTTTTTCGAACCGCATGCCGAAGCGCCGGAATCCAATCGAAAACGATCCGGCCCGGGGCCTTGGCGACAGGTCGGCGGGTTTATCGGCATCACCGCCCGCAAGGCGGCCGAAGTCGTTTTGTCTTCAGCCCGGTGGGCAACACTGGGCGTTGCGTGGCTGAAAAAGACGCCGGCCGCGCGGCAGGCACTTTTGTGGGTATTTTTTACCGCAGCCGCCGTGGCTGCGATCATCCTCGTCGTCAACACCGCAGGGTATCTGTTCAAATCGGAAAAGCCTGCGGAAGAAGCGGCGCCGGCGGCAGCGGCGGCGGCCGGAAAATTCACCATTCAGGTGGCGGCCTACCTGAAAGAAGAGCACGCCCGCCGCTACGCGGACGAACTCGAAAAACAAGGATTGGACGTATACTGGACGGTCAGTGAGACCGGCGCAAAGCAATGGTACCAGGTTCGGATCTCCCGGTTCCAGAACAAGGACGCCGCGCGGGGATTTGGCGAGACCCTCAAATCCAAGGGGCTGATCGAGGATTTTTACATCGCCAATTACGAGCCGCCGCAATACCGCCCGTAAAAACCATCTGCAGACTGTCCCGAACCCCGGGTTGAATGCAGTCTCACAATCCTGGTCCTCAGGACCAGGTCAGAGGCAATTGGCTCTGCCTTTCAGCCCAAAGCGAAAAAATTCGAAGCACGAAATATTCGAATTTCGGATTTAAGACAACCACAGTGATTCATGCCCTCCGAGCTTAACTCAAAGCCGGGTCCTCCGGGCCCGGATCTTTACAATCGGCTTCTGATGGAGTATCTACTTTGGCTCGTCTCGCGGCCGAAACGCCGGCGGCAGCCTAGCCGGCATCGAATTTAATCCCTATATCTATAAATTCGCGACAGCGAATTTATCAGGAATTCCCGGCGATGATATCCGGAAACGTCACCATCGAGGCGATGGCGTATGAACTGGGCCCCCACCGCATCACCTCCTCTTCAATGGAGGAGCGGCTTTCTTCGACCATGCAGCGGTTGAAAATTCCACCGGGCACCATCGCCGGGCTGACCGGCATCCGGGAGCGGCGGTTCTGGGATGCCGGGACCATGCCCAGCGACGTCGCCACCATGGCCGCCCGAAAGCTTATCGAAGAATCCGGCATCGATCCGGCTCAGATCGGGTGCCTGATCAACACTTCGGTTAGCAAAGACTACATCGAACCGTCTGTGGCCTGCCTGGTCCATGGAAATCTCGGGCTGCCCGCCTCCTGCCTCAACTACGATATCGGAAATGCCTGCCTCGGTTTTGTCAACGCCCTGGTGACAATGACCCTGATGATCGAAGCGGGAATCATCCGCTACGGAATGATCGTTGATGGGGAGGGGTCCCAGGAGGCGGTGGAAGCCACCCTGCAAAGACTTGAATCCAACGAAGCCACAGAAAAGGATTTCCGCGACAATTTTGCCACATTGACCCTCGGATCTGGTGCCGTGGCGATGATCCTGACCCACGAACGGTTTTCACGGACCGGTCATGTGATCAACGGGGAGACTACCCGGGCCGCCACCCAGCACAGCCGTCTTTGCCTGGGCCAGCCGGACCGGATGATCGCCGATGCCCACGGCGTTCTGATCCACGGCGTGGCCCTCGCCCAAGAAACCTGGCAACAGGCGTGCCGCGAGCTTCCGAACTGGAGCGACGGCAGCATCGATCTTTACATTCCTCATCAGGTGAGCCAACGGAACATGGATGCGCTGACGCGGACCCTCGGTCTGCCCCTTGAAAAATTCCATCTCAACTTTCCGACTTTAGGCAACATCGGCCCGGCAGCCCTACCGATCACCCTGGCCCAGGCCGTAGAAGCCGGACGGACCGGGTCCGGCGACCACATCGCCCTGATGGGGATCGGCAGCGGCCTGAACTGCACGATGATGAGCGTCACGTGGTGAGGCGGGTTAAATGGCCAAGTGGTCGAATGGGAAAAACGACGGTTTTTTAGATCTCCGGCTGCACCAATCGACCAATCGACCGATCAACCTTTTTTCCTTGCCTTTTTGATCTGCTCAAGGTTAGCGGCGATAATCGGGCTCATCTCGGGCGGATGCCAGTGGGTTTCCTTCGGCGGTTCGGGCCACTTGTGGGGCAGGTGCCGGACCGCACCCGGCGTTTCGGCCTCTTTTAAAAAAGTGATCGTCTCGAGCAGCACCGACCGTTGACCCGCCGCATCGCCTACTTGGCCGACGGGGCGGCCGTACGGAAACTCGATGGCCACCTGGCGGGGGATGCCCACGACCCGGTGAAATTCCCAGGTAGGGGTCAACACCACGGTGGAAAACCCCTTTTCTTCCAAAAACCGCGCAGCCAGTCCCACGGACCGGCAGCAAAACGGTCAGGCTGGGGTGAGAAACACCGCATCGACTCCCTCCTGGTTCATCTGCGCTGCCATCGGCGCGATGGCCTGATCTAAAAACCCGTCGCTCTTCCATTGATACCCGTAAAAGGAATACTGGGTTTCGGCCAGCCGCCCGATGACCCCTTCCTTTTCGAACTCGGCAAACCGGTCTATGGGAAGGATCACGTTCATGTCTTCGAGAATGTACGACGTGTTGATGTGGAGGTGGTCAGCGCGGAGATCCGCCCCAGCAATGCTTCTCGGAATCATCCGAAAGCTTGGATCCCCATAGGTCGGGTCTTTTTTTTCCCTCTCCATATCGAAGGGCTCATCTTCCGTACAGCTGATGCCGGCGCTGGTCACCAGCGCAAAGGACGCCTCGGAAAGGGGCTTTTCAAGCGGCGTCCAGGGGATGGCCCCGTCATAGTCCTGCTCCGGAATAAAGGACTTTATCCAGGCAGCCAGCCCCGGCGGAAGAAAACGAAATCCCTCAACGATTCGATGGGTATCTTTCATGAAAACCTCCCGGTTCATTGATTGGCCGGCCCCTCAACAAAAACCCTGCTTCATCGAAAGCCGAAGCGGCTCTTTGCAGCTCCTTGGTGTGGGATCGGCTTGCATTTTATCGGAGTCCACCTTAAGAAAAATAAGCCCGGAAACCTGGATGAAAAGGGGAGTGAAAATGAGCGAGCACTTTGACCTGGTCATCGTCGGCGGCGGCATCGTAGGGCTGGCCACAGCCATGGTGCTTTCCCAGCAGACCCGGGCCCGAATTACCCTGATCGAAGCCGAACATCGCCTGGCCGAGCATCAAACAGGAAATAACAGCGGAGTGATCCATTCCGGACTGTATTACCGGGCAGGCTCTCTCAAAGCGAAAAACTGTGTCGAAGGCCGAAAGGCCCTGGTGGAATTCTGCCGAAAGAACGACATCCGCCACGAGCTCTGCGGAAAGATCGTCGTTGCAGTTCGCCGGGAGCAGATCCCACTGCTGGATGAATTGGAGCGCAGAGGCCGGGCCAACGGCCTTCAGGGGCTCCGGCGCCTGAGCGCCAAGCAGCTTCGCGCCTACGAGCCCCATGCCTCAGGAATCGCTGCGCTGCACGTGCCCGAGACCGGAATCGTCAACTACCGCGAAGTGGCCGAATCCTTCGCCGATGCAGCCAGACGAGCCGGTGCACTCATCGAAACCGGGCGCCGGTTTACCGGTCTGGTCCGAAAACCGAAGGCTTTAGAGGTCAAAACGGATAAAGGGGACATCCCGTGCCGGTATCTCGTCAACTGCGGCGGACTGCAGTGCGACCGGATCGCCCGAAAGTGCGGCGTCTTTCCAGGCATCCGCATCGTTCCCTTCCGCGGTGAATACTACAAGATAGCACCGGATCGGCAGTTCCTGGTGAAAAATCCGATCTACCCTGTACCGAACGCGGCTTTTCCCTTTCTCGGGGTGCATTTTACCCGGCTGATCGACGGCGGCGTCGAAGCCGGCCCCAACGCAGTGCTCGCCTTTCGAAGAGAAGGATACAAAAAGACGGATTTTTCTCTGAAAGACACGCTCGAAACCCTCTGTTATCCAGGATTTCTGCGTCTTGCCGCCCGGTACTGGAAAACCGGCCTCGCTGAAGTGGTTCGCTCGGTGAGCAAACCCGCCTTTTCGCGGGCGCTTCAAAATCTTGTGCCGGCCGTCACGGCAGAAGACCTTTTTCCCGGGGGTGCCGGCGTCCGCGCCCAGGCCCTCGCACCGGACGGCCGGCTGCTGGATGACTTTTATTTCTCCGGCGACGAGCGCACCATTCATGTCCTGAATGCCCCTTCACCGGCCGCAACAGCTTCGATCAGCATCGGCCGCCAAATCGCAGAAAAGGCCGCTCGCCGGTTCGATCTGAATTCAAACCAGAAGTAAACCGATCCCTTATTCCCACCGGTCATCCCGCCGCTTTCGCAAGTCGATCACTTCGATCGTCCCGCGTTCGCCGACCAGGGAAGTCAACAGCCAGCTGACCAGGCTGATCAGTAGCGATCCCAGCAAAGCCGGACCGAAGCCGCCCACGGTAAAGCCGGAGATGACCCCGGAGACCATCATCAACATGACGGCATTGATCACGAAAGTAAACAGCCCCAGGGTGAGAATGTTGATGGGCAGGGTCAGGATAATCAAAATCGGCCGGAAAAAGGCATTCAATATCCCCAGGATCGCCGCCGCAAGAAAAGCGGACCCAAAGCCGGACGCCTCAATGCCGGTGATCAGATGGGAGGCCGCTAAAATCGCCAGCGTCAGGGCAAGCCAGCGAAGAAAAATACCTCGCATATCTTCTCCTTGCTATCGGTTTCTTTTCCATCATTCATTCGATCGAAACGAGCCCCGCCTCTGGCCGACGGGATCCAAAATTCCAAATTCAAGATTCTCCGGCCGGAGATTTATACGAATCTTTTGATCTCAACCGGCCA
>CAYPFH010000078.1:0-13916 GCA_964409825.1 uncultured Desulfobacterales bacterium | reverse complement strand
ACCAGGTCAGAGGCAATTGGCTCTGCCTTTCAGCCCGAAGCGAACAAATTCGAAGCACGAAATACGAAATACGAAACAAATTCGAATTTCGATATTCGAATTTCGGATTTCAGACAACTACAGGGATTCATGCCCTCCGGGTTTAACCCAAAGCCGGGTCCTCCGGGCCCGGATCTTTACTCGCGGATATCCGGGCTATTCATACCATCCGAAGTCGTTTACGGCCCTGGTCATGGCATAGACATTCACCGGCGGGCAGTGAACGGGAAGTCCGCAGCCGGGGCCCAGGATAAATCCGCCCGGCGCCTGTTTTCCTTTTTCGATGGCGATACGGCAAAGTTCGTACACCTGTTCCGGAGTGCCGATCTGGATCACTACCGGCTCTATGTTTCCGAAGATGATATCTTGGGGAAAATGGGCCGCCGCGGTTTCAAGGTCGACTTCGTGGCCGAAGCTCAGCACGCTCGGATGGGGCCACGGTGCGGATTCGGCCAGCAGCCCCAGGTTCAGGTTCTGATCTCCGCAGATGTGCATGCCGAATCGCCGGATCCCCAGATCCCGGACTCGACGATGGTAGGCTTCATGATAGGGGATCGCAAATTTTTTGACTGTCCGCGGAGAAACCAGCTGGTTTGATTCGCTTGGGCTGCTCATCCAGGCAAAGACGCGGTCGGCGCCGAACCCTTCGACCCACAGGGACAGCACATTGATGATGTGGTCGAGGGAAAGCTGCAGCAGGGTTTCACACAGCGCAGGTTTTTTGATGGTCCAGCGCAGAAATTGGTCGATGCCGGCGATGTTGGCGGCCATCGTAAAGGGGCTTCGGGAAAAATAATAGACCGGCAGGCCGGCTTCCGCCTGGAGCCGGGCAAACCGGAGCGCCCCGGGGATTCGCCCGGCAGATGCCGGGTCCGGCAGCCGGAGCTTTTCCACGTCGGCTTCGCAGTGAACCGGCTGATCGGTAACGACCAGGGAGCCGTCGAACTCCCCCCGGGGCATCCGGACTTTTCCCCCGAAGTCCCAGGCTCCCAGCACCGTGTGGCCGCTGTACTGGGGGATCGGATCCCACCCGTACTGCTCGGTGGTCCACTGCATGGCGGCAAAGCTTCTTTCCGGGTTCTCGTATGCGTCGGCGACTGTGAAGCCAGCGTTGACGGTGTTGAAGCCTGTGCTCATCGCTCCGATGGGCACCCGGTCCGGCTTCCGGTAGGCGAACAAGGCGTCCATTCTTTCGGCTGCGGTCATTCGGTCTTGTCTAAGATGCATTCTTCCTCCTTGCCGGCGGAAAGGCCCGGCCGATGATCTCTCCCATGTCCCAGACCCGGATTCCCAGGTCTTTTTCGTGCTTCATCAGGTTGATCAGGCAGATGGGGCAGGCCACCAGCACGTCGCGGCAGACGCCTGCAAGCTCCCTGGCCCGGATGCACGAGATCGACCGGCTCAGATCCGCATAGGCGTATTCCACCGGACCGCCGCAGCAGGCCGTGTCGGTTTTCGTGTTTTCCGGCTCTAAAACTTCGATGCCCAGACGAGCCAGAACGGTTCGGGCCGGTGCCACCACCTCCAGGTCGCGGGTCATTACGCAGGAGTCGTGTATGACGATCTTTTCGGGAAATCCGGCCGCATTCGGATCCGGTGCAAACGAGTCTGACGCAGCCAGCACTTCCAGGTAATGGTGCACCTGCAGCTCAAATCCGGTGATGTAGCGGGGGTAGATTTGACGGAGCATGAAAGTGGTGTGGGGATCGACAGTCAGCACGGTCCCGGCGCCGGAGGCTTTCAGAATCCGGTAGACCGAGTGAGCCACGGGGGCGGCGGCTTCTTCCAGCCCCAGGTCATAGAGCAGCACGCCGCTGTATGGTTCTTTATCGTGAAGAAAAGCCGGTTGAACGCCGGCGGCCGCCAGGGTAGAGACGATTCCGGAAAGAGCCGCTTCTGCCCGGTCTCGGATCTCGCGCGCCCGCCGGGCGCGCAGGCGCAGGATCGGGTCGGCAATCAAGGCGCCGGTGATTTCAGCCATCTTGGCAAACGCCCTGATCGAAAGAACTGGTACCAGGGGGGCTGCTTTTTCGGCCATCTCCGTTGCCTGGACCGCGTAAGGGAGCATCTGGTACATCCGGCCCGTGAACAGCAGGGGCGATCCCTGCCTCGGCAGATCGAGGCCTTCGGCCCACCGCGTCCAGTAGACGGTTTTGAGCCCCAGCGGATCCCCCGTCCGTTGCATATTTCCGGAGATGGTTTTCAGGGCCTGGGAAATCAGAATCTTAGAGCTTCGCATGCTTGCCTCCACGGGTCAGCCGGTTTGACAGCAGGCGGCGGCCGCGCTGGATCAGTTCACAGATGTCCAGGTTCTGCCCCTTGCTCTTGCACACGTTTTCGCAGCGGCGGCACTGCAGGCAGCTGTATAGGCAGTAGGTCAACGCATCGTCGAATTCGAGCATGCCGGTCAGCAGGTACTTGATGATCTGCATCCGGCCATAACCGGAAAAACTTTCCACCCCGGAAGACGCCTGGTACGTCGGGCAGACGTCCACGCAAAACCGGCAGGCGCGGCACCTGGCAAACTCGGCGAGAAGCAGTTTTTTTTCCGCGTCGTCTCGGTTCACATCCAGCCCTCCAGGTTTCCCCGGTTGAGAATGTTTTCAGGATCGAAGGCCTTCTTGAGCCGGGCCAAAACCTCAGTGTATGTGCGGCCGTACTTTTTTTCCAGAAAGCCGGCGCGCTGGGCCGTCAGGCCCCATTCGCCGCCGCAGCCGCCGTATTTCACATTGAGCGCTTCGGTTTTTTCCCGCACCTCCATGGTCACCGCTTTTTTTACCTCGTTTGGGATGTCTTTGGTGGGCATGAAAGCGTAGGCATGGATTGTCGGGGCGCCGATGTGGCCGAAGGAATAAAACTCGTTTCCCTGGACGCTTTCCAGGTTCAGGATAATTTCTTTGGCCTCCCGGAAAGCGTCTTTGAGCTTGTCCACCCGGGGCGTGATCTCACTGCCGAAGGTGGAGCCGAGCCGATAGACGTAATTGCCCGCTTCGGCCCGGCTGCTCCAGATTTTTCCCCACTCCGCTTCATCGGCGACGATTCTGGCTTCGATGGGATTCGATTGTTGGACGAATTCGAGAAACAACCGGGCTTTTTCCCGGCAGCCGATCTCGGTGGCCGAATGCATGCTCATCATGGCCACCGCGCCGGAAGGCGCGGAGAGTCCCACGGCCTCGAAGCCGATTTTTGCGGCCTTTTCGTCCAGGTATTCGAAAAAAAGCGGCGTCGGCACCCCCTGCCTGTACATCGCCATCACCGTATCGAGGATGTCTTCGGTGCTGCGGTAATAGGCGACGATGTTGGCCATGTGCGGCTTGGGAATCAGGCGCATACGGATCTTGGTGATGATGCAGAGCAGGCCTTCTGAGCCGACGAGAAACTTGGTCGCCTCGATGCCCGCCGGCTTGCGCGTCGATTCTGTGCCGGTTTGAAGAATTTCTCCGGTAGGGAGCACCACTTCCAGCCCGAGTACGTAGTCGCCCGGCTTGCAGAGGCTGGCGTCCACCGCATGGGCGCTGGTGTTTACCGCGACCGATCCGCCGATGGTGGCCACCGGCTCGCTGCCCGGAAAAATCGGCAGCAGGGCGTTGTAAGGGGCCAACGCTTTTCTGAGCTTTCCGATGTGCATCCCGGGCCCGACTTCGAAGTACCCGCGCTCCGGAAAAATTTCCAGATCCTGCATCCGGCCCGTGTCGAGAACGATGGCGTTGGTCTTGGGACGGCCCAAGCCGACCAGGGAGGTTCCCGAACCGTGCGTGTGCACCGGAATCTTCCGGGCGCTGGCGTAGGCGAGCACTTTTGAAACCTCCCGGCTGTCCGCCGGCCTGACCACCGCGTAGGGTATGTGGTGATTTTCCACGTCCCAGGGCATGGTGTCCTTGGCATAGGCCAGGGCCGTGGGCCGGTCCGGGAAGGCGTTTTCTTCCCCCACCATTCTGGCGAGGTCTTTGGTGAGCTGTTTGAAATCGACATCCATTGGACTCTTCCTTTGCTTGCGATATCGGCCGGGGCCGCCGTGCAGCGCACGATGCGGCCGGTGTCCTTTTATGGCGCGTGGGGTTTTTCCCCCGAGGTCACGGTGAAGTTGTAGTGCTTGAAAAAACAGTCCACGTCGACAAAGCCGACCGTGCGCATCCAGGAAAGCTGCTGATCGAGCGTAGCCGGCCGGTCGCAGGCCATCCGTTCGTAAATGGCGGCGAGTTCTTCGGGTTCGATGTCCGTTGACTTCAAATGGCGCCGCCAGCGGTTCTGGTAGAGCGACTCGACGGCTTTCGTGGGGCCCAGGGCGAGTTCTGCATGGACGAACCGGCCGCCTGGGGCCAGCGCATCGAAGATCTTTTGCATCAGGCGCTGCTTGCCCGAATCGGAAAGGTGGTGGATCGACATGGCCGACGCCACCAGCAGATAGCGGCCGGGCAGCGTTTCCCGGTCGTAGTCGGCGATGGTAAACCGAACGTCGGGCCTGGCAAAAAACCGCGCCCGGGCCTTTTCCATCATCTTTTCGGAGATGTCGAGAAGGTGCGCTTCGGCGTTCGGAAATCGCTCCAGAATCAGGGCCGAAACCAGGCCGGTTCCGGCGCCCAGGTCCAGAAAAGAGAACCGGTCTCCGGGGGAAAAGGGGATGAGCTCCAGCAGCGTGCCGTAAAAATCGTCGAAGCAGTAGATCACTTTCCGGCGGGCGGCGTCGTATTTCAAAGCACCGGCGTCGAAGAGTTCCTTGACGGTCATCGAAGAGTGTCCTTTCAGATCATCCAGAGGCTCGATTCAGCTCCTTAGTTTGAGTTATAATTCCGTAAATTATGGCTGCTCATATGGCCATCGCCCGCACCAGTTCGGCTGCGTCGGAAACCGTCTCCAGGGTTTCGATCATCGAGATGAGGTCTTTTTTGGCTTTTTCTTCGACGGCGAGCCCGCTGTAGTCGATGCATCGATTGAATTTTTCCCGGCACCGTTCTTCGCTGACAGGGTTTTTCGGGTTGCCCAGGGGTACCGGTTCCCGTTCGGAAAAAACCATGCCGTCGTTTCGGGTCACGGTCATTTCGGACCGCAGGATGTCCTTTGCCGGGAGGTCGAGATTAACGGAAACCCCGACACGGTCTGCCAGTTGCTTGACCACCGGGTCGGATATGCGGTCGGTTTCGAAATCTTGGAGAAAGACATCGCCACGGGCGAGGGCACAGGCCGTGGTATAGGCAATGCTGAACTGGGCATCGACCTGGGGATTTTCGCCGATGTGAAACGGTTTTCCCACCATCTCCGACACCATGGACGAAACCGACACCTCGATGCGTTCGATATCGTTCACCGGACCGACCCGGCTCTTCAGTTTCAAAGCGGCGCCGATGGCCGAATGGGTCATCCGACAGCAAGGATACGGCTTGATGCTCAAATCGGCGATGGCAAAATGCTTCCCCAGGGCCTCGCAAACCCGTTCCGGATGAAAGTCGCCCTGCTCGTAAAGCGGGTAAAAGCCGTAGGACCCGGTCAAAAACTCTCGGCTGCCGGTGATTCCCCGGGCCGCCAAAAACGCGGAAACAACGCCGGCAGAGGCGGCAAAGCCGGGCTGCATCCGCTTGACCAGCCGGCTTTCGATCAGTCCCTGGGCGTTGCCCGAGGTCTGGGCGTAGGCCAGTCCGAGAGCGTTGGAAAGCCCTTCTTCGTTCAGGCCGAGGATTTTTCCGGCGGCCGCGGCGGCGCCGAAGCTGCCGCAGGTGGCTGTCCGGATCCAGGAAAGGGGGCGGTCGATGGCCAGACTGATCCGGCAGATGACATCGGCCCCCAGCACCAGGGCGGTGATCAACTCCTTGCCCCCGACGCCGCTCCGGTTTTCGGCGGCAGCCAAAGCGGCCGGCAGCACGCTGACAAAGGTATGAAGGGCCGAGGCGTCCAGGGTGTCGTCAAAATCAAGGGCGTGCATCATGGCGCTGTTGGCCATGGCGGCCAGGGGCGGCGCTGTGCGAAAGCCGGTCAGAAACACCGACGCCCCTGCCCGGCTTTGCCAGGAGCCGAGCAGATCCACGATTTCCGGGCAGCCGGGCGCCCGGCTGCCCGGAAAGACGACGCCCAAAGAATCCATGACCAGCTTCTTGCAGCAGCGGACGCTTTCTGCATCCAGATCGTCAAAGCCGGTGCGGGCGACGTGTTCAATCAGCCGTTTTTCAAGTGCGGGTTCCATGGCGGTCATCTTGCCTCCGGTCGCTTTCTACTCGAGGGGGAGTTTTCGAAATTCTTGAAGAAACGCACGGGCATATTCTGCGATTCGCTCGACCACCGCCTTGCCCTTTTCAGACGAGGCGGCGGTTGGGTCTCCCATGGTGCCGGAATCGGTGACGTCCCGGATGTCCTGAAAGACGATCTGCACCGAGTCCATGAATTCGGTTTCTCCCAGGGAGTTTTTTACTTTGAAAGCGCTGTTTTCCGGCGATTTCACCGCGCCGGCACCGATTCGATCGCTGACCACGGTTTCCGGGGCAAGGGCCATCATCGCCGAGGTCATGATCTCCCCGGCATGGGTGAATCGGCCCTCTTCGATGCCGCGGTCTTTGACCGCGCAAAGATCATGGGCCAGTTTCCACAGGCTGAGCATCCCTACCCGAATCCGGTGCTTGGCCAGCAGGCTGTGGGCGGCCGATTCGATGCAGGCGTTGTTTCCCTTGTGCGCGTTCAAGAAAACGAATCGACGGATGCCGGCGGACAGAAGACTTTCCACGTATTCGGTCAGCACCCGGATCAGGGTCCCGGTTTCAAGGGAGATGGTGCCGGCATAAGGCAGAAACCATTTTGAATAGCCGATCGACAGGGTGGGGCCGATGAACACGCCGGGCTCGCCGTTCAAGCGCCGGGCGACGCCGTCGGCCATGATGGTGTCGACGCCCAAAGGCAGGTGGGGGCCTTCCAGTTCGGTGGATCCCATGGGGATCACCGCTACCTTGTCGGTGCCGGCAGCTTGCCCAAAGGCCTCAGACGTCATCTCCGCGATAAAGGAAGAAGTCATGGCGATGTCCTTTCCCTTCGTTTCGGCTTCAGGTTGCGAAGCCATCCGATGGTGTAGCGTTTGACCGTCTCCGGGATTCGAACGGCGAACATCGCCGCGACGATGGCAAGCCCCGCCAGATCAGTCGCTATGCCGGGGAAAATGAGGCACCCGCCGCCGATGAACAATGCCCCCCGCAGCAAAATGGGAAGCCGGCCGCCCAGATAGTTCTGGGCTGCGCAGGCCAGGGCCATGACCCCGAAAAAGGCGGTAACGCAGACCTGCAGGATCTGTCCGATGCTTCCCACCAGCAGAAGCGCGTTGTTGTATACGAACATGTACGGGATGATAAAGATGACCAGGGCCAGCCGGCAGGCCGTAAAGGCCGTGCGCATCATGGGAGCCTCGGCGATCCCGGCTGCCACGAAGGCGTCGGGCGCCATCGGGGGGGTGATCCCGGCGATCGTGGCAAAATAAAAGACGAACAGGTGGGCGGCCAGGGGATAGACCCCCAATTTGATGAGCGCCGGCACCACGAGGATGGCCAAGACGATATAGGCCGCCACCGGCGGTACCCCCATGCCGAGAACGATCGAGGCGACCATGGTCAGAAGAAGGAGTATGAGCAGGTGTCCGCCCGACATCTTGATGAGCAGGCCGGACATCATCAGGCCTAATCCGGTCAGGGTGATCATTCCCAGCACGATGCCGCCGACGGAGAGGATCGCCACCACCGGAAGCGCGGTGAGCGCACCGTCCTGAAGCCCTTGGAGAAACTGGCGGAAGGTCATCCGGCGCTTGCCGCCCCCCAGGATGCTGCAAAGCGGAATGGCAATGGTGGCCCAGAAGGCGGCGCGGGTGACCGATACCTTGGAGTAGACCAGGAAAAAGATCAGAACCCCGATGGGGATGATAAAAAACCACCCCTCTTTGAAGGTCTGGCCAAGCGACGGCAGCTCTTCTTTGGGCATTCCTTTCATGCCCATCTTCTGGGCTTCCAGGTCGATCATCAGAAAAAGGCCCACGTAGTAAAGGACGGCGGTCAGGCCCGCGGCCTTCATGATGGTCACGTAGTTGACCCCGAGCACCTCCATGATGATGAAGACCGCACTTCCCATGATCGGGGGCATGAGCAGCCCCCCGGCGCTGGAAACGGTCTCCACGGCCCCGGAAAAGTGCGGCTTGTAGCCGCTGCGCTTCATCAAGGGGATGGTGATCTGCCCGGTGCCGGCCACGTTGGCGGTGCCGCTTCCCGAAAGCATGCCGAAAAGGGAAGAAGCCACCACTGCGATCTTGGCGGGGCCTCCCCGTACGTGGCCGAACAGGGCAAAGGAGAGGTTGATAAAGAATTCGCCGCCGCCGGCCGCCCGCAGCATGGCTCCGAACAAAATGAACAGGAAGATGTAGGTAGCCGATATTCCCGTCAGCATGCCGAACACCCCTTCGGTGGTGATGAACATGTTGCCCACGATCCGTTCGAAGGGGTAGTTCTTGTGGGCGAGAATTCCCGGCAGTATCTCCCCGAACCGGGCATAGACCATGGAAACCACGGCGATGATCGGAAACACCCATCCGAGGGTCCGGCGGGCCGCTTCCAGGCAAAGCAGCAAAAAGACGGTGCCCATGGCCAGCTCGTACACCGGGGGGGACATGCCGATTGCACCGATTTTCTTGAACCAGGTGCCCAGCACATATGCGCCCAGGCCCAGGGCGACGGCCGCCAGCAGGTACCCGTGCCAGGTGGTCTGCTCCTTCTTTTTCTGGTCAAAGCCGTAGTAGAGGTAGATCAGCACCAGGGCGAAGGTGACGTGGGTGACCCGCTGGTTCATGGCGGTGAGCTGGAAGATCCCGGTATACAGCTGGAAGAGACTCATGGCCACGGCGATGATCCGTACCAGCATCGGGATATGGGCTTTGGGTTGTTCGACTTTGATCTCCATGACACTCCCTATGATTGGCCGGACAAGGGATGCCCCCCCCAATTTCCGGCCGGCGGACGGCAGACAAACACGTCAGGCGCAGACCCCGCTTTTCTTCGCGGAAAAGCGGGGCCTGACGTCTATGGTCAGACCGTTAGGGCTAAATAAATAACGTTTATGTATCAGCCCATCGGCAGAGCCTTCGAAGCCGGCCTGTTTCTATTCATAGTACTGCGCTCTTTTGTCCCAGATCCCTTTTTCCTTGTAGTACCGGATCGCACCCGGGTGGAATCCGACCGGAACGCCCGGCGTGCCGCGAAAGGCGTTTTCGATGGTGTACATCCGGGCCAGGGGGTGGATTGCATTTTTCTCTTCTTTGTTCTCATAGACCGCTTTGATGATCTGGTAGACCAATTCCTCGTCGAGATCGGTCCGGCAGAGCCACATCTGCGGCAGGGTGTAGGTGTGTACGTCTTCGTCGATGCCCTCGTAGGTGCCGGCCGGAATCACCAGGGGAACCACGTTGCTGTATTCGACCCGCAGGTGCTTGAGCACTTCGGGTTCGGTTTCGATCAGGCGGATGGGGATGTCCCGGGCAAGCTCCATGACCGAGGCCAGCGGTGCACCGGCGGCAATGATGCCCGCATCGATGGTGTTGTCGCGGATGCCGCGGGCCACCTCGGAAAAGGAGATGTACTTGGGGGAAAAGTCGTCAAATGTCAGGCCCCATCCGGTTTGAAGGTGTTTTTTGGAGTAGATGTTCAAGGTGGCGCTTCCGGCCGGGCCGACGCCGATCACCTTGCCCTTGAAGTCGGAGATCGAGCGGATGGGAGAATTTTTCCGGACGATCCAGTGGGTGTCGCTGGTATGGCCCACGGCCACCAGCCGCACCTTGTCGACGTCCATTCCCTGGGCCTTTAAGTCGGAAAGGGTCCCCATGCAGGCCAGCCCCAGCTCCATTTCCCCGCGGATCATGAGCCTGGCGTTTTCCGTGGAGGCCGCGGTCGATTCGGCGGCCACCCTTACCCCGGGAACGTTGTTGTTGATGATGGAGGAAAAGCCAGCACCGAGGAAATAGTAAGTGCCGGCAGGACTCCCCGTGCCGAAGGACAGAAACTCCAGGGCATTGGCCGGCTGGGCGCCAAACAGGGCCAAACCGACGATCAGCATCCCGAGGATCAGACGGACGCGGGTCAAATGTCTTTTCTTTTTCATGACATGCTCCTCTCTTCACTCCTGTCTTGCGAAGGACCGCAATGGTTTATGACATTTCCTTGACCAGGATCGTAAATCCGGTGGGCAGCTGGTTGAAATACAGGGGAAACTCGCGGGTGTGCTCTTGTCCCGCCTCGATGCCCTTGGCGTCTTCTTTGACCTTGCGCGGATACAATCCGCCGCCCGAAGGGCCTTCCGGCAGGAAGATGTTGACCCGAAAGCGCTTGGTTTCGGGCGATGTGTTCTTGATAGTCACATCCATGTGAAGTCGGGACGCCCCCTTGTAGTCCTTGAAGTAGTAGGCCACCTTGGTGATTTCAGCCGAATCGGCTACCTGATAGGCGATGTCCGGTGAAATGCCCTCGTCTTTGGCGGAAGATCCAACGGTGGCGCATCCGGCAAGCCACAGGCCTGCGGCAAGCAGCACCGAAAGACCGGCGATCCATCTCAACGCTGTTTTCGGCATTTTTTCCTCCTTTTCCTTGCAGTTGAAACACCATGGACCCAGCAGCGGTTACAGGTTGTAATCCTGCTTGATCCGCCGATCGATATCATGTGCACATTCGTCGGGTGCAACCCGTGAATAGGTGATGTAGGTTTCCAAGAGATGCCGCCTTGTCTTTTCGTAGGCTTCGGCCGAATTCTGCTTGATGATGGAGTCGAGGATGTCCCGGTGCTCGTCGATGAATTTCTGGATGTCTTTCCGGTTCAGCCGGGACTGGGTTTTTTCGATGATCATCGCCGAATACGACTGGGTGATCGATTCGGTGATGAAAACGATGATCGGGTTGAAGGTGATTTTGGCGACCTCGCAATGGAAGGAGACATTGATGAGACGGGCGCGCTTGTGGGATTCGGCGGCCACCTTCTCGGCCATGTCCAGGAGGCTGTCCAGCCGCTGAAGGTCTTCTGCGTTTCTGTATTTGGCGGCCATTTCCGCGGCCCGGGGTTCGATATAGAGCCGGGCGTCGATCAGATGCGAATAGTCGATCCGGCCCAGGTGGATCAGGTTCTGAAAGCTTTGGGTAATCGGGTGGGAATTGGGTTCGGCCACGTAGGCGCCGGCATTGACGCCCCGCTTGATGGTGATCAAACCGGAGCTTTGCAGGTTTCGGAACGCTTCGCGGACGGTGACCCGGCTGACCTGGAATTGTTCCACCAGCTCCCGTTCGGAGGGAAGCTTTTCCCCTGCCTTGTAGGTTTCTTCAAGGATCGCCTTTTTGATGGCCAGTTCCACCTCTTGGGAAAGGAGGGGTTTTTTGAGCGACTCGAAGTTTCCCATGCGCCTTCCTTTCATTGCGGAAAATTGGAAGAGGGAGGACCAAGTAGAAGTATGACGTCTGTTGTCATACCAGCTGTGCCATGTCAAGACTTTTTGCCGGAGGATGTCGACGGGATAATAAACAGGAGAGGGTAAATACCTAAAATGCCTAAAATGGGGGCGGACCCCGGCGCTGCTTCATTCTCGGTACATTTCGATTGATGGGAGGAAGTTGGGGCCGTAAGACAGCCCAGGGAATGCCGATGCGTAACGGATTCGATTCGCTTTAGGCATTTTAGGCATTCTAGCTCATTTTAGGCATTCGCCTTATGCGGCCTTTCCCAGTTCCAGGCCCAGTTCCAGGGCCTTGCGGTTCATTTCCAGGAAATGGGAGGGGATCCGCTTTTCCAGCACCTTCATGATCGACTCTGCACGGACCATGTCGGTCAGGCCGAGCAGGGTGCCGAGCATGAAGATGTTGAAGACGATCGGTTTGCCGATCTTGTCCATCACCGTGCGGAACATCGGCAGTTCGTACTGGCGGGCGTCGACCTTTCGTTCGGTTTTGACGAAGCGCGAGTCAGTGAGCAGCATTCCGCCGGGGCGGATGATGCCGCAGAACTTGTTGTAGGACTCCTGGGTCAGGCAGACGAGAATGTTGGGCTGGATGACCTTGGGAAACCGGATGGGCCTGTCGGTGATGATGACGTCGCTGCGGGTGGCGCCGCCCCGGGCCTCCGGGCCGTAGGACTGCGACTGGGTCGCTTCCAGCCCTTCGTAGAGCACCGCTGCCTCGGCAAGGAGAATCGCCGCGGTGATCACTCCCTGGCCCCCAGATCCTGAAAAGACGAGTCTTACCCGTTCCATGGCCGTCAGGCTCCTTTTTTCATCGCCCGCTCGATGAGCTTGTCATACTCGGCGCAGTATTCGGGGATTTCTTTTTCCACGAAGACTCCCCGTTCGATCAATGTGGGATCTTTTTCCTTTGCCTTGGACCCGATCGGGGTGGTCGCATCCTTGAACCGGTCCATCATGTCGGTGGCGCTGCCGAGCCGGTTTTTCCGGCCGAAATAGGTCGGGCACTGGGAAAGCACCTCCACCACCGAAAAACCCTTGTGGTTGATCGCTTTTTCGAGGATGTCGGTGAGCTGCTGCACGTGGTAGGTGGTCGAACGAGCGACAAAAGAGGCACCGGCCGCCGTGGACAGGGCAACCACGTCAAAATCGTGGTCGATGTTCTGGTAGGGGGCGGTGGTGGCCAGCGTGCCGTATCCGGACAGGGGGGAGTACTGGCCGCCGGTCATACCGTAGATCCGATTGTTCATGACGATGGCCGTCAGATCGATGTTCCGGCGCGCCGCGTGGATGAAATGGTTGCCCCCGATGGCCAGGGCGTCGCCGTCGCCCATCGGAACCAGGATGTTCAGCTCCGGATGGCCCAGCTTGACGCCGGTGGCAAAGGCCAGGGCCCGGCCGTGAAGGGTGTGCAGGGTGTGAAAGTCGACATAGCCTGAAATCCGTGAGCTGCACCCGATCCCGGAAACCATGACGAGGTCGTTCTTTTTCAGCCCCATCCTCTCCACGGCGCGCAGCAGGGCATTGAGTACGATGCCGTGCCCGCACCCCGGACACCAGAGGTGGGGAAAAAAGCGTTCACGGATGTAGTCCTTTATGGCCATCTTCAACCTCTACCTTTTCAGAGAGTTCCTTAAGAAGCCTCGATTCTGTTGGAAATGCAAAATCCGAAATCCGAATCCCGAAATTCGAAACAATATCAAAATTCAAATGTCCAAATGTTCAAAACATGCAGCCCGCAAGCAGGTCCTCAAATGATTCTTTAAATGCGGCTGCCCGCGTTTCGGTCATTTGAATTTTTGTCATTCGTATTTGCCCTTCGACTTTGCTCAGGGTGGTGAGCCTGTCGAACCATTCGGATTTCGATATTCGTGCTTCGTATTTGTTTTAAATTATACTCCTCTTCCTTGGATCAGCCGCAGGATGCCCCGGATGTCGGTGGGGGTGATCAGGTTTCCGTCGATCCGGTTGGCCAGAAACACCTTGTCAGGGTCGTCTACCGCGGCTTTGACCGCCTGCATGACCTGGCCCATGTTCATTTCCACCACGCATACGGAGACGGCGTTGCGGCACTTTTCACGGACGACGACATCCGGAAACGGCCAGAGAGTCTGCAGCTCCAGAAGGCCGAGACGCTCTCCCCGGGGACGGCGGTTTTCCACCACATGAAGGGCGCTTCGGGCCGAGGCCCCGTAGGAGATCAGCACCCTTTCTGCGTCGTCCATGTAGTATTCCTTGTAGCGGGCCATCTGATTGGCGTTGTTGTTGATCTTGTCCACCAGGTGGCGCAGCAGCCCGTGAACCACCCCGGGATTGGTGGTGGGAAAGCCCCACATGTCGTGAAAGAGACCGGTCACGTTGTATCGGTGTACATCGCCGAAGTCCGACATCGGCAGCCGTCCGTCCCTTCGAGCGGCTGCTGGGCGAGATTCAC
>CAYPFH010000077.1:0-13924 GCA_964409825.1 uncultured Desulfobacterales bacterium | reverse complement strand
TGATTTGGTGCTTGGATTTTGGAATTTGTTTGTGATTTGGTGCTTGGGATTTTTTAGCCCACCGGAGCTAGCGGGTTCCGGATAAGCGAAAAAGGGCTAAAGCTGCCGGCGGGTTCTGCCGATAGAAGAATCGCGGCAGGAAAAAGCGGTTTTTTTTCTAAAGTTTTTCCGGCCGGGTGCCGATGAATCGGGTGAGCAGTCCCGCTGCCACCTGAAAAAAAAGAGGAAACGTCATGGTTATTTCAGCATACCAGGTCAACAATGTCCTGAGAGTCTACGGCGACCAGCTGCGCCAGGGCAAGATCGCCCAGCGGCCCAAGGCGGCCGGGCCCGGCCGGGAACCGGACCAGGTGAACATCTCCTCGACGGCCAGAAAGCAGGCCATGATCGACAAGATCGCCACCAACGTGCTGGAGCGCGTCACCCGCTTTGAACCGGAAAAGCCGGGCGTCGACGGCGAAGCCTCCCTGGAGGCGTCTGTGTTCGAACGCCTGAAGCAGAAGGTGGGTCGGGACCTGGCCGTGGCCAAAAACGACTCGTCGGAGTTCATTTTCAAGGAGATCGGAGAAGACGGCGAGACCACCCGTTCGTTGTCGATCAAGGATTCCGAGTTTTTGACATCCGAACTCAAACAGATTATCAGAGAGACCGTGGACGAGCCCCCGGTCTGAGCAAGGAGAAGCTTCGATGAAGATCGACAACGTCTATCCCTACGATATCAGCCAGCAGCACAAGCCCGCTGCGTCGGATCCCGGCCCCGCCGGGGGCAGGCAGGCGGCGGATGACGTCAAGGTCTCCGGGCAGCAAGAGGGGACGTCGGATACCGTCGTGCATTTTTCCGAGGCCTCCAGGACCGCCCATGCGGTTCGGGAGGCGGTTGCCGCCTCCCCGGACGTGCGGGCGGAAAAGGTCGACGCCCTGAAACAGGCCGTCGCTTCGGGCGGCTACCATGTCGATCCTGCGGCAGTGGCCGACAAGCTGGTCGACACCCTGCTCGACGACATCTGAGCCCGCCGCTGCCGGGCTCTGTTTTAGCTCCCTGTTCTCTCAAATTTGTAGGGAGGGTTTTTTGTGCCTTGCAACGCCGGAATCGATGCGGCGGGTGCGCTGCATCGGGTTGTTTTTCCATCAACTCCAGGTGTGAAAAAAGAATTTTGGCACGGACCTGCCCGCCATTGCTACGCTGCAGGCGTTGGCGGGCGGGTTTCACGGATTCGTCTTCGCTGAGGGAGATCCCTCGCCCCGCTGGACTGACTGCCTGACCGAAGGCTGAGAAAGCTTTAAAACCCCGGCCAGTTCGATCGTCTTTATCCACCACAAAAAGAGATCGTCAAATTCTTGGCGCCCGGCGTCTGTCCGGCGCCGAAACCGCCGCACGCCGCGTTTTCTGCGATGGCATGTTTTCTGCATTTCAGCTTCCCGGCAGGAGGCGGCGCACCGGATGCCGTGCGGAGCGCCGCCTGCCAGGATCCCAATGGCTGAAAACCGGGGGACGGAAATGACGACGATCGCCCCAAAATGCGTGCGGCCGGCCGCTGCCGAAAAGCGGCGCCGATATGCCTATACCGGGTACCTTCGACTGGCGCTGCCCCTGCTCTGCTGGTTTCTGCTGCTTCCGGCCGCGGCCGCCGGCGGCCGGGCCTACGGAGTTCAGGCGGCCGCATACCGGGATGCGGCTGCCGCCGCATCCCGGCAGGCCGGGTTCCAGGCCCGGGGCCACGGCGCTTTTACCCGCCGCGAGGCGGTCGGCGGCCGGGGGACCTGGTACCGGGTTTATCTGGGGCCTTTTGCCGGGCGGGCCCAGGCGGTCGATGCTGCAGAACGTTTCAAGTCCGAAGGCCTGTTGTCCTGGTACGCGGTGCGGGAGACGGAGGCCGATCCGGTCGGCGGGCGCACCGGCTCGTACGCCGTCCAGATTGCCGCCTATCGGGACCGGACCGCGGCTGCAGGGCAAGCCGGCGGGCTGAGGCAAAAAGGCTACGACGCTTTTTTTGTCCGGGTGGTGCTGAAGGAAAAAGGCGTGTGGTACCGGGTGTTTTTAGGAAGCTACCGGTCGCGGTCCGAAGCGGCCGCTGCAGCCGGGCGGCTCAAGGCCCTTTCCGGGATTTCCGGATATACGATCAGAAAGCTGGATGAATCGCTGCCCAAAGAATTTCCGCCTTCCGGCAGCCGGGACAAGGACGTTCAAAACCGTCCCGAAAAGCCCCCTTCTGCCATAGAAAAAGCCGCCGGCCATGCTGGACAGCCGCCCCGAACGGCTCCGGCGCCGACCAAAGCCCTGCTCCGGGAGGTGGCGTTTGAAAAGGCCGCCGAAGGCGAACCCGAGGTCATTTCCGTGGCGTATTCGGGCCGGGCCGCTCCCTGGGTGTCGTTTTACCTGGATGAGGCGCCCCCGGTGCTTGTGGCGGTGTTTCCGGAGGCCGCGACCGCCGGCGCAAACCCCATCACGACGGCTGCCGGCGGCGATTGGGTCCGCTCGATCGCCGCCCGCTACGATCCGAACCGCCGGCGCACCGAGCTTCGGGCGGTGCTGGCCGAGGGATACGTGTATCGGACCAGCCAGGCGCATCATCCGGAGCGGGGGCGGTTTGAAATCAGGGTGTCCCCATTTGCAGGCGCCGGCAGCCAGTAGTTTGAGTCCGCGTCGCCGGCAACGACCAGAAGCCGGCCACGGTGGAGGGACGCGCGCTGCCGCGTCCGCGCTGGCGGCAACGGCCAGAAGCCGGCCACGACGGAGCCTGGCCCTCCAAGGCCGGACTCCACGGCCTCCGGATTCAAGTGCACGACCTCAATGCCCGGAACCGGCGGCATGACGGCGCCTGGAAAATCTACCGGGAGCGGAGTCTGCCGGATAAGTGCATTCCCGAAAAGCGCATTATTCCGGGGCCGCGGAGCAGGCGTCGAGCACCTTCCGGATGGTTTCGGCAAGCGTTCGCATGCCCACCGGTTTTTCGAGGCAGGCCTGGATCTTCATGCGTCGGGTGTCTTCGGTGTCTATCAGGCGGCCGTCTCCGGATATGAGAATCATCGGCAGGCCGGGTTTCAGCGCCCGCATCTTTGCGGCAAAATCGGTCCACGTCATCAGCGGCATGGTCATGTCGGAAACGACCAGGTGGATCGATTCCGGATCCGACGCCAGGACGGCCAGCGCATCGGAGATCTGCGTGGCGGCGATCCCCCGGTAGCCGAGAATTTCCAGCATGGACAGATAGGCCCTGACGATGTCGGCTTCGTCGTCCACCACGAGGATGGTTTCATCCCCCCGGGGAACGGCGCCGGCCGCC
Source organism: uncultured Desulfobacterales bacterium (assembly GCA_964409825.1). Taxonomy (GTDB): domain Bacteria; phylum Desulfobacterota; class Desulfobacteria; order Desulfobacterales; family CAFBRK01; genus JAIPEL01. The sequence goes on along the minus strand of CAYPFH010000077.1, from coordinate 10,640 downwards.
GGCTGCGGCCGCGGCGCCGGCTGCGGCGCCGCCGGGATAAACAGCCGGCATTTGCCGCCCGCAGCGCTCCATTGCCGGTCCACGGCGACGGCCCCGCCAAAGCCCCGGGCGATTTCGGCGGCGGCGTCAATTGCCGCCCGGATGCCGCCGCCGTCGATGCCGCTGCCGGCGCCCCCGGCAAAATCCCGGTTCGATTCTCCGGCATCGGCGGCGGCTTCGATCGTCAGTTCAAGATAGGCGCCCGGCTCGAGGCCGCCCGGCGTCGGGCCGCTGCCCGCATCCAGCGTCGTGTTTTTTAAAAGAACATCGAGGGCGCCGACCCGGCGGCCCATCGCCGCTGCGGCGCCGGAAAACAGGGCCAGCAGAAGCTGATGAACCTGATCGAGGTCGGCGTTCGCGGCATCGGCGCGGGCTTCGATGCGGTGCCGGACGTCGATGGTGGCCGGAACGGCCGATTGGACAAACTTTAGGGTTTCCTTGACGACGGGCCCGATTTTGACCGGGCCGACGCTTCGGTCCGGCCCCCTGCCGAAGGCGGCAATCTGATGCACCAAATCCCTGGCGCGCTCCGACGATCGGTATATTTCCGCCAGGATCGGCCGCAGGGGATGCTCCTCGGGCATATCCATCATTGCGATTTCGGCGTTGAGCATGATCGGCGACAGAATGTTGTTGAAATCGTGGGCGATGCCGCCGGTGAGCAGGCCGAGGGAAAGCAGTTTGCGGGCTTGTTGAAGCCGGGATGCCAGCTGCTTTTCGGCCGAGACGTCCCGCACGATGCCCAATACGCCGACGATGTCCGGGCCGGTGCAGACCGCCGCCGTCCGGATCCGGACCGGTGCGGCTGCCCCGCCGCCTGCGGGCAGTTCGGCTTCAAAATCGTCGAAAACGGCGCCGTCGAGCAGGGCCTGGAATTTTTCCCGGGCTGCGGCGGCCAGCGGCGGGGCGACGAACTCGGAAAAGTGCCGGCCGACCGCCGCTTCAGGCGCAGCCAAAAGGATGCGGGCGGCGGCCGGCGACGCATACCGGATGATTCCCCGCCTGTCGGCGATCACCGCGGCGTCGAAGCCGGACTCCAAAAGGGGCCGGAGCCATATTCCCGGGACGTTGCCGGGCAGATCCGGCCCGGGCCTGATCTGCGGCGCCGCCGGCGTCTTCGGATTCGGATCGCTGTGTCGATTGCCTGCTGTCATGGGCATGGCCGTTTTGCCGGCACTAGGCTGCCGGACCGTTTTTCCCGCCGCTTCCGTCGTCGAGCAGTTTGCGGATGGTTGCCGCCAGTTCGCGGATGACGACGGGCTTCATGACGAATTTGCCGATCCCGATTTTTTTGGCCTCGGCTTCGGATATGGCTTCGCTGAAGCCGGTGCAAAGGATGATGGGCATATCGGGCCGGACAGTTAAAATTTTCTTTGCCAGTGCCGCTCCGGTCAGGTTCGGCATGGTCTGGTCGGTGATGACCATATCGATTTTGTCCGTGTTTTTCTGGAAATCGGCAAGGGCCGCCCGGCTGTCGCTGTGGGCGCGGATTCGATAGCCGAGCCGTCGAAGTCCGGCTTCCAGCGAGCTGACGAGGCCTTTTTCATCGTCGACCAGAAGAATCCGTTCGCTGCCGTTGGGGATTTCCTGAATCAGGTCGAGCTTCGGCTTCAAGCCGTTGGGCTCGACCACCGGCAGCCACACAGAAAAGGCCGAGCCCCTGCCGGGTTCGCTCTCCACCGCAACGGTCCCGCCCATGCCGCTGACAAAACCGTGGACAACGGCCAACCCCAGTCCGGTTCCCTGCCCCGGCGGCTTCGTGGAGTAGTAAGGTTCGAAGATGCGCTCCACGGTGGTGCGGTCCATGCCGCATCCGGTATCCGATACTTTCAGCACCGCGTACCGGCCGCCGGCCGGCTCCAGGGTCCCTTCGATATGCGGCGGGGGAGCCGCTGCAGAAAAAAGTTCGATGGTGAGCGTGCCGCCGCCTTCTTCTTTCATGGCGTGGTGGGCGTTGGTGCAAAGATTCAGTAGGATTTGCCGGATTTGTGCCGGTTCCGACAACACAAGTCCGGTCTGCTCGGAGATATGAGACTGGATGGCGACGGTTGCCGGCAGCGAGGCGCGCAGCATCTTGATCGCTTCTTTGACAAAGGCGCCGATCTCGATGGGGCTCAGGGGCTGTTCGCCCTGGCGGCTGAAGGTCAGGATCTGCTTGACCAGCGACCGCGACCGCTCGACGGCCAGCATCACCTCGTCGAGCCGGGCGGCGGCGTTTATCCCGGATGCGTATTCGACGGCGGCCAGTTCCGTGTTCAGAACGATGGCCTGCAGGATATTGTTAAAGTCGTGGGCGATGCCGCCGGCCAAGGTGGCGACGGCCTCCATTTTCTGGGCGTTGAACAGCTGCTGTTCGAGCTGCCGGCGTCGGGACCTGTCCCGATATACGGCGATGCAGCCTCCGGGCCGTCTGTCCCGGCCGGCGTAGGCGGTTCCAGAAATTTCGACGTACACCTCGTCTCCGCCCTTGGTGCGGCGGCGGGCTTCCACGGCGGGAAAACGCCCGTCGGATCGTGCCTGCGCCTCCATGATCCGCCCGGCGGTCGCTTCATCGTCGGGCACAAAAACAGGAGGTTTTCCCAGGAGTTCTTCCATCTCCCAGCCGAAAGTCCGGGAAAACGCTGCGTTGACATAGACGATGCGCCAGTTGGGGTCGTAGATGACGATCGGGTCGGGCGCCGATTCCAGGAGCGTCCGGTAGGGCTCGTCGCTGCCGGCGAAAATGGTTTTCAAGACGTCGATTTTCGAAGCCGCCCCCGGAAGGGGAGCCGTCCGCTTCGAAGGCGATGCGTGTTTTCCCGTTTTTTTGCGGGCCGGCATTTTTCGGGGCATGGGATGAAACATCCGGTCGATGGAAAGGGGGCTACTTTTGATAGATGCTGGGCCGTATATACCGGAAGCGGTGCTCGAGCGCATTCAGGCTTTCGGCGCCGCCGATGACAAAGGCCCCTCCCGGCCGAAGGGCGGTGTAGAGCCTGTCGACGACTTTTTCCCGGGTCTCTTTATCGAAATAAATCAACACATTTCTGCAAAATACGGCGTCGAAATCCGTTCTGGCCGGATAGTCCGATTTCAGGTTGAAACGCTCGAATGTGACCGTGCGCCGCAGCCGGTCCCTGACTTTAACATGGCCTTCCCACCGATTGAAACCCTTTTTGAAGTATTTGCCAAGCAGGGCGGCCGAGACGTTTCGCACCCGCTCCTGCGGATAGATGCCCTGCCGGGCCAGCGCCAGCACCCGGGTGGAGATATCGGTGGCGTAAATGGCCGGCGAAAACCCCTTTTCCAGGCAGTGGATGGCGATGGAGTAGGGCTCTTCGCCGCTGGAGGAGGCCGCACACCAGATCAGCCGATGTGCGGGGGTCAGCACGTCGAGGTGATGCTTTTCCCGGAAGAAGAACGTGTGGTTGGTGGATACGGCGTCCAGAAAACGGACCAGCTCGTCCGGGTCGCTCTCCAGTGTCCGGATGTAGGTTTTGACACTGGCGATGCCGGTGCTGCGAAGCCGCCGGGCCAGGCGGGCCTGCAGCAGCTGCCGTTTCCCGTCATGCAGGTGGATGCCGCATTCGGTATAGACCAGATCGCAAAGCTGTTTGAATTCGTTCGGACTCAGGTCCATGGGCAGTCTTTCACAGGCGGCCGCACCTGATGAACCGGTCTGCGGCCGGCGGCTTTGTGAGCCAATTCTCCAGCCGGATCTTCGGGCGCAGCCCGAAGGGCCTGGACGCAGCGGTACAGGTTCGTTGCCGAAAAAGGCAGCGCTCCCGCCCGGGCTTTCCGGCGCCGGCGGGCCGTTTCCGATGCCGCCCGGATTTTCGATCAGACCGCCTGCTCGATGGCCATGATTTCTTCGGCGCGCAGCACGCAGTCGATGTCCAGGAGAATTTTGACGCTGCCGTCCATCTTTGCCATGCCCAGGATATAATCGATGTCGAGTTTGGTGCCGAAGGTGGGCGTGTCTTCGATGTCTTTGCCCTTGATGTTGAGCACCTCGGAGACCGAGTCGACGACGATGCCGATGGTGACGTTCGATTCCCCGGTGCGGATCTCGACGACGATGATGCAGGTCCGCTCGGTGTATTCGATTTCGGACATGCCGAAACGAAGCCGCAGATCCACCACGGGGATCACCTTGCCCCGGAGATTGACGACGCCCTTGACGAAGTCGGGTGTCTGGGGCACGGAGGTGATCGGCATCATTCCGATGATCTCCCTGATCTTGAGGATGCCGATGCCGTACTCCTCATGGGCGAGGGTGAAAGTCAGGTATTTTCCTTCCCGGTACTCTTCGGTTTCGCTCAGCGGCGCTTCCGCCTTGTGGAGCTGTGCCGCTTCGGCCTGTTGAGGCTGCGTCATTTGGGTTCCTTCCTTTCTGCGTTTGGGTTGCCGGTGGATAATTCCGATTCAATTGCTGCCTGCCTTGATGCAACAAGCATACCAAAGCTTTTCCGACCCCGCCCCGAATCGTATTCCGGGAGCCGGCGGCCTGGTTTTGCCGGTTTTTGTCCGCCTTCGTCGTCATCGGCCGGCTGCGGCGTCAGTTTTTTGACGGCAACCGGTTGACGCAGCCGCAGGCAAAGCGCTGCGGCGTTGCCGTTGGTTTCTTCCGGGGCCCGGCCCGAGGCCGGCGGCCGGTCGAAGGTCTCATGAATTTTACGATGGCACGGTAGTTGCTTTCATTTCGCGGCGGAGCCAAAACGAACAGATCCGAATATCATCGATTCATCACACCGGGGCAAACGATGACAGTAAAGGAACGAAGGGAATGTATCAGGGGCCGGATACCGTTCAAGGTCAGCTTCCGTATCGTAGACCCGGAAGAAACCGACCGGCTGACGTCGGCCGGGGCGGAAAAAAATTCCCATCTTCGCGCCTGCCTTTCCCCGGACCGGGGAGCGTCCCTTGACCTGCAGCACAATGCGGTCGACCGGACCCTGATCGGCTTTCTTTTGAAGCTGGACGAAAAACTGGACCTGATCGTCCAGACGCTGGCCCGGGAAAAAATGCTCGACAATCCGTACCACACGGCCGTCGGAGCGGATATCAGCGGCACCGGGATGAAGATCTTCACCGATCTGCCGATCAAACCGGGCCAGCTGATCCACGCCGACTTTTCGCTGTGTAAAGATTTTTTCCTGTATGTCGATGTATACGGCAGGGTGGTGCGCACAGCCGGCGCACCCGACGGCAAACCGGGTCTTTACGAAGCCGGCGTCCAGTTTTTGAATCTCAGCCCCGGCGAACGGGAAAAGATCATCGCAATCGTGTTCAAGATCAACCGGGAGACGATCCGGGAGATGCGGCAGGGGGAGTGACTGGGGCCGGCAGCGGCCGATTCCGGTTCTCCGGCCCGGGACCGAGCCTGAAAACGGGAAAAATGAAGAATGAAAATTGAAGGAAGACCATGAAAACCAACCTTGAAAAGGTAGCCGCACAGCTGGAAAATTTGGCACTGGAAACCGTCATGCTCGATGCAGGGGATATTCCGGCCCTGGGGGGGGTGTTACAAACCCTGGAGAAAATGGCGTCGGCGCTCGGCAAAAAATCCAAAGACCGGGCGCTCCGACCGGTGCTGCCCCTGTTGATGGCGCATGTCGAGGCGGTGATCATGGGGGAGGCCTCGGATCTGGCCCCGCTCGAGACGGCGGTGGCGCGCCTGCAGGAAGTCTGCCGGAAGCTGGCCAGGAATGAAAGCGTCGACGGCGAAATCGCCGGCATTGTGGCGCTGTTTCACGAACCGCCGCGTCCGGCGTCGCCGGGTGAGTCCCCGGCTGCGGATGCTGCCGGCGCGGGCGCACCTGCCGCTGCGGCGGATGCCCATCGGCCCGCCGCCCCGGACGAGTCTGTCGATATCGGCGAAGAAGACAAAACCATCATCGTCGATTTTGCCTCCGAATCCCTGGACAATCTCGGAACTATTGAAGTCACGGTCATGGACCTGGAGCAGGACCCCTCGGACCTCGATGCGATCAACGCGATATTCCGCCCCTTTCATACGGTCAAGGGCGTATCGGGGTTTCTCAATTTCACGCGCATCAATAGCCTGTCTCACTCGGTTGAAAACCTGCTGGACAAGGCGCGCAACAAGGAGCTGCCGGTTACCGAAGAGATGGTGGATATCGTGCTGGCCAGCGTGGACCTGCTGCGTCAGATGATCGAGGAAGTCCAAAGCCGCTATGCCGAGCGGCCCTTAGAGGAGGGCGGGATCGATATCCGGCCGTTGATGCAGCGGGTGGAATCCTACATCGGCGCCTACGACGCCGCCGGACGGAAGCAGCTGGGCGAGATGCTGGTGATGAAAGGGGCGGTCGACCTGGAAGATATCGAAGATGCGCTGCTCGAGCAGCAAAAGGATCGATCGCGGCGCATAGGGGAAATTCTGGTCGAAAAAAAGAAGGCCGCCCCCAGTGATGTGGTCTCCGCATTGCGGGACCAGCGCCGCGCCGGGCAGCAGGCCATGCTTCATGTCAAGGTCGATACGGCCAAGCTGGACAATGTGGTGGACATGGTCGGAGAACTGGCCATTGCCCAGAGCATGCTGCGCCAGAGCGAACTGCTGAAAAACAGCACCGATCGAAAGATCTGCCAGGTCACCAATCAGCTCAATATCATCATATCGAGCCTGCAAAAGACGGCCATGTCTTTGCGCATGGTGCCCATCAAGCACACCTTTCAGAAGATGGTCCGCCTGGTCAGGGACCTGGCCAAAAAGGCCGGCAAGCAGGTCTCTTTGCAAATGACGGGCGAAGATACGGAAATCGACCGCAACATGGTCGAAGAAATCTATGAACCGATGGTGCACATGATCCGAAACGCCGTCGACCACGGTCTGGAAGCCCCGGAGGAAAGAACGGCCGCCGGAAAACCCGGGCAGGGGGCCATCCATCTGCGGGCGTATCACAAAGGCGGCGACATCGTCATCGAGATCGAAGACGACGGCCGGGGACTGAATCGGGACAAGATCCTGAAAAAGGCGGTCGCCGGCGGGCTGATCAAGGAAACCGACGCGCTCACCGACGCCGAGATCCATCAGCTCATCTTTGCGCCCGGATTTTCGACGGCCGACACGGTCACCGATATTTCCGGCCGGGGCGTCGGAACCGATGTGGTCAAAAGCAGGATCGAAAAGCTGCGGGGGCGCGTCGAGGTCCGGTCGACGCCGGGACGCGGGTCCCGGTTTATCATGCGCCTGCCGCTGACCCTGGCCATTGTCGACGGCATGATTGTCAAGGTCGACGGCGAGCGCTACATCCTTCCGACGCTCACCGTGCAGGAATTCTTCCAGCCGCAGCAGGACGAATGCTTTACGGTCAAGGGGGAGGGCGAAATGATCCGGGTGCGGGAAGACCTGATTCCCCTGATCCGGCTCAACGATCTTGCCAGGTACGGCGGAAACGGGCACAAAACTTCGGCTGACGGGCATCCATGGGAAAAGCTCGTCGTGGTGGTGGAAAACCAGGACAAGCGAAAATGCCTCCTTGTCGACGAGCTGGTGGGGCAGGAAGAGGTGGTGATCAAAAGCCTCGGCCAATGGCTGAAACATGTCCGCGGTGTCACCGGCGGGGCCATCCTCGGAGACGGCCGGGTCGGATTGATCCTCGACATTTCCGGGGTGTTCGACCTGTATGCAGAGGGATGACAATGGATCTGGTCGTCGGCGTGGGGGACATGAAAGTCAGCAAGGACCCGGATTCGGTGTTGGCCACCTATTCTTTGGGGTCCTGCATCGGCGTGTGCATCTTCGATCCGGAGGTAAAAGTGGGCGGACTGCTCCATTACATGCTGCCTGAGTCGAGCCTCGACGCCGAAAAGGCCCGGCGCAATCCGTATATGTTCGGCGACACGGGAATCCCGCTGCTGTTTAAATCGACCTATCGATACGGCGCCAAGAAAAACCGGATGAAGGTGATCGTGGTAGGCGGCGCGCAGATTCTGGATCAAAACGGGCTGTTTAACATCGGCAAGCGCAATATCATGATGATGAAAAAGATGTTCTGGAAGAACAACATCATGATCGATTTCGAGCAGGTCGGCGGCATTGTCAACCGGACCCTGAAGCTGGAAATCGCCAGCGGGGATGCCTGGCTTCGGGTTTCCGGCGGCGGGCTAAGGAAAATATGATGGATATCGACCGGATCATCGCAGGGATCGACGCCCTGAACCCCATATCCAACGTCAGCGAAAAGATTGCCGTCGTGATCGCCGATCCGGACAGCTCCATCAAGGACCTGGTGGAGATCATCTCCTACGACCAGGGCCTGACCATCAACCTGCTGCGGATCTGCAATTCGGCTTATATGGGGCTTGCGCGGAACATCACCTCGGTCAAGGAGGCGGTCGCCTACCTGGGGATCGACAAGGTCGCCTGCCTGGCCATGGTGGGCAACAGCGCCGCCAATTTCGGGCGTCCCCAGAGCGGCTACGGACTGGAAGCCGGCCAGCTCTGGCATTATTCGGTTTCCTCGGCCGTGATCGCACAACACCTGGCGGAAACCCGCGGTTATCGGGACATCCCGCTGGTGTTTACTTCGGCCCTGCTCAAGGACATCGGCAAGACGATTTTGAGCGATCATGTGACCCCGGCCTACGAGGCGATCCTGCACGAAATGGCCGAGCACCGCATGAGCTTCGACGAGGCCGAAAAATCCGTTATCGGCATCGACCACGCCGAGCTCGGCGCCATTGCCGCCGAGAAATGGAATTTCAGCCCGGCCATGGTGGACATCATCCGCCACCACCATAGCCCCGACCAGGCCGTCGTGGACCCGGTGGCCGTCTCCGTCGTGCACCTGGCCGACTGTATCTGCATGATGATCGGAACGGGGGTGGGGGCCGACGGCCTCGCCTACAAATACGATACCGAAGCCGCGGCGACATTGAATGTGACCGCATCCGAACTTCAACTGGCCATCGCCTTTTACTGGGAGAAAATCAAAGCGATCGAAGAACTGGTGAGTTTGTCCGGAGGAGTGAGCTGAAATGGCATTCAACGTGATGATCGTCGACGATTCGTCGTCCATGAGGGCCGTCATCAAGAAAACCATCAAAATGTCCGGGTTCGATGTGGGCGTTTACCTCGAGGCCGGCGACGGTGTCGAGGCCTTGGCGACGCTCGAGCGGCACTGGGTCGATCTGGTCCTTGCCGATATCAACATGCCGAACATGAACGGACTGCAGCTGTTAGAAGCGATCAAGAAGGACGAACTGTACGCCGGCGTCGAGGTGGTGATGGTCACCACCGAGGGGAGTCGACGGCGGGTCGAGCAGGCGCAATCCCTGGGGGCTGCCGGGTACATCAAGAAGCCGTTTACGCCCCAGGACGTCAAGGAGACCCTCAACCGCGTAATGGGAGAGCCGGAAAATGGATCTGCCGAAGCTTTTGACGACGATGAAGGACTCGATTTTTGAGGTGTTCGACAACATGCTCTTTTTGCCGGTGGGCGTCAGCCCGGCGGTCGACGGGATCGATGCCTGGATGCGGCGCCCGATCGATCTCATCGGCGCGACCATGTCGTTTTCCGGTCCCGCCGACGGGACGTTTCTCTTTTTGATCCCCCGGGATCTCGGTGCGGAAATCACCGTCAATTTTTTGGGGCTCGACGAGGCTTCGGCCGGCCGGGGCCAGATCGAGGATACGGCCATGGAAGTGTTGAACATGGTCGGCGGCCGCAGCTTGTCGCTGCTCGATGCGCCCGGAGACGTCACCCTCGGCCTGCCGGAAGCGGCCGCCTCTCCCGGCGACACCTTTGCCGCGTTTGCCGGGGAACATGCCGGAGTGCTTCTTTTCGAGTCCGATACCCACCATCTGCTTTTCGGGGTTCGAATGCAGTAGACCCACACGGGGAGAATGCCGGTCGATGACCAAAAAAATCAAAGTACTCGTCGTGGACGACTCGGCGATCGTTCGAAAGATATTCAGGGACCAGCTTGCCCGGGAGGCCGACATCGAGGTGGTGGGCACGGCGCCGGACCCGTATGTGGCCAGGGACAAGATCGTGCAGCTCGAACCGGACGTGATCACCCTCGATGTCGAAATGCCGCGAATGGACGGAATTACCTTTTTAAAGAAGCTGATGCGGTACCACCCGCTGCCGGTGATCATCGTCAGTTCCCTGACGCGTCAGGGCAGTAAAATGGCCGTGGACGCGCTGGCCTGCGGCGCGCTGGAGGTGATATCGAAGCCGGCCGGCAGCTATTCCGCAGGGGAAATGAGCGTCCAGCTGGTCGATAAAATCCGGGCGGTTTCCCGGATACCGGTTGTCGGCCGGAAACAGCCGGAGCCGGGCGGCCAGGAGCCGTCTCCGCCGGCCACTTTGGCATTGAAGGACACCACCAACAAGATCATCGCCATCGGCGCCTCCACCGGCGGCACCGAAGCGTTGAAGGTGGTCCTGACCGCCATGCCGGCCAACACCCCGGGCATCCTGGTGGTGCAGCACATGCCGGCCAAGTTTACCACCTCCTTTGCCGAAAGGCTTAACGAACTGTGCGAGATTTCCGTCAAGGAGGCCCAAGACGGCGATTCGGTGGTCAACGGCACCGCACTGATTGCGCCCGGCAATTTTCATATGCTGCTGAAACGAAGCGGCGCCCGCTACTAT
>CAYPFH010000076.1:0-13924 GCA_964409825.1 uncultured Desulfobacterales bacterium | reverse complement strand
CCTCCACCGGCGGGGCTTCGACATCAGTTTCATATTTGATCAAACTGGACGCTTTGGCGGAACGGCGGGGCTGACATGAAAAACCAAAAGATGCAAATTGGCCGCAGAGGGTATCCGGTGCTCGCCTCGTTGTGTCTGGTGCTGGTCGGATTGGGCGCATGGCAGGCGGCCTGCCGGTTCTGGCAGATCCCGGAGTTCATCTTGCCCGGCCCCTGGCAGATCGCGGTCACGGCGGTGGTAAAGGCTCCGCTGCTGGCCCCCCATGCGGTCGTCACCGGGACCGAAATCGTGGCCGGCTGTCTGCTGGCGCTGGCCGCCGCCCTTCCCCTGGCGGTGGCCATGTTTTATTCCCAAAACCTTGAAAGGGCGCTCGCGCCTTTTCTGGTGGCCTCCCAGGCGGTGCCGGTGTTTGCCCTGGCCCCTCTTCTGGTGGTCTGGCTCGGATACGGACTGGCCAGCAAGGTCCTGATGGCGGCGGTGATCATCTTTTTTCCCATCACGGTGACGCTGCTGGAAGGGTTAAAGAGCTGCGACGCCGAGTACCGGGCGCTCTTCCGGCTCATGGGGGCCGGCTTTTGGGATTCCTTTGCGCGGCTTTACTGGCCCTGGGCGCTGTCTCATTTTTTTGCGGGCCTCAAGGTAGGGGTTTCGGTGGCCACCATCGGGGCCGTCATCGGCGAGTGGGTGGGCGCTTCGCAGGGACTCGGCTACCTGATGATCCAGTCAAACGCCCGGCTGCAGACGGACTTGGTCTTTGCGGCCATATTATGGCTTTCGCTGATGGGGCTGTCTCTCTGGGCGCTGGTGGGATGGCTGGAAAAAAGAATCCTCACCTGGAAATAAAATTGCTCCTCTGATTATGTGAAACTTCGGTCGAAGCCGGCGGCAATAACCGACCTATCCCCGCCTTGGGTTTTGGAGGTTGGAGGGCCACGCGCAGTCTATGCCGGTATTGGGTCATTGCTGGCAACCCGGACTAGACTGCGCGCGTCCCTCCACCCTCAGAGGCTTCGGCAGAAGTTTCACGTTTGATCAAACTAACCGCCCCGCCGGTCAGCGGCAGGGCTCAAATGTAAATGGAGAAATCCGATGCACGCTTTGAAAAAAATCCTGATTGCCGTAGTCGTCGTTTTTACGATGAACACCGGGGCCGGGGCCGCGGAAAAACTGACGCTGATGCTCGACTGGTTTCCGAACGTGGATCATCTTCCGATCTATCTGGCCCGGGACAGCGGATATTTCGACCGCGCCGGGGTGGCGCTCGACATCGTCAGTCCATCGGACACGGCAGACGCGTTGAAACTGGCTGCGGCAGGAAAGGTAGACCTTGCGGTCAGCTACCAGCCCCAGGCAATCATCGCCGCCGCCGCCGGCCTCGAAGTGAGGGTGGTCGGACGCCTGGTGACCCATCCGCTGACCACTTTGCTCTTTCTGGAAGACAGCGCCATCCGCGTCCCCCAGGATCTTACCGGCCGGAAAATCGGCTACACGGTGCCCGGGCTGATGGATGTCCTTCTGGCGGCGTTTGCCCGGCTCAACGGCATCGAGCGATACACCGCGGTCAACGTCGGTTTCTCGATCGTTCCGTCGCTGTCCTCGGGCAAGGTGGCCGCCGTCATGGGACCATTCAAGACCTATGAAACCGTCACCATGGCCCGGCACGGGTACCGGGCCGGATATTTCGAACTGGAAAAAAACGGGATTCCTCCCTATGACGAACTGATTTTCGTCAGCAGCCCTAAAGCAATGGAGCATCGGGCAAAATCGATTCTCGCCTTTTCACATGCCGTTCAAAAAGGCATCGACCGCGCAAGAAAGGACCCGGATGCGGCATTGGCCGTCTATCTTCGGGCCGTGCCCGAAGCAGATCCGAAAATCGAATCCGAGGCGTTTGAACTCACCCTCCCCTACTTTGCCGAAACCCAAGCAAGCGACCTTGGACGCTGGCGCCGTTTTGCCGAATTCGCCTTTGGCTGCGGCCTCATCGACCGGCCCGTGGCCGTCGAACAGCTTTTTCCCGGCCACCACCCATGAAGGAAGGCCGATTCGGCAACCGCCCCCGCGGCCCACGCCGCCATGGAAGAATTTCGGTTGCCTGGGGTTGAAAAACAGATATACTCTTGAGTGGATCCCGCCGAAAGAACCATCCATGGGGGGCCGGGGCACGATTTGTCTGCGGGATGAGCCCCGGCCTCACCGTGTCTCGGAGCGGAAGCATCTCTATGATCGATAAGCCGACCTACGAGGAGCTCGAATACCGGATCACGCTTCTTGAGCGCGAAGCCCGATGGCGCAAAGAGGCCCAGCGCACTTTGCAGGAGCGGGAAGCGTACCTGAAAATCCTGTTCGAGTATGCACCGGACATTTATATCCTGTGCGACGCCAAAGGAAAGCTGATCGATGCAAACCGGGCGGCAGAAAAAGTGACCGGTTTCGAGCGCGGCGATGTCCTGGGAAAAGATCTTTTCGAAGCCGGCATCATCGATGCCGCCCAGTTTGAAAAGGCCGTCAACATGCTGTCCAAGATGGCCAGCAAAACATCCACCGAACCCGATGAATTCACGATCCACAAAAAAGACGGGCGGACATTGGCGGTAGAGCTTCGGGCTTATCCGGTGGAGCTTCAAAACGCGCCGGTGGTCCTGATGATCGCCCGGGACATCTCCCGCTACCGGCAGGACATCGAAGGCTTAAAGCGCCTCGGAGATTGATTCCAGAGGCTTTTCCAGGTCGACTCCGACCCGGTGCTGGTGTTCAACGATGATACCGGCCGCATCCAAGCAGCCAACAAGGCGTCCCGGTGTCTGTTCGGCTACAGCGCTAAGGAGTTTTCAACTCTCCGCATCGAAGATCTCTTCATCAACGGAAATCGGGAGGATCCATCCCTGGAGCGGCTGCACGAGGTGACCCCCGGAGAAGCGCCGGCCGCCTTTCGAGGATTCGAAACCAAGACCGGCTCGGCGCTCCCCGCCACAGTCATCGTTCGCAAGTTTACCTTTCAGAAGCAGACCTGGACGGTCGTCCGGATCCGGTAAGCGAGAGATCCGGATCGAATATCGCCGCCCACCGATCGAAGCGTTCCGCCTTGTCCGGTCCGAAGCGGCGAAGGCTTTGCAAAATCGTTTCCATCGGCCAGGGCTTTTGGGCGGCTTCGCTTTTCGAAAAAAACTTGTCCGCATAGCAGACGATGATCTCTTCCAGGGTTTGGGGAGTCATGTCGCGCTCCGGCAGGGGAAGCCCCTGACGCCGGACGTCTTTTACGGTGATCCCTGCGCCCACGTGGCGTTCGCAAACCCGGCTGTGCCGGACCAGACCCGCCTCGGAAAGCAGCCCGGCCCCGAGTATGCCGTGGCAGACGTAGGGATGGATCCCATGGCAGCCGAGACCGGGGCAGTCGGTCAAAAAGATGCCGACATCGTGAAGCATTGCAGACTGGTAGATAAACTCCCTGTCCGGATTTTGGTCGGACACCGCATCGGCCGCCGCCAACGCCTTTTCGGCGACCGCCTCTCCGTGGCGGCACAAAATTTCGTAGCAACGCTCTCCGCGGCGATAGAACCTTTCGATGAATGCGATCGGGTCCATCACGGTTGGGCCGAAGCGCTGCCGGACCCGGCGTATTTACCGCCCATCAGCGCCGCCTCGATGAAACGGTCCAGGCCGCCGTCCAGCACGTCGTTCACGTTGCCCACGTCCATCTGCAGCCGGTGGTCTTTGACCATCTGGTAGGGATGAAGCACATAGGAGCGGATCTGGCTTCCCCAGGCGATGTCGTCCTTTTCGTCGTGCATCATCTGCAGCTTATCGTCCTGCTTTTGCTTTTCGCGCTGGTAGAGACGCGCCTTGAGAACCTTCATGGCAAGATCGCGATTGCGGTGCTGGGACTTTTCCTGCTGGCACTGGACCACGATCCCCGTTGGTAAATGGGTGATTCTCACCGCGCTGCTGGTTTTGTTGACATGCTGTCCGCCGGCGCCGCTGGCGCGGTAGGTGTCGATTCGCAGGTCTTTTTCTTCGACGTCCACGACAATTTCGCTGTCTATCTCCGGGTACACGAATACCGAGGCAAAAGAGGTGTGCCGCTTTCCGCTGGCATTGTATGGAGAAATTCGGACGAGTCGATGGACGCCGGTTTCGGTCTTGAGATATCCGTAGGCAAAAGGCCCGGCTGCGGTAAACGTCGCGCTCTTGATGCCGGCCTCTTCTCCAGGCTGGTAATCGATCACTTCCAGGTCAAAGCCTTTTCTCTCCACCCAACGGGCATACATCCGGAACAGCATTTCGGCCCAGTCCTGGGCTTCGGTCCCGCCTGCTCCTGCGTTGATGGAAACAATGGCGTTGTTGTCGTCGTCTTCGCCGTCGAGCATCATGTCCAGGGACATTTTCCGGATCTGCCGGTCCAGGCTTCGGGCACGATCCGAGACTTCCTTGAGGGTTTCTTCGTCGGACTCCTCTTCGGCAAGCTCCAAAAGGATTTGGGCGTCTTCCAGGTCTTTTTCCAGCGCCTTGAATCGCTCGATTTTTCCGGAAATCAGGGTTCGTTCTTTCAGGATGGGCTTGGTCTGGTCGGGATTGTCCCAAAATTCGGGCCGGGCGATCTGTTTTTCGATTTCCTGGAGGCGTGTTTCCTTGCCAGCGACGTCAAAGATAACCTCGGAGTTGCGCAATTTTTTGCTCGTGCTCCTTCAACGTCTGTTTCAGATCTTCCAACATGGCGTTTTCTCCCTCCTGGAAAGGTTCGGGGTTCAGAGGTTCAGAGGTTCTGGGTTCTGGGTTCTGGGTTCTGGGTTCTGGGTTCTGGGTTCAGAGGTTCAGAGATTGTTATTCTGGTGTCTTTGGATTTTTGTCTTTCTACCCGGAACGCTGAACCCGGAACCTGGAACCTTCAACTATCACATGCCGATAAGGCAGTAAAGCTGCCTCCTGCACAAAGATAGACTATAGTAAGGCCGCGGCCAATCGATGTAAATACAAACCCCGTCAGATTCCCCCCTTTTTCGGCCGTTTTCCGGCCACCAAAAGAAGGAGCAGCGCTGCGGCAAGGCAAAGATAGGCAAACACGTCGCCGAACCGGGTGTAGATCGCGGCTTTGTCGAGCAGCGAAACCGTTCGGGTCATCACCGCGTCGGTAAAGAGCGACGAGGCCTCGACCACCCGGCCCGCCGGATCGACAAAGCCGCTGATGCCCGTGTTGGCCGCCCGTACCAGGCTTCTGCGATTTTCCACCGCCCGGAACACGGCCATGGAAAAGTGTTGAAAAGGAGCGCTGGATCTACCGTACCAGGCATCGTTGGTGATGTTGACCAGAAGATCGGCCCCCGACGATACCTGGGCTCTGGCCAGCACCGGGAAAATCGATTCGTAGCAGATGAGCACGCCGAGCCGGTGGGTCTTCCATTCCAGGATCTGTCCCATCGGACCGGCTTCGAAATCGCCGACATGCTCCACGATCTTTCCCAAAAAGGGCAGATAACGCTTGAAAGGAACGTATTCCCCGAAGGGGACCAGGTGCACCTTGTCGTATCGATCTTCTACGGTGCCGTCTGAGGATACCAGATGGGCGCTGTTATAGTAGGCAGGCCGGCCCTGCTTCTCCCTGTAAAAGGGGCTTCCGATCAGAAAGTCCGCACCACCGGTTTTTTCGACGGCGTCGATCACGATCTCGGTTAGCCCTGCGTGAAACGGAAAATAAAAGGGAACGGCCGTTTCCGGCCAAATGACCAGATCGGGCTTCTGCCCGGCCGCAGACACGGAAAGGGCCGCATACTTTCCGGTGGTCTGATACTGAAAATTGCGGTCCCACTTGATTTCCTGGGCGATATTTCCCTGAACCAGGGTGATCCGCGCCGTGCCGGCCGAGGCCGTCGAAGCATCGACGGCATCGATCCGGATCGATCCGTAGAGCCATCCGGCTCCGACGGCAACGGCGGCAGCTGTCAGGGCGGCAGCGGCCCGGCGCCTTGCCGCCTTCGGATCGAGCCCTCCTGCGGAAGCTGCCTGCCAAATCGAGTACAGCGCCCCGTTTACCAGGGCCACCAGGAAAGTCACCCCGTAAACGCCGGAAAAGTCAGCGATCTGGATCAGCCCGACCCGCTCGAACTGCGAGTATCCCAAGAGCTCCCAGGGAAATCCGGTAAACAGCCTGGCCCGGAGAAACTCCTGCGCCGTCCAGAACACGGCCGCCGCCAGCCATACCAGCGCAGGCCGCACCGAGATCCGCGCCATCGCGACGCCAAAAAGAGCAGGGTAAAGCGCCAGGTATGCCGCAAACAAAAACAAGATCGGAAAGGCAAGGACCAGGGGCAAACCACCGTAAGTCTGCATGGTCCCGACAACCCAGTAGATCAGCGACAGGTAGTGGGCCAGGCCGAACGCAAACCCGATGCGAAAACCGGCCTTCCATCGGGTTCCGTCGAGCGCGGCCAAGAGCGGCACCAGGGCCACCCATGCCAGAAAGTCAAACCCGACCTTGGGAAATGCGGCCGTGAGCAGCAGCCCTGAAACCGCCGCCGCCCCCATCCGCATCCAATTTGAATCCATCTTTTTCACCAAGCGTATTCCGCCAGCAATTGTAGTATGTTGTCCAGGTGTCTATGTCCTTTCATGATTATCTGTCAACAACAGGAACGATGTCTTCCAGAAAACAAAAGCCGCTGGTTCCCCCAGCGGCCATATGCTAAAAAATTCTTTCGGCGGCGCAGCCGCCGCTTCAAAATCGCGGCACGCGATTTTGGGCTGGTCGGGGCGAGAGGATTTGAACCTCCGGCTTCCTGCTCCCAAAGCAGGCGCGCTACCAGGCTGCGCCACGCCCCGACGGAAGCAAACCCCTACCATGCTTTTGCTTGGCGCGCAAGGAGATTGCAGAAAGGTTGTCGCCGGCCCTTGGGGCCGGCGGCGGCAGCCACTCGCCGGCATCGGCGCCGCCGATAGAGACTTTCGCGCTCGATCCAACCCGGTGAACCTTCGTACCTTACCGGTATTATTCAAAATTTTTCTAGAATCGATACTTGACACTGCCAAGGGTTCATATTATTTTAAAATTCTTCGTCTTTTTTGGCCCCGGCTTGTTTTTTTGCCCGGAAAAACATTGACGGCTTCGAGTTTGCGTTGGACATCGGAGCTTGAGAAGGGTATTGCCGCGAGAGTGGCGGAACTGGTAGACGCACTGGACTTAGGATCCAGCTCTGGAAACAGATTGGGAGTTCGAGTCTCCCCTCTCGCACCACAGAGAAAATATCCGGCGCAATTTTTTGACAAGCAGCGCCGCCGCCTATAGCTTATGAAAAATGGCGCTTCTATGTGGCGTTTACCTGGCAACTCCGTCGTCCCGTCGCAGACCGAATTTCATTCAAATGGAAAGGAACTGATAAGAAGATGCAGGTAACCATCGACGATCTGAGCAGTGTCAAAAAGAACCTTCACATCGAAATTCCCGAAGAGGACGTAGCCCGGGAACTGGACGAGGCCTACAACAGCCTTCGGAAAACAGCCAAGGTCAAGGGGTTTCGACCGGGCAAAACGCCGCGCGCGGTGCTGGAGCGCCGGTTTCACAAGGACGTCAACGCAGATGTCGGTTCAAAGCTGATCCAGGAGTCCCTGGTAAAAGCCATCGAGGAAAACGAGCTGAACGTTGTCGGCCGCCCGCACATCGATCCCCCGGAGCTGCCCGGCAAAGGCCCCTACAAATACACCGCCACTGTTGAAATCAACCCGGAAATCGAGGATGTGGACTTTTCGGGACTGTCGCTCAAGAAAGCGCTCTACCGGGTGACGGACGAGGAAATCGACGCCCAGCTCAAACTGATTCAGCAAAACATGGCCAAGCTGGAGCCCCTGCCTGAAGACCGGCCGGCGGCAGAAGAAGACTTCGTGCTGATCGACTACGAGGGATTTCAAGACGGCAAGCCGATGCCCGAGCTTCAGAAAACCGAAAATTATTCGCTGAAGATCGGCAAGGCCGTGATTTCCAAAGAGTTCGACGCTCAGCTCATCGGCATGGAAAAAGGCGTCGAGCGGGAATTTAGCGTTTCCTTTCCCGACGACTACTTCAACCAGACGCTCGCCGGCAAAACCGTCGCCTTTAAGGTGCATCTACGCGACATCCGCAAGGAAATCCTGCCCGCGCTCGACGATGCATTCGCCAAAAGCGTCGGCCCTTTTGAGAATCTGGAAGCGCTCAGAAAAGAGATCGCCGACAACCTGATGAACGGATACGAAAAACGAAGCGAGCAGGAGCTCAACGAGCAGATTTTTTCGGCGCTGCTCGAAAAAACCGATTTCGAGGTGCCCGAGGCCCTGCTCGAATACGAGCTGGACCACATCGTCCGGGATGCGGAGCGCTCCTTTCAGTATCACAACATGGATCCGGAAAAGATCGGCCTCACCCCGGAGACCATGCGGGAACGGTACCGGGAAACCGCCGAAAAACAGGTCCGGCGGCACCTGATTCTGAGCAAAATCATGCAGCAGGAGAAGCTGGCGCTCTCCGAAGACGACCTCGAGGCCGGATTTCAGGAGATGGCCGGGCAAATCAACCGGCCGGTGGAGGAGATCAAGGGCTTTTACCGTCAGGACAAGGAGCAGCTGGAGTTTTTCAAGCACACCTTACTTGAAAAAAGCGCCATAAAGCTTATTATTGAAGCTGCTTCCGTCGAAGAAACCGAGGCCGAGCTTGATCAAGGCGGGCCGTCCGAACAAACCCAAGATGGCAGTTGACCCGCAGGACGGAGCGGGGATAACATAGATACACCGACTGAATCGGTCCATCCAATTCATCCAAGGAGTTCAACGTGCCCCTGATTCCGATGGTAATCGAACAAAGCAGCCGCGGAGAGCGTGCTTACGATATCTACTCGAGGCTATTGAAGGACCGGATCATCTTCCTGGGAACGGCCATCAACGACGAGGTGGCCAACCTGCTCATCGCCCAGCTGCTCTTTCTCGAGTCCGAAGATCCGGACAAGGACATCAATTTCTATATCAACTCTCCGGGCGGCGTCGTCACCGCAGGGCTGGCCGTATACGATACCATGCAGTACATCAAGCCCGACATCGCAACGGTCTGCATCGGCCAGGCCGCCAGCATGGGAGCTCTTTTGCTGACCGCCGGCAGCGCCGACAAGCGCTATTCCCTGCCCAACTCCCGCATCCTGATCCACCAGCCCATGGGCGGCTTTCAGGGTCAGGCTTCGGACATCGAGATCCAGGCCCGGGAAATTCTGCGCATGAAGGAGGCCCTCAACGAGATCCTTCAGCGGCACACCGGAAAGAACCTGAATACCATCCAGAAGGATACCGACAGGGATTTTTTCATGTCCGGGGCCGAAGCCAGGGACTACGGGATCATCGATCATGTCATCCAGAGTCGGGACGATCTGGACGAGATCGATCAGAAAAAAGTGGAGGAATAACATGACCAAAAAAGGGGACGGGAACGACAACCTCTTCTGCTCCTTCTGCGGAAAAAACCAGAAAGAGGTCAAGAAGCTGATCGCCGGCCCGGCCGTCTACATCTGTGATGAATGCATCCAGCTTTGCAGCGAAATCATCGAAGAAGAGACGGAAAAAGAAGCTTCCCACATGGACCGGCTGCCCACGCCGAAGGAAATCAAGGGGCTGCTGGACGATTACGTCATCGAGCAGGACCCGGCAAAAAAGGTGCTGGCCGTCGCGGTCCACAATCATTACAAGCGGCTCGATTCCAACGTCGGCACCGGAGATGTGGAAATTGAAAAGAGCAACATCCTGCTCATCGGTCCGACCGGGTGCGGCAAGACGCTGCTGGCCCAGACCCTGGCCCGGTTTCTCAATGTGCCCTTTACTATTGCAGACGCCACAAGCCTGACCGAGGCCGGTTATGTCGGCGAGGACGTGGAAAACATCATCCTGGCGCTTCTGCAAAACGCAGACTACGACGTGGAGAAGGCAAAGAGGGGAATCGTCTACATCGACGAAATCGACAAGGTCGCCCGAAAATCCGACAACCCGTCCATCACCCGCGATGTCTCCGGCGAAGGGGTGCAGCAGGCCCTGCTCAAGATCATCGAAGGCACCACTGCCAGCGTACCGCCCAAGGGGGGACGAAAACATCCTCAGCAGGATTTCGTCAAGGTGGACACATCAAACATCCTGTTCATCTGCGGGGGTACCTTCACGGGGCTGGAGCAGGTGATACAGCGCAGGCTCGGGTCCAAGGCGATGGGCTTCGGAGCCAAAATCCACAAGATGGGAGAGCGGCAAATCGGCGAGATTCTCGAGATGGTGCAGCCTGAGGACCTTATTAAATACGGGCTCATTCCGGAATTTTTGGGAAGACTGCCCGTGATCGCCACCCTGGACGAACTACGGGAAAGCTCGCTGATCCGGATCCTTTCAGAGCCAAAAAACGCGTTGATCAAGCAGTTCAAAAAGCTGTTCGAGCTGGAGGGGGTCAATCTGCGTTTTACAGACAGCGCCCTTTCAGCCATCGCCAAGGAGGCTTTGAAACGAAAGTCCGGGGCAAGGGGCCTGCGGTCGATCCTGGAAAGCAGCATGCTCAATATCATGTATCAGATCCCTTCCGTGGACAGCGTCAAGGAGTGTGTCATCAGCGAAGACGTCATCCTCAGGAAAGAAGAGCCGATTCTGCTCTACGAGCAGACCAAGAAGCAGGCATGACCAAATGATGAAGCAGGTAGATGCTTTTTGTGCGGAGAAACGGCCGGGCCGTCTTAGCCGCCGGGTCGGCCGGCAACGCAACAGGCCAAAAAAACCCTATGATACCGAAAATATTTAATAAAATGATTGAAGCCGAAGAAAAACTCGTACTGCCGATGCTCCCGCTGAGGGACATCGTGATCTTTCCGCATATGGTGGCCCCGCTGTTTGTGGGCCGCCCCAAATCGGTCAATACCCTGGCCGATGCGATGAATCGCGACAAAAACGTTTTTCTGGCCACCCAGCGCAGGGCCAAAATCGACGAACCGAACCCAAAGGACATCCACGATCTGGGCACCATCGGCACGATTCTCCAGCTGCTGCGCCTGCCGGACGGCACCGTGAAAGCCCTGGTGGAAGGCAAGCAGCGGGCCCGAATTTCCCGGTACCTGGAAAAGGAAGATTTCTTCCAGGTGGAGCTCGATCTCCTTCAGGAACAGCCTCTTTCCGATCCCGAGCGGGCTGCCCTGATCCGGGCCGTCAACGAAGCCTTCGACGAGTATGCCAAGATCAACAAGAATATCAGCAAGGACCTGGTCAAGAGCGTTTCATCGATCACGGATCCATCTCAGCTCTGCGACACCATCGCATCCCAGTTCAATTTCAAGCTCGAAGAAAAACAGCGCCTGCTGGAAAGCCTGGACCTGTCCGACCGGCTCGCCCATCTACTTCGCCTGATCAAGATGGAGGTCGAAATTTACGAGACCGACCAGCGGGTAAAGGCCCGGGTCAAAGACCAGATGGAAAAGACCCAGCGAAACTACTATCTCAACGAACAGATGCGGGCGATCAAAAAGGAGATGGGCGCTGAAGAAGATCCGGGGGACGATCTCAAAGAGCTCGAAAAACGGATCAAAAAAAAGCGGATGCCCAAAGAAGCCGCCGCCAAAGTCAGACAGGAGTTCAAGAAGCTGAAGCTGATGACCCCGATGTCGGCCGAAGCCACCGTCGTGCGCAATTACATCGAGTGGATCATCGGGATCCCCTGGTTTGAAAGCAGCAAAATCAGCACCGACATCTCCGAAGCGGAAAAAATCCTCGACGAAGACCATTTCGGTTTGGAAAAACCCAAAGAGCGGATCGTGGAATACCTGGCGGTGCAGGCTCTGGTTAAAAAAATCCGGGGCCCGATCCTTTGTCTGGTCGGCCCGCCCGGCGTGGGCAAAACCTCTTTGGCCAAATCCGTCTCCCGGGCCACCGGCCGCCGGTTCGTGCGGCAGTCGCTGGGCGGGGTCAGGGACGAGGCCGAAATCCGGGGCCACCGCCGTACCTACATCGGCGCCATGCCGGGAAAGATCATCCAGTCGCTGAAAAAAGTGGGGGTAAGCAATCCGGTCTTCTGCCTCGACGAGGTCGACAAAATGAGCATGGACTTTCGGGGGGATCCGTCCGCGGCCCTGTTGGAAGTTCTCGATCCGGAACAAAACTACGCATTCAACGACCACTACCTGGATCTTGACTACGATCTTTCGAATATCCTGTTTATCACCACGGCCAACACGCTGCCCGACATCCCCCTGCCCCTGCAGGACCGGATGGAGATCATCCGGTTGCCGGGCTACACCGAATACGAAAAGTACCATATCGCCAAGGACTTTCTGATTCCCAAGCAGGCCAAGGCAAACGGGCTCGAGGAGCATCCGCCAAAGTTTTCGAAGGCCGCCGTATCGACGATCATCAACGAATACACCCGCGAGGCCGGCGTCCGAAACCTGGAGCGGGAGCTCGCTTCCACCTGCCGCAAGATCGCCCGGCAGCTGACCAAGGAAGGAAAGCTTCGAAGCGTCCAGGTCACCGCCAAATCCATCGGCAAGCATCTGGGGCCCGCCCGATTCCGAAAGAGCCAGATCGAAAAAGAAGACCACATCGGCATGGTCACCGGTCTGGCCTGGACCCAGGTCGGCGGTGAGCTGCTGACCGTGGAGGCCATCACCATGCCCGGCAAGGGGGATGTGAGCATCACCGGAAAGCTGGGCGACGTGATGAAGGAATCGGCCCAGGCGGCGATCAGCTACGTCCGGTCCCGCACCGAACGGATGATGATCGACACCGAATTCCACAAAAAGCTCGACCTGCACATCCACGTGCCGGAGGGGGCGATCCCCAAAGACGGCCCGTCTGCCGGAACCGCCATCTGCACGGCGCTGGTGTCGATTCTCACGCAGCGGCCCGTGCGCCGGGACCTTGCCATGACCGGAGAGCTGACGCTGCGAGGCCGCGTCCTTCCCATCGGCGGGCTCAAGGAAAAGATCCTGGCCGCGCACCGGGGGGGGATCAAAAAGGTCGTCATCCCGAAGGAAAACCAAAAGGATTTGCGCGACATTCCGGCCGAAATCGCCAAGCAGCTGGAAATCGTGGCCGTGGAGCACATGGACGAGGTCCTGCCCCATGCCCTGGTCCACAAAGAGGGCGAGTCGCTGTTCAAGGACGGCACCATCGCCTTTGGCATGCTGCCGGAGGCCGAATCCTCCGGTCTGGACAGCAGGAAACCGCTCATTTAGAGCGCTTGGCAAAATACCGGTCCAATAGCAGTCGGATCTTGATTTCCATTGAATTGCCAACCCAATGGCACTTGATCAAGCCAAGCGCTCTAAATGTGTCTGATTTTCCAGTTCTGACGATCCCTATAAACCGGCAGCGATCAGGAATAACAAAAGGCTCAGCCTGTTTCAGGCTGAGCCTTTGATTTTGTGCAGGTTCCTGCAGCGTTTGAATCGCGCTTCAATTGCATCCGATGGCGTTTTGGTAATGGATCAGAAAAATGGCCGTCGGACGATTACGAGATTTCATCGGACGATTATGGTCTTACACCACCTGCCACCAGGGTACTGCCAGGACCCTTTGCGTCAGGGGGTAAGCCTCGCTGCCGGCGTAAAGCAGCAAGGCGCCGTCGGTGAGGTCGGGATATTCGTCCAGGAAAACCTCCAACCCTTTGGCATCGGCAACCCTGGCCCGGCTCGCGGCCTTGATTTCGATGGGCAGGAGCCGGTCCGGAGTTTCTGGGCGTTGCGCGCAGCAGCGTGGTTTTGCCGGTTTGCCGGGCGCCGAGAAGCACCATCACAGGTGCGATGCGGGAGGCCTGCTCGATGGCGGCAGCCGCGGCGCGGGGCAAAATCAAGGCTGAAGCGTTGGTTTCCATGCGAGCGCCGCCGCTGACCCCGAGGCGGTCAGTTGGATCAATACTGAAACTTCACAGCCCGTCATCCCGGCCGCAGCGAAGCGGAGAGCC
>CAYPFH010000075.1:6677-14186 GCA_964409825.1 uncultured Desulfobacterales bacterium | reverse complement strand
GACATTAGCAAACTCCTTTCTTGCTCTATGGACGACACATCCCACAAGGCCGATAGCCTGCCTCTATCGCCTCTTCCCTCGACATAAACTCAGCAGTGCAATTCTTGCAGTTGTAGTATCGGCATCCTTGCCGATGAAATACCTTCGAATTGACGTTGCCATGATATACTCCAGAAGCCTCTGTTGTCCCTACCGAACGATTAGATCGGCTCGATGACCTTTCACCTTTCCTAAAATCCCACGGAGGCACCGGATCAGGATGGGACCACAGGCCGACCTTCGATCCTCTTGCCGCTACCTCTATCCTCATCCAATCGGAGCACACCTGAATCCGGCAATATTTCCTGTAAACCCAAGCATAGCCGGCCTTGATGATCTCGCCATTCACCGATATACTGTTGATATAGACCATTCCGACAGTCCGGCCATATCGCTTAAACCTCAACCACTTTGCCGAACACGCATGGTCTGCTCAGGTCCGACCCCGGATTCCGCCCGGGTTCCGGGTTTAAACAGCAACGTCATCATCTACCTTTCCAAAAGAGAACTCTCCGGCGACCATGTCGATCAACAGGCAGATCATCGCTTGCCGGCGGCAACGTACACACCACGCTGCTTGCGTTTGATTTTTTCTTGTTTGTACAGGCGGTAGAGGATATTTCTGATTTTCTTTTCGGCAAACCCCGATTTTTCCACAAGATTGGAAACCCCGATCCCCTTTTTTGCCTTTCTGATGATCTTCAGCACCGCATCGGTAGGCTTTTCCGGTGCATCACCTTTTTGCACAGCGGTATATACGCCCCTGGAGACCCGTTCGATGGCCCCGTTGCCGTATGCCCGGGAGATGATATAGCGCACCCTGCCGTCCGGGATGCCGGTAGCCTTTTTGATCGAGGAAATGCGGATGCCTTTTGAAGATTCCCGAATCAGGGCCAATACGGTATCGGTCTCTTGGGCCGGATCGCCAAGAGCGGCTTTTGCCTTGTAGAGACCACGTCCGGCTTTATCGATGTCCCCCTTTTTGTCATCTGTTGTTTCCTTTTTCCTGCCGATAGCTGCCGGCACCGATCGATTACCACGAACGGTCCGGCGCCTCCGGCGCGCCGGACGCTCCGGCTTGGGCAGATCTGCGGCGTAAAAAGCGGTGGTGTCCTCCATGACGATGCCAAAGACGCTCCCGATATCGGCATCCGCGATGACTCCTTTCTTTTTTCTCTTTGCCTTTTTCAGGAGCATGTCCGTGGTTTCTTCCACGGCCTCTGTCACAAGATCCGCCATTTGCACCTTCCTGAGCGTGAAAAAAAGAGACGGGTCTTCATCGAGCCGCACACCGATGCCATAGAGGGTTGCGGCGACGTGTTTGCACATCACCGCCCAGTCCGGACAGCTGCAGCTCAGGGCGATTTCCTTCGGCGAGGGAAACAACCCCTTTCCCTGCGCCGTGAAGATATCGGACAGAGACGGGGGAAATTTACCGGCCAGCAGATCCCGCAAAGAATCGAACTTTCCGGCACAGACCTTTTTGATCTCCGACCAGGTTTTGGGGCCAAGGGCCTTGATCCGGATCTGAACATCATAGGGCTTTGCGCGCGATCCCTGTACCATGGCGGTGACCCTGCCCGGTCCGATGCCCAGATCGAGGACCGCTCCGTGGCGAACGTAACTGCGCCCTCTTCCGATCCGGTTGGCATAGTCGGCATAGCGTTCAAGGTTGTTGTTCCAGGATTTGCCCCACCAAGTGCTGGCAATTGCCCGGCCTTCGACGATCACCGGCCGGATATCCGGGTTTTTCTTTTTCAGCTGCTCACGTTTTTTTTCCGCCCGGGCGCTCTTTTCCCAGACGGGCACATAACGGGGGAATCGCCAATAGTTCATGAGGAACTTTTCCTTCTTTGCCGGCGGTCTCTACGCTGAAACCGCGTCCAGAGAAAGCGTAAAGAGGTCGACAATCTGTTCGTTGTCCATTTCGGTGATCCAGGCTTCGGCACTGCTTTGAATCACGTCGTCGGCCAGCGTCACCTTTTCCTCGATCATCCGGTCGATCCGCTCTTCAATGGTCCCCCGGGTGATGAATTTGTGTACCATGACCTTCTTTTTTTGGCCAATTCGAAACGCCCTGTCCGTGGCTTGATTTTCAACGGCCGGGTTCCACCAGCGGTCGAAATGAATCACGTGGTTGGCTTCGGTTAGATTCAGTCCGACGCCGCCCGCCTTGAGGGAAAGGACCATAAACGGCACGTATGATCCTTGTTGAAATGCGTCGATGATCTTTTTGCGCCGGGCCACCGGAATGCTGCCGTGGATGATCAAGCCCTTGCGTTGAAAGATCGTTCCCAGAAAATCGGCAAGCGGCTGTGCAATCTCCTTGAACTGGGTAAACACAAGGGTCTTTTCCCTCTTTTCATAGATGGTTTCACACAGCTCGCGCAACCGCCGGAATTTGCCGGACTCCTTTTCCGCATAACCGCCGGACCCAAGATATTGATCCGGATGGTTGCAAAGCTGCTTGAACTTGACGAGGGAAGACAGGACCAGGCCCCTTCGTTCCATGCCGTCTTTTTCGGCAATCATCGTTTTGAGCCGATCGACCATCTGGCCGTATAACAACGCCTGCTTCTTTCCTAAAGCGGCGTAAGTCTTGAGCTCCACCTTGTCCGGCAGGTCCGAAATGATCTGCTTGTCTGTTTTGAGTCGTCTCAGGATGTACGGGCCCGTCAGGCGACGCAGCCGTGCATATCCGGACCGATCGGTACTCAGGCTTTTTGTAAACCTCTTGAATTCGGCTCTGGAGCCGAGCAGTCCGGGGTTTAGAAAGTCAAACAGCGACCACAGATCGGACAAACGGTTTTCCACGGGTGTGCCTGTCATGATGATCCGATTTTGCGCTGTGAATTGTTTGATCCCCCGGGCCTGTTTGGTCGCCGGGTTCTTGATGGCCTGGGCTTCATCGAGAATCACGTAGAACCACCGATGCGATTGAAGCCACCCATAGCGGGTCGCCATGGCATATGTGGTGATCACCAGATCGTAGTCATCAAGAGCATGTCTATTTGCCGATTCAAGATCGGTTGCCGAATGGACGGCAGGATGAAAGAACAATGCCTTCAGACCCGGGCAAAACCGGGCGATTTCCTTTTCCCAGTTGGACAGCAAAGACGCCGGAATGATCAGCAGACTTGCTGCCGGCGATGATTTTCCGGGCCCCGAATGGGATTTGATGCAGCTTAAAAAGGCCAGCACCTGTATGGTCTTGCCTAGCCCCATGTCATCTGCCAGACAGGCGCCGAAGCCCAGCGTGTGCAGAAAGTAGAGCCAGTTCAAGCCCCTTTTCTGATAGGCCCTCAGTTGTCCGCTGAAGCTTTCGCCGGGGCGTACCGCTGCGACACGGGCAGGGTCCTGCAACTTGTTGATCACCGATGTCAGCCACTTGCCGTTGGACACGGAGATATCGACGCCCTCTGGGGCACCCGCTGTCAGTTTCTGCGGGTCCAACTGCATGCGGAGGGCATCCCGCATCCGGAACTGCCCGCTTTCCAGCATCGCTATTGCCTTTTCGTAAGCATCGAGGGTCTGCGTCAGCTTTTCGGCATCCACGGCCACCCACTTGTTTTTGATCAGCGCCAGACCTTCGGACTCCAGCAGCAGTTTTTTGGCTTCCGCAATGGAAATAGAGACGCCTCCAAGGGAAAGGGTAAGCTTGAAGTTCAAAATGGCGTCCATGCCCACCAGCGAAGGACGCTTTTCGCCAAAAGAGATGTCAATTCCGACACCGGAACGCCGGCTGTTCCACCAGGCGGGAATCCTGCAAAGAATGCCGGCCTTTTCGTAAACGGGGATCTCTTTCAGGAATCGGAATGCGTCTCTGGCAGACCATTGCAATGGATGGAAAATGTCGCCGGATTCCAGCAGGCCAGCGATGAATTCGGACTCCCCGGCTGCCCGGTATACGGTGGCCAGCAGCTCCAGCAGCTTCTTTTTGTGCCCTTCATATTCCTTGAGGGCATATTTCAGCGGGAGGTGTTTTGATTTTCCCTCCTCGTTCAGTCGCGTTGAATACGTGGCCAGAAAGGCAAATGGGGCATCGCCGTCCCTATTTTCGACCAAGTGGAAAAAGACCCTGCCCACCAGGTGCACCCTGGGATGGTAGGTTCTGACAAAATCGGCAATCGACCCGTCCCGGATCGAGAATGCAGCGGAAAAATCCAGATTCAGCGTCGACCACAATCGACCGAGCAGCTCCGCATTCAGGTATTCCGATCCGGTCATCAGGGGAGCTCGATCCAACTGCTGCTGGAGCTCTTCGGCTGCGACAGGGATGTGGATCGGATCGTGAAGATCTTCAAGGTCCGGAGTCCGCAAGAGCTTCTGCGCAAACAGCCGGGCAAAACCTCGCCAGAATTCGAGAGATTCGGAAAGGGGAACGTCGGGATCCGAAAATCCGAGATAGAGCATCCACGGGTCAGACTCCGAGGAAAAGCGTGTATAGATTTCCCGCTGGAGCACCGCCCGGCCTTTTTCCATGGGTGTGCGGGCGGCCGCCCACTCCAACTGAATAGACCCGTTCGGCATCACAACGGCGACGAGATTTCGATCTGTCATCCAACAAGTCCTGCTGCGGGGATTTAAAATCAAAACAGGTAGTTTTATGCGTGTATATCCGATACCGGCGAAGTGCCCATTTCTACGGCCGTCTTTTCACCCCGCCGCGTCTATGCATGCTTTCCGTGGCATACCCGGTTTTTAGCAAAAATCACTGATATAGAAACGCATAAAATCATCCCCGTCCCTCAGAACGCCACAATTGCCTTACATCCAGTCTGGTCCGACCTCGGGTTTACGCAACTGTCTGTAGAGAATCCTTCCAATACAATCTCCATCCCATTGAATTTTTTTTCCTGCCTCTTAGTGTTTTAAGATATGGGCCATGCGGTCCCGTTCTCGAACGGAATTTGATCAAGTATGAAACTACCCCGCCCGTCATTCCGGGCTTGATAAGCCTGCCTCGGACTCCGATCCGGGGGACTACAGGTATTTCTGGATCCCCCTTCGACGTTGCTCAGGGTGATGAGCCTGCCTGCAGTGAGCTTGTCGAATCTGTCGAACCGCGGCTCGGAGTTTATCCCGCACCCCGGATCAAGTCCGGGGCAGGCTTTGATGCGGGGCTTCGCTACGGCCGGTCGCAGATCCCGCGATCCTTGCTGGGGATGACGGACCGGGAATAAGGAAGTTTCATATGAGCGGGGCCGCCGGCCGCCGAGGCGTCCAGTTCGATCAATACTGAAACTGATGTCGGAGCCCCTGCCGGTGGAGGGACGCGCTCTGTCGCGTCCATGTCGGCGGTAATGCACAAATGCCGGCCACGACGGAGCGTGGCCCTCCAACTTCCAAAACCCAAGTCGGGGACAGGTCGATTTTTACCGATCCGGTCCTCCGGAACAATACCGGGAGCCGGTGACGAAAAAAGCAGAAGCCGGGGCGTTGGTCAGAGAAATGCTCCTCCAAAGCCGGAATCCGAATCTGAAAACGGGAACGGTGACCGATAAGGGCGCTTTTTTCGCGGTGGAGATACTCGCCAGGAATGATTCGCTGGTCGACATCATGCAAGTCGACAAAGAGACCGGCTTGATGCGATCCGCCTATTGAAGCGGGATCGCTGGCTTTCTGTCTGAAGGACTTGCTGCGACGACAAACGCGATCCGAGAGGTATCAGTAATGAAACTTATAGGAAACATGCTGCTCTTGGCAGGGTCGTTTGCTCTGCTTGCCGCCGGATGCACCCATCGCCCCTACGGCATGCCGGGAAGAGACTGGGGACATATGATGAATTATGGTCCGGGAGGGATATTCATGTGGCTGTTGATTATTCTGGTGGTGGCCGTCGTGGTGTATTTTGTCTTTGCCCGGTCCCGGTCTGATTCGTTTCCTCCTTCGAGACAAGAAACGCCCCTGGACATTCTGAAAAAGCGCTACGCCAAGGGAGAGATCACCCGAGAGGAATTCGAACAGTTGAAAAAGGATCTGGAAGATTGAGGGGCTGCGATCCTTGATTGCCGCTGCCATTCGAACTTCCTGTGATCGATCGCAGATCATAAATCTCAAAAAGCGTCGGTCCTTCTCTGCCGTATTCGTTGATGAATCCTCCGGCGGTAGATCGAGCTGACATCCTTTGCAAAAAGCCGTTTCCTCAGACCAGACTATATTTGTGCCAGGAGCTGCCATTAGGCCCATAATTCTGAAATAATTACAATTTATCAGGCGGCCGCTTGACGGACAAGACCGACTGCTGCAATATTTCTTGTGCTGCGGTGCACAGTGGCATGGGCAGCCGCAAGCAGCAAAGAATCATTCAGTTGTCTCTTGAAGCTTGAATCTGTAAGATAAAATCTTTCCACAGGAGAAGAATCCATGGCCCAAAACGAACTTGAAAAGGCTTTTTTTACCGGGGTCGGCATGGTTGTCATGAGCCGCGACAAAGTCCGACGGATCGTCGACCGCATGGTCGAAGAAACCAAGATCGGTGCTGAAGACGCAGAGCGTCTGTTTTCCGAACTGTCCAGCAGCGGCGAAGACGGCTGGTCTTCGCTGAAAGACAACGCCAAGGACGCGGTTCGGGGGATATTGGACGGCCTGGATTTCGCCCGGGGCCAAGAATTCGAGAAACTGGTCCGCCGCCTGGAAAACCTTGAAAAACGGGTCGATCTCTTTGAAGCCATGCAAAAAGGGGGCAAAAGGTCGCCGTGAATCTAAAGACCGTTCAGAATCTGGGGCGTTTCAAGGAGATTGTCACCGTATTTGCTAAGTATGGTTTCGGCGACGTGCTGAGCCATCTCGGGCTGCCCGGCCGGCAGGTGGCAGACAGGATCTCCCGGGTCGATTCGGAATTGACCCCCTTCGAGCGTCTGCGCATGGCCTTCGACGAACTCGGGCCGAGCTTCGTCAAATTCGGTCAGATCCTGAGCCTCCGCTCCGACATGCTGCCCAAGGAACTGACCCAGGAGCTGGCAAAGCTCCAGGACAAAGCCGCGCCGGTGCCGGTGGATCAGGTCATTGAAGCCGTCGAGGAAAGTTTGGGCCGGCCCCTTAAAGACGTTTTTTCGGTGTTCGACGAAACGCCGCTGGCTTCGGCCTCCCTCTCCCAGGTCCACCGCGCCGTAATCCGGGAGGACCGAACCGTGGTGGCCCTGAAAGTCAGGCGCCCTGAGATCCGGGCCAAGGTGGATCTCGACCTTGGGATTTTCGAATCGATCGCCAAGGTCCTCCACGAGCGGATGGCCGAGGTTCAGATCTACGACCTGCCCGGACTGGTCGAACTCATCCGCCGGACACTGGAACGGGAGCTCGATTTTGAGCGGGAAGCCCGCTACATGAAGATCGCCGGAAGCCGCATGCGCCATCTGCCCGGCATTCACA
The DNA here is from genome assembly GCA_964409825.1 of uncultured Desulfobacterales bacterium. Classification (GTDB taxonomy): domain Bacteria; phylum Desulfobacterota; class Desulfobacteria; order Desulfobacterales; family CAFBRK01; genus JAIPEL01. The sequence goes on along the minus strand of CAYPFH010000075.1, from coordinate 6,776 downwards.
TTCCGAAGGCAAACCGCCGTCTGAGTTCCCGACGCCTTTTGGTGGATGATCAAGGCCCTTGTTACGGCCGAAGCCTCCGTTCGGCTCATTTATCCGCAA
>CAYPFH010000075.1:0-6577 GCA_964409825.1 uncultured Desulfobacterales bacterium | reverse complement strand
GATGATCAAGGCCCTTGTTACGGCCGAAGCCTCCGTTCGGCTCATTTATCCGCAATTGGACGTGGTTTCGGAAATGCGGCCCCATGTCCGGCGCCTTGCCGCCCAGCGCTTCCAGCCCCGTAGAATTCTGGACCGTCTCAAAGTTCTCCTCCTGAAGCTGGCGACCTCCCCCGGGCAGTTTCCTAAACGAATCGGCGACATCGTCGCAAAAATGGAGCGCGGCGATCTTCGGATTCGCTTCGAACACCACCACCTGGACGATCTGACCTCGACGCTGGACAAGATCTTCAGCCGGCTGACCCTGGGCGTCATCCTCGGAGCGATGATCATCGGCTCGTCTTTGATCGTTACCACCGGCCTGCCGCCGCTTCTGGGCGGATATTCCCTGCTCGGCCTGGCGGGATACTGCATTTCCGCCGTCATTGGACTCTGGCTGGTCTACGACATCCTGCGAAACCGCTGAGGTATCGGAATCGAGTTCGACACTGTGGAGCCGCAGCTGGCAGATATGATCGACTCCTACACCAAGGCGGTCGCCAAACACCAAAGATGAGAAAATTGCTGACGCAATTTTCTCATCAAAAAAAATCGGGAATAGAAAAAAATTGTCGACGCAATTTGATCATCCCGGATCGCGTACAGCGCGGACCGCCCCACACTCTGAAGCCCTCCGGTACTCGGTTCTAAATTCGGTCTCCCTGTCAGAACTCACCACCCTTACCTTGGTGTGGTATCCGGTGGTAAAGATCTTCGAGGTCCAGTACCAGGGGGCGCTTTCAGCGGGGAAAAAAGGAGGGTTCTTGTAAAGGCTCGCCAGTTCGGCGGCGGTGGGCATACGCCAGTCCGTGAAGTTTCCGGTGGACAGTCTGGCGACGTAGTTTTTCGCTTCCTGGTAGTTTTGGCATCGATTCTGGGTCTTCTCCGAGTCGAGCAGGCACCAGATCAAACCGCTTTTCTTGTCGACGAAGGTCCCGGGGTTGCCGGCGACAAATCGCTCCCCAGCCGCGGCCAGCTTGCCCCCGGCCTTCTTTTCCAACCTTTCGATACGCATCCGCTCCCGGGCCATCTGCTGCTTTTGCTGTTCCAGCCGCCTCCGGCGGTATTGTTCGGCGGCCGTCTGCTGCTGTTTTTGTGACTCTTCCCACATTCTTTTTTCGAGTTCGGCGGCAAGCAGCACGGCAGGTTCTCTATACTCGGTGTACGGCGACTTCGCCGCGTAGGATCGAACAGCCTGGACCCGCTCCTGCAGCAGCCGGCTTTCATCCCGGCCAAGGGCTTCGATCCGCTTCCATTGATTTCGGGCTGCAATGCGCCGGTCGACTTCAGCCAGACGCTTTCGGGCCTCTCCGACCGCCGGCGAGTCCGGCCGCTGCTCAATAAACCGCTCAAGCGCCGGCTTGTATTTTTGTGGATCCCGCTGCAAGCCTTCGGAAAGGATGCGAATTTGGGCCAGATCCAGGTGGCCTTGCGCCTCCACCCGCCACTCGCGAACGGTGGCCGAAACAGAGGACATCCCAAAGACGGAAAGAAACTCGTCGCATCGGTCCAGACAGTCCTGCCACTGCCCATGCCTCTTGCAGCTGAGCATCGCCGTTTCCAGCTCCCGAAACTGGTCGGCGGCAAGGGCATCGATTCGGTTGTCCACGTCTTTTCTGTTCCGCCCCGCAGGAAAGCGTTCGATGTAGCGCCGATAGGCGGCCATTTTCTTGGCCGGCGTTGCCGTTTCGATGTCTACCGCCTGCTGGTAGAGGCTTTTTTCGGCGAGCTCGCCAAGAGAGCCGATCCGTTCCTGCACGTTCTGGGCGTATCTGCCTTGAGGATACCGCTCCAGATACTGCCGGTAAATCTGTTCGGCCTTGGCTTCGAAATCGGGTGCCGCCAGCAGGGCTTCGACCCGGGCTTGGAGTTGTTCATAGAACCGCTTTTCTGCTTCGGCGTTGAGGCGGACGATGTCTTCAGAGGCCTTTCGGGCATATTTGTCGTCGGGGCCTGCCTGGATGAAGGATTCAAGCAAAGAAACCGCCTTTTCGATGTCCTGCTCAGCCGCGGCCGCTGCAGCCAATACCCCATAGGCGTCCTGGCGCTTCTGCTCCTGCCAGTACCGGAAGCCGTATACGACTCCGACCGCCAACACCGCGACAACCGCAATGACGGCATACACCGGTCGGATCTTCGCCCTTCCCGGCCGCTTTTTTTTCTTTGCCGGGATTTTTTTCAAAGAGGCTGCCGCCTCTTTTCCCGCAGAAGGCGGTTTGTCGGCGACCTCATTTTCGGCGCTCTGATTGCGGGTATTTCGTTTCTTGAGGGCGCCGGTCAAGGTGCGCAGCAGGGGCTGCGCGATCATGTACTCATCTCTTTCAACGGGATTTTCCAGGACGATCTGGGTGTCGACCCAGCTGACGATCTCCATGGCGGCATCTATGCCCTCCGCCTTGCCGCAGGAGGCGTCAATCAAAACCCCGTTTTTGATAAACAGGTACCCGCTGAGATCTTCGGCGGTCACCCGAAGCGAGCAAGAGGACTTTTCCGCCTCCGATTCCAGCAGAAATGTCGCCAAGCCCACCCCATTGACCTGGCCGCTTCCCTCGTTGAGCTGTTCGGCAATCCGCTCTTCCAGGGATTGCGCCGGCAGCCCGATATCCTCGATCTCGAGGCCGGCAGCCGGTGCCTTTTTCATTGCGCTTTTTTTTCTGGCAAAGCCGAGCCGGACAGCCACCTGGCCGAAGGGTTCCGCCACGGCCTCGAGAGATCCATAAAAAAGGCCGTTTTCGGTCTTCCGGAAAAAAAGACTCTGCCCTTCGATTTCCCCCTCTAGATGTCCAAGAATCGGGTGGCTGCGAAGCTTGGCGGGCAGCGGATTTTCAGAGCGCTTTTTCGGGGAGCCGAAAAATTCTTCGAGCAGCAGTTCAAGTTCGGATATCGGCCGCCCGGAAGAAACGGCATGGTACCGGTTCTGTGCCTGGTCATAGGCATAATCGGCCATGTCCGACAGTTTTTCCAGCGTTCGAATCAGACCGACAAAACCCCGGACTACCTCCAAATCCTCGGTGATGTGTTCCAGATCGCTGCTGATCGCCGATATTCGGTCTGTGCCGGTGTGCTCCGCCATTTAAAGACCTCCCGGAACCCGGATATCCATCGCACCACGTTTCTTCCACATAGCCCCGAAATTTTACAATACCGCAACGGACGGAAACGTTCGACGTTTCACCCCCGGACGGTTTCAACTTCATTAAAACAAAAAGACCTTGATTTCAATAGTAAAAGTAACGCCTCCGGCAAACCCGGAGGCATGACTTTTGAACACCGGGTAAAGCAGCGGATTCAAATCCGGCGCCGGTTACACCTGCGGGCCCTGAAAGCGGCATAATCTAACCACCCATGTAAAAGGGCGGACAGCCTTGCGGGTTGTCCGCCCTCTTTTATGATCAAACTGCTGGCCCCGACGCGATCCGACGCGAAGCTGTATCGGCTCACTTAAGCAGATCCCGGATTCCTTTGATGCACAGCAACCGACAGAAACACCGGAAGCCAGGGCGGCCCATTTTCGCTTTTATTCGCGATGGGCTCTGTGATAGATTGGCCACTTTCAAATTTGGCGCTATCTCATTTCCATCAGTATTGTCAACGCTCAATCATCTGATCCATTCGGCCGGATTTGCTGAGCCGCATGCATAAAAGAGGACGCCGCTGTCATGTCCGAAAAGGCAACTCCATGGATTCCGACCCTGGCCCTGATCACGGCCGCACTCTTGTGGGGGAGTTCTTTTATCGCCATGAAACTGGCGTTTACCGCCTTTGACCCCATGACGGTGATCTTCGGTCGGATGGCCGTGGCGTCGCTCCTATTTCTGGCCGTCTTTTCAAAGCTGCGGGTCTCCAATTTCAGACGGGTGGATTTGAAATATCTGCTGTTCATGGCATTTTGCGAGCCCTGCCTCTATTTTGTGTTCGAAGCCAAGGCCCTGGAGAACACCACGGCCTCCCAGGCCGGCGTGATCACGGCAATGCTGCCGCTGATGGTCGCCCTTGCCGCACGCCTGGTTCTGGCCGAGCCGCTTTCCCGTCGGATGATGGCCGGCTTTGTCGCGGCCATCGCCGGCGCATGCCTGTTGAGCCTCACCGGCGAATCGAGCCAGAGTGCCCCCCGGCCGGCCCTGGGCAACCTGCTCGAGTTTGTCGCCATGATTTGCGCCACCGGCTATTTCATCACCTTAAAGTTTCTGACCCGCAGTTATTCGCCATGGTTTTTGACCGCCTGGCAAGCGTTTATCGGAAGCCTCTTTTTTTTCCCCCTGATGCTGCTCACCACAGAGGGGATTCCTTCTCCGGCGCCGCTCGTCCCCACCCTTTCCATCGTCTATCTGGGGGCCTTTATCACCATCGGCGCCTACGGCCTGTACAACTTCGGAATCAGCCGGCTTCCGGTCAGCCGGGCCTCGGCCTATGTGAACCTGATTCCGGTCTTCGCCGTTTTTCTGGGATGGATCATACTGGGTGAACATTTCACCCCGCTGCAGTATCTGGCGGCGGTTTTTGTGCTTGCAGGAATCTATGTCAGTCAGGGAGGACGCCTCCGTCGAAGGATTCCTCCGGTTCCGGCCTCCCCGCCGCATCCCGAACCGACAGCCCGGTGCGGATCTTTTAACAGATAGCGGCAATTTTTTGCCCTGTCCCTGCGTCGGTTGAGAAACCCGCCAGATTCGGGTAAAATCACCTGAAACGTCAAAGCAAAGAGGAGTGTTCTATGTGCGACATCGACGTGTTTGTCTTGAAAAACGGTGTGGAAGAAAAGATCATGGAAAATGTCGACCGCGTGCAGCGCACCGACGACGCATTGACGCTGCAGAACATCTTCGGCGAACAGCAAAAGATCCGGGGCCGAATGGTCTTCTATGACAACAGCGGCAAAAAAATGGTGTTCGAGCTCCAGGCATAGACCCGCTGCTGCAACACAATGGAAACAAATACGGAAATAAGCCGCGGCCTGGCGCAGGCGCGTCGACGAAAAACAATGCGGCGCCGGTGTCTTTCCTGACAAATGGTTCTATGATGGAAGCCGCAACCGCTGGGTCCAGCCGACGCCGGCCTCCCGCCATATCCTATAGCCCGGCTATTTCGTGAAATATCCGGGATAGCGCGATCGGTACCGTTTCCGTCCCGCGCTGTTTTTCCGTCATCTCCGCGGCAGTTGACAAAGCGCCGATTCCCCCCTACAAGAACTCAGTCTTTGCCGTCGATTTCCGGCGGCCGGCAAGCTTCTGTCAACGCAAACCGTTCAGGGAAGCGATATGAAAGGAATCATTCTGGCCGGCGGATCCGGCACGCGCCTGTACCCGATCACCCGGGTCATCAGCAAGCAGCTCCTGCCGCTGTATGACAAACCGATGATCTACTATCCCCTTTCGGTCCTTCTGCTGGCCGGCATTCGGGACATTCTGATCATTTCAACGCCCCACGATCTTCCGCTGTTTCAAAAGCTCATGGAAGACGGCAGCCAGTGGGGGATCTCTTTGCATTATGCGGAGCAGCCCCGGCCTGAGGGACTGGCCCAGGCCTTTGTCATCGGCAGAAATTTTATCGGAGGCGGCAGTGTCTGCATGATTTTGGGCGACAACATATTTTACGGCCAGGGACTTTCCCTGCAGCTCCGGCAGGCGCAAAACCGCGAAAAAGGCGCTACGGTTTTCGGCTACTGGGTCAGCGATCCCAGCCGCTACGGCGTGATCGCCTATGACGATGAGAATCGGGTCGTGGACATCGAGGAAAAGCCTGCAGCACCGAAATCGAACTATGCCGTCACAGGCCTTTACTTTTACGACAACCAGGTGCTGGATATCGCCGCCGGACTGAAGCCTTCCGCCCGGGGGGAGTTGGAAATCACCGATGTCAACCGTGCCTATCTGGCGCTGAACCAGCTGCACATCGAACGCCTGGGCCGGGGGATCGCCTGGCTCGACACCGGCACCTACAAAACTTTGATGCAGGCGGCGAACTTCATCGAAGTCATCGAAAACAGACAGGGGCTGAAAGTGGCCTGCGTGGAAGAAATCGCCTACCGGATGGGGTTCATCGAAGCGCAACAGATGGAGCGGCTGGCCGCCGGGTATTCGAACAACAGCTACGGCGCCTATCTGCTCGACCTGATCCAAAAGGGGCGGTAACGGCGGAAAAGACCGATGCAAATCGAAAAAACGCCGATAGACGGCGTCCGGATCGTCACGCCCGACATCTACCGGGACCGCCGGGGGTATTTTCTGGAAACCCACCAATCCCGGCGCTATGCGCAAATGGGCATCGACGTCGACTTCGTCCAGGACAACCTGTCATGGTCGGTGCGGGGAACCCTCCGGGGTCTTCATTTTCAGCGGAAAAAGCCCCAAGCCAAATTGGTATCGGCCGTCTACGGCGAAATTTTCGACGTGGCGGTGGACATTCGGCCGGGCTCTTCCAGCTTCGGAAAATGGGTGGGTGTCCGGCTCACGGCCGAAGAGGGGCGGCAGGTGTTCATCGCCGAAGGCTTTGCCCACGGATTCTGCGTGCTGAGCCTCCGGGCGCTGGTCCACTATAAATGCTC
>CAYPFH010000074.1:0-14264 GCA_964409825.1 uncultured Desulfobacterales bacterium | reverse complement strand
CCGAAGAAATCAGCGGCATCGATGCTTTTTTCGTCCATGCTCCGGAGACGCTTCTTCATGCCCAGCCGCAGCGACCTTCCTGTCGAACTTATGTCGGAACAATTGCGGAGCATGATGAAGAGGAGGCGGGTGGATTTAGACAGCTTCACATGAAAAGCATTTGGCTGGCCGGAAACGACTGGTATGGGCATTTGATCGGATCTGGAAATTTCACCAGTGCCGGACTTGGATTGAGCACGCGGCCCAATTTGGAAGCCGGGCTTTTCTTTCTGGTTTCCAAATCCGGAAATTCCGATGTAGCAAGACTGTTGTTGGACGGCTTACCGGATGGCGATGTTTTTGATCCTGATACGGAAATTAAATGGTCGCCCAAGTCTATTGAGGGGGAGGATGTGCCCGATGAAACGATTTTGCCACTTCCCCCTGCCTTTAGCCAGGCCATTTATTCCCGCGAGAATGGCAGCGCCACCGTAACCCTGATATTTAAGGGAAAGCCGCCTGCCGGTTGGATTATTTATAAGGCTACGGATTCTGACGATGTCCTGCTCTGTGAAGAGGAATGGAAAACAGGAGGAGAGGCGGAAAAGGTCGAATTGATCTGGGAGCAGGAAATGGCTCCTTCCGGTTTGGAGGTTTCCTGGAAGGGGGCAAATGGTCGTGCGTGGTGGCCGGTGAATGTGGATCGTGCTGCAAGTCTTCCTCCACCGGAAGAACTCAGCGATTTGCCTTTGGATCTTCTCATCAGCATTCTTACCTCTGCCCGTCCCCTGCACCAAGTGATGAAGGAATGGGAGAAAAGGCGGACAGGAAAAAAATTCCGCACCTCAATCAATGAGATTTACGACCCGCACAAGCACGTAGACACCTCCGGTTTCTTGCTGCAAAAGACTTATCGCGTGTCTGCCGCTCTAACGGGACTGCGGCAGCGTTTGGAAAGACCAGCAGCCTCTGCTGAATCGCTTGCCTGGCGGCTAAGGGGACCAGTAGGAGTGTTTGCGGTAGCCAAAGCCATTGAAAAAGAAGCCCGATCAGATGATGAATGCGCTTTTTTGCTGGCGGAATTGGCCCTGGAAGTTCTTCGGGCTGAACCCAATGCATCAGCTGGCTATTTACCTGTTTCCGATGTTGCCGCAGAGCTCAAGAAGGTTGCCGGAGAACTTAAGGAGATGGCTTGCGAGCGGTTGTCAGCGGCCGCAGGAACCATGAAAAATTACGTTCAAGGAGCATTTGAAGGGGAGCTTTGGTGAGTTACGCTTATGACCTTCATCCGGCAATTAATCTCCATGTAGCTGGCCGAATATCCAAAACGGATGCTCGGCGACAAACCGCCACAGCCAGGGTGATCTTACAGCGATTAGAGTCTCGGCCAGGCCTGATTCTTGCCGATGAGGTGGGAATGGGGAAGACGTTTGTCGCCCTGGCTGTAGCTGCCTCGGTGGCCCTGCAGCCTCGGGAACGAAGACCTGTCGTGGTGATGGTGCCACCTTCACTGAAGGAAAAATGGCCTAAGGATTTTGAGCTGTTTTTGGAGCGATGCATCGACACACCAAATGTTAGAAGCCACCTCATTGCCAAAAGCGCTGCTAATGCCATTCAGTTTCTCAAGCTCTTGGATGATCCTCCCAGCAACCAAGCCTCCATCATCTTTTTGACCCATGGCGCCATGAGTCCTCACCGAAAATTAAAAGATGGCTGGGTCAAGCTGGCCATCATTCAGAAAGCGCTTCATCAGCGCCAATATTCGAAAAGAATCCGGCAGGCGATTTGTACGTATATGGGGCGTTTGCTTCAAATGCGCCATGTAACTAAAAGAAGCCCCGATGTGTGGATGGAACTACTCACCACCGATCCCAGATTATGGTTCGATATCTTGGACCGACATCAATTGCGGCCAGCGGATAACGATGATCCGGTCCCCGAGGCAATCCTGCGCACCATAGAGCAGATGCCGCTTACTGATTTTTATCAGACGCTCCGGGACAAAATCCCCTATCGTCGATCGGCATCTTTTGAAAATCGGATTCAAGCTGCGCGAGGGGAGATTAACAACAAGATCCTCGAACTTTGGGATCGGTGCATTCATTCGCTGAAAATTAAATTGCCGCTGCTCATCCTTGATGAAGCGCACCACTTAAAAAACCCACAGACACAGCTTGCCTCGCTATTTCAAGACCAACGAGCTGCTGAAGATGCAGCGGAGTTGTCCAAAGGCCCCCTGGCTGAGGTATTTGAACGGATGCTCTTCCTTACGGCAACTCCATTTCAGTTAGGACACTATGAGCTTTGTTCTGTGCTGGAGAGGTTTGCCGGCATTTCTTGGAAAGGCGTCAGAAGTCCCAGCATGGGAAAAAATGCATTTTTATCAGATCTGACTCGAATTCAGAAACTGCTGGATGCCGCTCAGGTGGCAGCGGTTTCTCTTGACCAGCTTTGGGGAAAATTAACGCTTGATGATCTGATTATCGCTGACAAGCCAGCAGATTCGGTTGAAGAGTGGTGGGGCTATGTCAAAACCGATGCCGTATTAACGGCCACCGGGGAGCAGATTCGCCGAAGATACCGGACAGCAAAAAAAAGAATGAAAGAGGCCGAAGAAGCCCTCCAACCCTATGCGGTACGACATGCAAGGCCCAAGGACCTCCCCGATATCCAAAAACCGAGACGGGTGCGCTTTTCAGGAAAGGCAATCGCCGATAACCATCTTGCCGATTTTTATCCCGGTCTTGACATCGACGGCGATGCGCTGCTTCCTTTTTTGCTTGCAGCGAGGGTGACAGCGCTAAAACCGGAATCGCGACCTGTATTTGCAGAAGGGTTGGCCTCCAGCTTTGAGGCGTTTATTCATACACGAGAGCAGCGGTTAAACAGGAAAAATGAACAAAAAGCCAATCCTGCTCATGATGGCGATGACAGTGATTGCGAGATACCAGAAGAAGACAAGGTTGCTGCATGGTACCTGGATCGACTGGAGTGCGCCATTCAAGATTGTGCCAGCCTCAAGGCGGAGTCGCATCCAAAAATTTCAGCTACCATCAGCAAGGCCGTTGAGCTTTGGAAATCCGGGGAAAAGGTTCTCATCTTCTGCCACTATATCGCCACGGGCGAAACGGTCAGCAAAAAGGTCGATGAGGCGTTGGATGCAGTCATAAACAGCATAGCGGCCGACAAACTGGGTTGTTCGAAATCAGAGGCTGCAAATGAACTGGAAAAAATCGGCAACCGTTTCTTTGCCCAAGATTCCCCGATACGGCGTGCGACCAACCGGGCCGTTAATAAAATTCTTCAAGGCTATGAAGGGCTCGAAGAACAGCGTGAGCGTATTCTGAGAATTGTACGTCGCTATACGAGGACGCCTTCTTTTTTGGTCAGATTTTTCCCTCTTGGCAGCGGAAATTTTGATGAAAATACCGTCTACCAAGCGCTTAGCCAAACAGATGGTTCCGGAATGATCTTGGAAAATCTGTTGAAGGACTTCTTTGATTTTCTGGTCAAGCATTGTGGCAAAGATGAACGGGATCGCTATCTGGATGCCCTGGAGCACGTGCAGCCCGGTTCGAAGGTCAGGCTGGCGAACGGCGCCACTAAACAGGAAATGCGCCAACGGCTCATGCTGACTTTCAACACCCCTTTTTATCCTGAAGTGCTGGTCGCCAGCATGATTATGGCCGAAGGAGTCGATCTGCATTTAAATTGCCGTCATGTCATCCACCACGATCTTTGCTGGAATCCTAGCACCCTGGAACAGCGGACCGGTCGGATCGACCGCATCGGCGCTAAAGTGGAACGCTGCGGCCAACCGATCCAAGTCTATCTCCCCTACATCGCCAAAACCCAAGACGAAAAAATGTACCGCGTTGTCATGGACCGCGAGCGCTGGTTCAAGGTGGTGATGGGAGAAAACTATAAGGTGGATGCACAGACAACGGAAAAATTGGCCGATCGGATACCTTTCCCGGAAGAGGCGGCCGAAGGGTTGAGCTTCGATTTGAGTGTGGTCGGAAAATAAATCTTTAGGTCCTGTAAATAGATTGACTATAAACCATAATTTTGGAGGAGTTCCAATTGGCTGCACGAAAAAAAGTCGATCAATTTGACAGGGCAAGAAGAGCATGGCCGATACTGATTGAACAGGCAAAACAGCGAAGTCCAATCACTTACGGCAGGTTGGCTGAAAAAATGGAACTTCATCCAAGAGTTTGCAGGTATTTCCTTGGAATTATTCAGGATCATTGCTTGGAAAAAGATTTGCCACCTTTACAATCCTTGGTTATCAATAAGAGAACAAAAGTCCCGGGAAGCGGATATTTCGCGACTCCACGCGGAAGAGTTCAGATTGATGAGGCACACAATCAAGTATTTGGTTTCAAATGGAATTCGGTAAACAATCCTTTTTAGGTCGGCTCACCTTCGGGTCGCACAATAATGTCCAAGGAGTCTCATTGGGACGGGGTTTTTGGAATAAAAGCAGCCGTATCTTAATCCGGTTAAGGAAATAGTTTTTGACCAGTATCGATACCGAAGTGCGGTTGGCGGCATTTGACTGGCTGTCGAAAAAATCGGCAGAGTATGAAGATGTCATCCCGCGGCCGGTTCTTTCCCAAGGCTTCCAGTTCCGCGGTCAAAGAGTTCCCCTCCTCGGTCCCCAGGGCATTTTCAAGCCCCGAGTCCTCGATGAAATTCCTCTTAGCATTACCACCTCCCCGAAAAGCCCATACGACGACAGCTTTGGAGCCGATGGATTCCTGCTTTATCGCTACCGGGGAGACGATCCACGGCATCATGAAAATATCGGGCTTAGAAAAGCATTTCAGAAGCAGACCCCTTTGATCTATTTCCACGGCGTGGTCCCCGGGAAATACCTTGCTGAATGGCCGGTGTTTATCGTGGGTGACATGCCCAAACAGCTCACGTTTAAGGTCGCGCTTGACGATATGCGCTACACATTGCAGGCGATGGAAAGGGGAAAGATCAGCGAAGGCCTCAGAAGCCAGGATATCATGGCAAGGCGCGCCTATATCACTTATGGGGTGCGCCATCGGCTTCATCAGCGGGGATTCCGGGAGCGGGTGCTGTCCGCTTACCGAGATCAGTGCGCTCTGTGCCGGCTGCGGCACCGCGAGCTGCTCGATGCGGCCCACATCATTCCAGACAACGAGCCCGGCGGAGATCCCATCGTCAAAAACGGCATCGCCCTTTGCAAACTCCATCATGCCGCCTTCGACAAGCTTTTTCTCGGCATCCGTCCTGACTATGTGGTGGAGATCCGGGCCGATGTGTTGAGCGAAACCGATGGCCCCATGCTCCTCCACGGCCTCCAAGGCCTTCACAACAAACGCTTGTTCATCCCCAGAAAATCCGACTTCCGCCCAGATCCGGAGCTGCTTTCCCGAAGGTGGGAAAAATTCCGCTCCGCTGCCGCATAATTGCTTTTTTACCCATTTCAGCCCAAGGTCGTTTTGGGTAAAAGTTGATCCATTCATATGGAATGTGATATCAAAATCTTACTTCTGAAGTGACCTTTGGTATTGAGGGATTAATTTAAAAATGGATCTCAGAAGTGAAGATGACGTCTTAACCGGCAATTTGACAACGAGCGAATCTATAAATTCTATTTTAAAGCGCACGATTTGGCTGGATCTTGAAACTACAAGGGCAGGAAGGATCCGACATGTCGGCGCCATATTAAGCGATGAAGTTTTTGAAAAAGCCCACAATGCCGGTTCGAAGGAAGTTTTAAAGCAGCTTGACGAGATTGCCAGCAAGGCAGATTTCGTCCTGGGGCACAATCTTCTTGGACATGATTTCCCGATCTTAAGGGCCGCCTCTCCGTGGCTGCAGATCCTGAAAAAGCCGGTCATCGATACGCTTTATCTATCTCCGCTGGCCTTTCCCCAAAATCCCTACCATCGCCTTGTCAAAAATTACAAACTGGTTCGTTCTTCCATCAACAGCCCAGTCGAGGACGCCAGGCTGGCTGCTTCCGTCTTTTCCGACCAGTTTGAGAGCTTCGCCCAAATGGCAGCGGAAAAGAAACAGATGATAGATTTTTACCGATTCTGTTTTCAGGACAGCATATTTAACACCTTTTCAGGTGCTGGAATTTCAAGTGTTTTTTCTATGATGACGCCGCCAATATTGAAGACCCAAGAAGACGCTCTTTCTTGTTTTTTGGATCTGACGGAAGGGCTCGTCTGTACCGGCGCTGCCGAAGTGATCATTCCGGAATTGCTGGCCAGGAAAGAAACCCGCGCGGCTGCCGCTTATTGCCTTGCCTGGCTTCAGGTAGCAGGAGGCAACTCCGTGCTGCCACCGTGGGTTCGGCACAGGTTCCCGGAAATTCCCAAAATCATCAAAGCACTACGAGAGGATCCTTGCGGACGGCCGAACTGCGGCTACTGTGCTGATAACCATGATCCTGATCAACATCTGGAGAAGTTTTTTGGTTATCGGTCATTTCGAAAAAAGCCGATGACCGAAAAGGGCGAAAGCCTGCAGAAGGCTATTGTCTCATCCTGTCTGGGTGACAAACCCGTAATGGGAATACTTCCCACAGGAGGCGGCAAATCGCTTTGCTATCAGTTGCCCGCACTGGTGCGATACTCAAGGCGCGGCACTCTCACAGTAGTGATTTCGCCATTGCAGGCGCTGATGAAAGACCAGGTGGACAACCTGGTCAAAAAGACCGGGACTCTGTTTGCAGATGCCGTATCCGGGCTTCAAACGCTCCCCGAGCGTGGCGAGGTGTTCGAAAGGATTCGACTCGGTGACACGGCCATTCTGTATATATCACCGGAGCAGCTTCGGAGCATTGGTGTCAGAAACGTGCTGCGGCAGCGGGAAGTCGGCTGCTGGGTGTTCGACGAGGCTCACTGTCTCTCCAAATGGGGGCACGACTTCAGACCCGATTATCTATATGCGGCGCGCTTCATCAGGGAGTTTGCCAAGGAACAGAACCAGGAGGTTCCGCCGGTCGCCTGTTTTACAGCGACTGCCAAAAAAGACGTGATAGAGGAAATCACAAACCATTTTCGAGAAGAACTGAGCCATGATCTGCTGCTTTACCAAGGCGGCGTGGAAAGGGAGAACCTGTCTTTTCAGGTGATTCCGGTTTCTGCAGCTGAAAAGTTTCAACGAACCCAGGTGATCATTGAAAGCCAGCTCCAGAAAGAAAGGGAAGCTCCGGGGGTTATCGTTTATGCGGCCACACGGAAATCCACCGAGGAAATAGCGGAGTTTCTCCGGCACCAGGGCATTTTGGCCGAGGCGTTTCATGCCGGGCTGGAGGCCGGCAGAAAGCGTGAGATCATCGCTGACTTCGTTTCCGGACAAATACCGGTGATCTGCGCTACCAATGCATTCGGAATGGGCATCGACAAGGAAAACATCCGGCTGGTGCTTCACTTCGAGATGCCTGGATCCCTTGAAAATTACATCCAGGAGGCCGGAAGAGCCGGTCGGGATCTGAAGCCGGCAAGATGTGTTCTCCTTTACGACCCGCACGACGCTGGAAGACAGTTTCACATGGGTGCCCTCTCTGAGGTGAAGCGCCAGGAGATTGCACGACTGCTGCGAGCCTTGCGCCGGAAGAAGCCGAACCAGCAGGGTGAAATCGTTGTCACGAGTGACGAGCTCTTGCGAGACGAAGACATGGCCGACTTGCGTCGGTCAGTGACGCAAGTGAGGGACACGAAGGTAAGGGCTTCCATCGCCTGGCTGGAAAGAGCCGGCTTTCTCCAGCGCAACCAGAATCTGACGGAGGTATTTCAGGGCAAACCGCTGGTAAAATCCCTTGAGGAAGCCAGGAAGGTCATAGACTGTCTCAATCTTTCTCCGCACACCCAAAACATGTGGCTTCGAATTTTGCATCAGCTCATGAATGCTGCAGATAAGCAGGGATGCAGTGCGGATTTTCTTGCCGAGGCGCTGTTTCCGGAAAGACAAACGCTTCAGGAAATGGAAAAAGCGACCGGACTGACCGCGGCCCAGATCGTGATCACGGCGCTGCACGATTTGGCAGACGCCGGCCTGATCGACCAGGGAGTCACCCTGTCGGCCAGCTTCAGGCCGAAGGGAAAGAACAATTCGACACGGATTTTGGAGGCTGCCTGCGATCTCGAAGACAGTCTGGTCAAAATCCTTCAGGAAGAAGACCCCGATGCGGAAAATGGCAACTGGGTTTTGCTGAACATCCGCCGGCTCAATCAAATGCTCAAGAACGAAGGTTATGGAACCACCCCGGATGTTCTTCGTCAACTGATCAAGGGAATATCATACGACGGCAAAGGTTTTGCCGCCTCCCAGGGAAGCTTCGAAATCGGTTACATCGACCGGAACCGTTACCAGATGAGGCTGCAGCGTAGCTGGGGAAGCGTTCGAAGAACAATTTTTTTAAGGCAGAACGTAGCCCGTGTGATTTTGAAAACTTTGATCGATATGGCCAAAAAACAGGTTGCTGAAAAAGGAAGCGAACTATCCGGCGAGCTGGAAATGTCTTTCACGAGTGACGAGCTTTCCACTGCTATAAAATCGGACATCGCCCTGAGAAGCGAAGTAAAAAAAGTGCTGCCGGCGATCGATCGGGGACTGATGTTTCTGCATGAACAAAAAGCGATCACCCTTCAGGGCGGACTGGCTGTTTTGCGGCAGGCCATGAGCATCCGTCTTTCCCCCAATGCAAAAGGAAGATATTACAACAAAGGCGACTACAAGCCGCTTGCCGTTCATTACCGGGAAAAACGGCTTCAGGTCCATGTGATGATGCGCTATGCGGAGCTGGCTCTCGAAAAAATCGCCAAGTCGCTCGGCTTGGTGTTCGATTATTTCGCCCTGGGCCGGACCAAATTCGTCAACAAATACTTTGCCGACGAAAAAGAACTAATCGAAAAGGCGACTACCGCAGAATCCTACCGGCAGATCGTGGAGAAGCTGAGAAACCCGGTTCAAATCGCTGCCGTCGGAAAGCCCGTGGAAGACAATATGCTGATTCTCGCCGGCCCAGGATCCGGCAAGACCACGGTCATCGTCCATCGGTGTGCCTATCTTCTGGAAGTGGAGCGAGTCCCCGCCCGGCAGATTCTGGTCCTCTGTTTCAATCACAGTTCGGCAATCATGCTAAGAAAGCGCCTGATCAAACTGGTCGGAAAGCCCGCTGCAGGCGTGACAGTCGCCACCTATCACGGGGCGGCCATGCGGCTTGCCGGCATTTCGATCCGTGACATGGCAGGCTCCCACAAGGAAGGCGACATCGATTTCGACTCCATTATCCGGGGGGCGGTGAGCCTACTTAAAGGCAAAAAGGAAATCACCGGGATTGAACCGGATGAAATGAGGGATCGTCTTTTGGGAGGCTACACCCACATCCTGGTGGATGAATACCAGGACATTGATGAAGTTCAATACGATTTTGTTTCTGCCGTAGCTGGCCGGTCACTTGTGGAGGAGGACGGCCGTTTGACCATATTGGCGGTGGGTGACGATGACCAGAATATTTACACTTTCAGGGGGGCCAACGTTCGATTCATCCGCAGATTCCAGGAAGACTACAGCACCCATATCGTCTACCTGGTCGAAAACTATCGATCCAGCAGACATATCATTTCCGCATCCAATTCGCTGATTCGAAACAACCAGGACCGGATGAAGGGGACGCATCCCATCTGTATCAACCGCGACCGCGAAAAAAACCTGCCGGGTGGAAAATGGAACAAATTGGATCCGGTAAGTCAGGGGCGCGTTCAAATCGTAACTGTAAAGGACTGGCCCCAACAGGCGGTGCACATCATCAGAGAAATCGAACGGCTGAAGGCTATCGACCCGAGTGTGAAAAACGACGACTTTGCCGTTCTGGCAAGAACCAAGGCTCCTTTGAATGCCGCTCGGTTGGTGCTGGAAGATGCTGATTACCCACTCAAGATGACGATCGATAAAGGGCTGCCACTGCACAGGGTGAGAGAAATCAACGTCGCTTTGGAATGGCTGAAGCTGAATGAAAAGCAAAACCTTCACGCAAGCGATCTCCATAACAGACTGCGCCAGATTCGAGGTGATAAGGGGGTCAACATTTGGTGGCAGCTCATCGATTCGTTTCTGCAAGGGTACCTGGAGGAGACATCGGACAGCATTCTACCTGTCAGCTGGGCGATTGACCGTTTTTACGAATTTCTGGTCGAGCAGCGTAGGGAGAAAATGATGGGGCAGGGCATTTTTCTGAGCACCGTTCATTCGGCTAAGGGAATGGAGTTCCCGCATGTATTCGTCCTGGATGGAGATTGGCAAAGGGAGATGGGAAAAATGCAGCGGGAAGAAGAGCGACGGGTAATGTATGTTGCCATGACAAGGGCCGAGCAGACCCTTCATCTTTTCAAGATCCCAGGTAGGGAAAACCCCTTTCTAAAGGAAATCAGGGGTGATTTTGTCATACCACTCACGGACCGACTTGGAGAGGATCGATGTGATCGAAGGCAGTGCCAGTATGAAATGCTGGGCCTGAATGAAATTTATTTGGATTACGCTGGTTCCTATTCTGATGGACATTCGATTCACCGGTATTTGGATGCCATAGAGAGCGGTCACCGAGTCGCCTTCTGCCATACAAATGGGAAAATCGATATCCTGGACGGCGGAGGGCGATGCCTGGCTCGGCTGTCCAAGGAGGGAGCCGATAAATGGTTGGGAAGGTTGGATCAAGTTTCGGAATTGAGGGTTGTCGCAATGATACAGCGCAACCAAGATGATCCAGATATGGGTTTTCACAAGCGGATTAAAGCAAGCAGATGGGAGCTTCCTGTGCTGGAAGCGGTATTGTCGTATCCGCAATAGGCTCAGTCGAATTTACAGATGGACTGTTATGCTTGATAAATACCAAAATGCCTTCGCCCGACTGAGGACCGACCGGAATCGGAAACACTATCCTGCGGCAACGAAACACTCTGCCCCCCACAAGCCATTCCTCCTGCTTTCCATCATTGACCTGATCGCGCAGAACAAGATCACCAAAAATTTCATCGCGCCGTCCTTCGAGCTGGTGGACACCTGGAACGGGTATTGGAATGCGATCATGCCCACCGGGCACCGATCGAGCATGGCTTATCCGTTTCCGCGGTTGAGGACTGACGGGTTCTGGCACCTGGAGGCCAATCCGGGCTTCGATGCGAAAGTGGACTACAAGGTATCTTCCATGGCCAAATGCCGGCAGATTTATGCCGGCGCGCGGATGGACGACGAGCTGTTTTCGCTCCTGCTCGATATGACCACACGGGAGCAGCTCCGGGCGGTGCTGATCCAAACCTACTTTGCCAAGGAGGTCCAGCCGGCGCTCTATGAGCAGGGGGTGGTCAACCTGGAGTCTTACGTTTACGTGCGGGTGATCCTGGGCGGAATCAAGGAACAGCCGGCGCTTTTCGAGGAAACTCCGGAAGACCGCAAAAAAAAGATCCGCGACCAGGGCTTTAGAAAGGCCATCGTCACCCTGTACAACCACCGCTGTGCCCTGTGCGGCATCCGGATGCTCACCCCCGAAGGTCACACCGTGGTCGAAGCCGCCCACATCGTGCCCTGGAGCGAAACCTTTGACGACAGGCCCGCCAACGGTCTTTGCCTGTGCCGGCTGTGCCACTGGTCCTTTGACGAAGGGTTGATGAGTGTAGGCAGGACTTACGAAGCGCTGGTGTCCGACCGCGTTCGCACAGACTTGAACATCCCCGGCCACGTCCTTACCCTCCAGGAGCGGCCCATCTTCAAACCGGACGAAGACAGATACTGGCCAGGGCAGGAAAACCTGCAGAAGCACCGCAAAAAGAGGTTTGCCTGATTTGCCGCAGACCCGGCTTCGCTCCATGAGTTTCGCCGCGGCAAGCCCCCACAGACAAAAACGGGATTGTTAAAAGATGGAATCAAGAAAGCTGCAAATGTTGAAGAGTTGAGAACGTCCCTCTATTGGCCTGGTTGTTTTGGAGTAAGCCTAAAGAAAAGGCAAAGGTAGACTTGACCTCTATTTCTTGAATCCGGGAGTTAAAACCGATGAACAATCCCGCAAAACTGATAGCATTTGATAAAGCGGTCAAGAATAAGTTTGATGTCTACAACAGCTTATTTTTGAATCTGCCTTTCCGCAAGGTCAGCAACATCGGAATGCTCATTCCCTTATTGCACCATGTGTGTAAACAGGGCCTTGACTCGGAACATGATCCGCTCGCGATCCTGGATTCTTTTTTCAACGTTCACACAAGCATGAAAACGGAAAAAGAGAAAATTGATTTTATGTTTAATGTCATCCAGTATGTTGAACGGCAGGTCGTGCTTTACGACAGTGCGGAAGATGCCGCCTTCGAACAACTGGTGCAGTTAGAGGATCACTTGTCGCTGAAGGACATCATCACCTTGCTGAACAGCAATGATAAGACCTGCAGCCTGACCGACGACCTGTCCTGTTTCAGTGCCCGCCTGGTATTTACGGCGCATCCAACCCAGTTTTACTCGCCTTCGGTTTTGAATATCATCGGAAAACTGAAAACGATGATAGAACGAAACGACATCGATGGAATCGACTTGACATTGCAGCAACTGGGATTGACCTCCCTGATCAATGCCCAAAAGCCGACGCCCTTTGACGAAGCCAAAAACATTATCTACCTTCTGCGCCATGTGTATTATGATGCCGTGGGGGAACTGTATGCGAGTGTTAAAAAAACCCTCCGCGACAGCTGTTTCGATTGTCCCACTCTCATCGAGCTTGGATTCTGGCCCGGTGGCGACCGGGATGGCAATCCTTTTGTCACCGCCGCCACTACCAATGATGTGGCCGATGAACTGCGCATGAGCCTGATGAAGTGTTATTACCGCGATGTTAAAAAGCTGGCACAAAAGCTGACCTTCAGGGGCGTGGAAGATATCCTCGCAAATTTGAGGGACAGGCTTTACGGGACCATGTTCGACCCGGAAAAAACGATCCAATATGAAGAGATTGTTAATCCACTCGTCGATATCAAAGCCGCACTTATAGAGAACTACAACAGCCTCCATCTTGACGAGTTGGAAAACCTTATGGACAAGGTCCATATATTCAAAACGCATTTCGCCGCTCTCGATATCAGGCAAAACCATGGCGTCCATCAGGAAACCGTGCAGGCCATCCTGAAAAAAGAGAACCTGATTGTACAAGGCCTGGACGATTTGGGAGATGCCGAATTAATACCCCTTCTTCTTCGCGAAGACATCTCTGTGCACCCCGATCAGTTTGAAGATGCGCTTATCAAAGATACGATTCAATCGATTATCCAGATGAAACGCATCCAGCGCAAAAACGGGAGCGAGGGATGTAACCGGTATATCATCAGTCACGCCGAAGATATTTTTTCGGTATTGTATGTATTCAGCCTTTTACGGTGGTGCGGGTGGAAAGAAGGCGGCGTGCCGGTCGACATCATCCCGTTGTTCGAGTCGATGGAAGGCATGCAGAACGCCGGATCGATCATGCAGGCCCTTTTTGATATCCCCCCATACAGGGCACATGTCGCTCAACGCCGGAACAGACAGACCATCATGCTGGGATTTTCGGACGGCACGAAAGATGGCGGGTTTCTGCAGGCCAATTGGTCGATCTACAGAACCAAAGAGACGCTGTCGGCGGTGTGCGATGACTACGGTATCCAGGCCATCTTCTTTGATGGCCGGGGCGGCCCGCCCGCGCGCGGGGGCGGCAAAACCCACCGCTTCTATGCGTCGCATGGTAAAAATATTGCCAACCATGCCATTCAATTCACAATTCAAGGCCAGACGATTACCAGCATGTATGGCACCAAAGCCCATTTTAAGCATAATTGCGAACAGCTGCTTACCGCCGGGTTGTCCACCCGTTTGTTTGAAAAAGAAAATACGATTTCCGAGCGAGACAGGCAGGTTATCGAGAAGCTGGCAGACTTGAGCTTCGAGAAGTACACGGCCCTGAAAAACCATCCCATGTTTGTTCCCTACCTGGAAAACAAGAGCACGCTGAAATATTATGGCAAAACCAATATCGCCAGCCGGCCAATCAAAAGGGGCGATAAGGAAAAAATGGACTTTGATGATTTGAGGGCGATCCCCTTCGTAGGGGCATGGAGTCAATTGAAGCAAAATGTTCCGGGATACTACGGTATCGGAACAGCCATCCAGGGTCTGGTCGCTGAAGGCAAGACCGATCAATTGAAACACTTGTTCAATGATGTGCCATATTTTAAGGCCCTGATCCTTAACAGCATGATGGCGTTATCTAAAAGTTATTTTGA
>CAYPFH010000073.1:9218-14466 GCA_964409825.1 uncultured Desulfobacterales bacterium | reverse complement strand
TTTCCCAGCGCCACGGCCATCAGAACCTTGATCTGCGCCTCTGAAGGTCGATATCGCTTCATAAAAAACCTCATCCGGACGGGTTGCAGGTTGAAAGAAAAGAAAAACCGAATACCGCCGCTTCCGGTGTTCGATTATCGGTTCCCGCCAATACAGTCCCGACTTTGGCACGATCGATCCGGAATGTCCAGCCGTCCGCAGCGCGGATGAATTCAAAAAGTTGGACTTTTTCTCCGACGTCCCTACATTGGTTCTACAGTGGACCTTCGTAAAAAGGATCTTACCGTTTGATGGCACATTTTCGGTGACGTATACCAGATCAAGGAGCACCCACCGCCGAGACAAGGAGATTGGAAATGCCTAAAATGCCTAAAATGAGCTTAAATGCCTAAAATTATGGAATACTGCCTGTCTAACATGAAAGCCGGAGTGAAGTGACACCATTATTTTAGGCATTTTTTGGCGAACTCCACGTTTTTCCATTCAACATACGAGGCGCCGTGGCCGCAGAGAATGCGCAGATGAAAATCTTTCAGGTTTTCTCCGCGCCCCCGTGTCTCGGCAGTGAAACCATCGTCTTCATAATTGCGCCCACATGGACGCAGAGGCCGCCATTTTCCGCTGACACCCGCCCATGGACGGGGCGAATATGGGTGATGCGGCAATCGATAAGCGAACGGAGCCGATATGCAGCGTCTGCTCGACAAATACCCGTTTTTCTGCCGCATGAGTTTCGGCCCCCTGATCAAGGCCATCCGGGCCTCGGCGGCCCGGGCCGGGCAAGATAGCGCCTGCCGCAGCAAGGAGATCGACTCATTTCTGGAAGCCGCAGAGGCCCTGCCCGATCTGATGCAGGACGCAGAATTGACAGAAGAGCACAAACGCTCGGCAGCGGGTCTGCTCCGTCTCGCATTTTCCCCGACCGCGATGGAAACAGAAGCCGTTGCGGCCTTTTCGCCGTTTTCCCGCCGTCCGGTATTTGCCACCGACGCCTTTCGGCGTCTTTTCATTGCAGAAGACGGGACCCTCCAGGGGCGGATGACGATGTCCGATGAGAGGTTCGACCGCGGCCTGGCTATTCGGGCGTACCTTTTCATTCTGGACCGATTCTACGGCATCCGTCAGCATCTGCAATACCCGCTGGTCCGAATCGTGGAGGATCCGGAAAGCGGACTGGAGCGCCACTACCGGATCGATCCGGATTACCGGTTCGTGGAAGCGCTCACGGTTGGAGAAGCCCCGCTTCTTGGCGAGACGGAGAAAGAATGGGTCCTGGACCACCTGACGGATCCGGAAGCCCTCCGGGAAGTTCTGCCCCCGGAACGCTTCGGTCTGCAGGGGCTGACCGTGTTCAAGGCAGCCGACGCTACCGAAGCGGAGATGATTGGGGCCTTGTCGCGGGATCTGATCGACCAGGAGTCGATCGTTTCGGCAGAAGGATTCGACCGGCTCCAGCACCATCTGCGGGTCCTTTTCCACCGGCCGGCACTGACGGCAGGCATCGCCGCCCTCGAACAGAACCAGATCCTGCTGCTCAACTCCGGAACGGACAAGAGCGGAGACTGCATCTTTGCCGGCTCCCGCCATGCAAGCCTGTCCCTGTTTTCCGGCAGTCCTTTTGAGCGCGCCGTCGACAGCGGTCATATCGTCCGGGTCGCCGATGTGGAAAAAGACCCCTGGTTTCAGAAGGATCCGGGAAAAGCGGCCCCGGAGGGGATTCGCTCGCTGATGATCGCTCCGCTTTCCTACAAGGGGCGGGTCATCGGCACCCTCGACGTGGGTTCGCCGAAGACCGGAGATCTCTGTCCCATGGATACCGTGCTCATGTCCCAGATCCAGCCGCTGTTTGCCATGGCGGTGAACAAGGCACTGGACGACTTCCACGGCCAGATCCAGCGGGTAATCAAGGAAAAGTGCACCCCGATCCACCCGGTGGTGGAATGGCGCTTTGAACAGGAGGCCCTGGCGCATCTGGAGGCGCTTCGCACCGACGAAAACGCACAGATGGCCCCCATCGTATTCAAGGACGTCTTTCCGATCTACGGCATCTCCGATGTCCGCGGGTCGGCCGCGGAACGAAACCGGGCCATCTCCGAGGATTTGTCGGCCCAGTTGGCTCTCGCACTGAAGATCGTCAAAGAGGCGGCCGCGGTGCGGCCCCTGATGATTTTCGGGGAGCTGGAAAAACGCATCCAGGGCCAGATGAAGCGGCTGAAAGCCGGCCTGGGCAGCGACGACGAAGCGACAGTACTGACTTTTCTCCGAAGCGAGGTGGAGGCGCATTTTCCGGAGCTCAAAACCGCCGCGGGGCTGGCCCGGCTGGCAGAGGCGATGGAACCCGAGTTGAAGGTCCCACTGAAGACCGCCCATCTGGTCCTGATCCAGGAGGCGCCGCTGTCGATCCGGTTCCGCTACGACGAGCGCCGCTTTGACGTAGACGGCGCCTACGACGTGAGAAACGAGATCATCAAATCCCGCATCGACAAGGCCCGGGTAAAAGGCACCCAGGAGCGCCTGACCCAGCCGGGCAAAATTGCGGTTGTGTATACCAGTTCCGCCGAAGCCAGGGAAATGCATCAGCACATCGAGTTTCTCATCGAGGAAAAAGAACTGACCGGCCGGCCCGAATTCCTCGACTTGGAAGACCTGCCCGGTGTGCAGGGGCTCAAGGCCCTTCGGGTGGAGGTCGATATGCAAAACGCCGCCCAGGCCGCCCCGGATGTGGCCGGAAAGGCCCGATAAATGGTCGGTTGCAGAACTCAGAACAAAGAACCCAGCACTCAGAAGAAAATGGCTTTCGGCACATCAGCGATAAAAAGGTTGACAATGAAAATCGTCTGGGGCATGGGAATTAAAATCTGGTTTACAGGAGTATGACAATGGGATGCACTGCACGATCCAACAGGCTGTTTATTTTCGGGCGCTTCTTTTTTAGAAGCGTCCATCCGGACGTGTAGTCGTTCAATCGTCAATACGCCCCGGGTGGACCGCAAGTCCGCCCGGGGTTTTTTTATTTGAAAAAGCTCCGGGGCCGTCCCGGAGCTTTTTCTTTTCAAAACGACCCTGGCCGTGGCCATTTTGGAAAAGGCGGGTATCCGCCTTCTTGACGCCGCAGATTTGAACGAACTGGAGCAGTCCTCCACCCCCGTTGTCTGTGCCGGCTGAATTCGGCCGCTCCCGGAGAGGAAAGTAATCATGAAGAACCTGAAATTGACGTCGATCAGCCAGGTGCGGCGAACGGTCGTAAAGATCGGTGATGCAACGATGGGCCGGGGGTTTTGTGTCATTGCCGGGCCCTGCAGTGTCGAAAGCAGCGCCCAGATGATGGAAACCGCCGAAGCGGTCAAAAAGGCGGGCGCGGACATGCTCCGGGGCGGGGCCTTCAAACCCCGGTCCTCGCCCTATTCTTTCCAGGGGCTCGGCCTGAAGGGGCTCAAGCTTCTGGCCCGGGCCGGGCAAGAAACGGGGCTGCCGGTAGTCACCGAGGTCATCGATCCGCGGGATGTTTCCTGGGTGGCCGAGTTTGCCGATGTTCTGCAAATCGGCACTCGAAACATGCAGAACTTCGCCCTGCTCAAGGAGGTGGGCAAGGCCGGCAGGCCTGTTTTGCTCAAACGGGGAATGTATTCGACCCTGGAAGAATGGCTCAACTGCGCAGAGTATGTCCTGAGCGAGGGAAACCCCGACGTGATTCTTTGCGAACGGGGGATCCGCACCTTCGAGCGCTACACCCGAAACACCCTCGACCTGAGCGCGGTGCCGGCCGTTCGCGGACTGACCCACCTGCCGATCATCGTGGATCCGACCCACAGCACCGGCCGACCGGAGCTGGTGGCACCCATGAGTCTGGCGGCCCTGGCCGCCGGCGCCGACGGCATCATGGTGGAAGTCCACTGCCGGCCTGAAGAAGCCTTGTGCGACGCCGACCAGGCCCTGACGCCGGAGCAGTTTGCCCGGATCATGGAAACGATCAGGCCGATGCAGCAGTTTCTGGCCGGGATCTCAAAGGAGAAAAATCGAAAAGCATCGAACATCGGATGAAAACGTTGAAAATTGCAGCGGTAAACGGCAATGTTCGGCAACTCCCGTTACCTGGCTGCGGCCGTCTTAACGCGACCTAACCGGCTCAAACAGTTGCCCGGCATCCGAGTCGACTCCCATCGGCATCCGGCTGAACCAAGCTGGAGGATTCCGGATACGCGCATTAGTCATTTTAGGCATTTTAGGCAATTTAGACATTTTAGGCATTCTCATGAGGACACCGCCATGAAACTGAACGAAATCCGAACGAAAATCGACAAGATCGACCGCGAGCTGCTGGTTCTGCTCCAGGAGCGGATGGGACTTGCCCTGCGCACCAAGAAATTCAAAGAAAGCGTCAGCGACCCCGATCGGGAGGCGGACCTGCTGGCCCGGGCAGAGCGGATGGCCCTGGACCTGGTGGAACGGCCTTTCACCCGCCGCCTCCTCCAAACCATCATCGATGAAAGCAAACGCCTTCAGGAAGAGGAGCGCCCCCTGGTCGCTTTCCAAGGAGAACACGGCGCTTACGGAGAGGTCGGGGCACGCCGCCTGGTTCCCGGTGGCGCCTATATTCCCTGCCTCGAATTCGTCGATGTATTCCGCGGCGTGGAAGAAGGCGAGTTCGACCTCGGGGTGGTGCCGGTGGAAAACTCCCTGGAAGGTGCCGTCACCCAGGTCAACGAGCTTTTGACCGACACGAAACTGCAGGTGGCCGGAGAGGTAAAGGTCCCGGTGAAGCACTGTCTGCTGGCCACCGATGTCAGAGACTACCGGGACCTTCGGCAGGTGTTTTCCCACCCCCAGGCACTGGCCCAGTGCCGGGGCTTTCTTTCCCGCAACCGCCTCGAACCCCGACCCTTCTACGATACCGCCGGCGCCGCCAAGATGCTCGCCCGGGAAAATCCCCGTGCCGCCGGAGCCATCGCCAGCGCCCTGTGCGCCGAGCTCTACGACCTTGAGATCATCAAGGAGGGGATCGAAGACGGACCGTCCAACACGACCCGGTTTTTGCTCCTTTCCAGGGACGGATTCGACGGCCGCGGCCACAAGACCTCGATCGTTTTTGCCACGCGGCACGAAGCCGGAAGGCTGTTTGAAGTTCTTCGCCTTTTTGCCGACGCGAAAATCAATCTCACGCGGATCTCTTCGATGCCGCTTCGCCAAGACCCGGACAACTACTGCTTCTTTCTCGACTTCGAAGGAGACGAAAACGACGAAAAGGTGG
>CAYPFH010000073.1:0-9118 GCA_964409825.1 uncultured Desulfobacterales bacterium | reverse complement strand
AGCAGCAGCGCCCCTGCCGTGTCTCCTGCGGCGCAGCCGCCGAAGAGCACGTAGCCTCCGCCGGCCATGGCGGCCTCTTCGATGCCCTCGATGATGCACCGGCCCGCGGTAGGCCCCTGGGGATGGCCGAAGACGATGGAGCTTCCATAGTTATTGAAGCCCATCACGTCGATGCCGAATTCTTTGGCCAGTAAAATGTCGTTCGCCGAAAAGGGGTTGTGGGTCTTGATGACCTTGACATCCTCGATGTTCACTTTTCCCTTTTCAAGCGCCATCCTGCAGGCCGGAACCACCGCCGCGGCCATGAAGCCTGATTTGGCCCGGTGGTGCCCGTAAGAGAGCACCTGGACTTCGACTGCCGGGTCCTTGCTCAGTTCCTTGGCCCGCTCGCGGGTGGTGACAAGCATGCCCATGCTGCCGTCGGCCGGGTGGGTCTGGGCACCGAAGGTGTGCACCCCGTTGGGAAGCACCGGTTTGAGGCGGGCAAGGCCTTCGGCCGTGGTTTCCATCACTCCCTCGTCGGCATCCACGGAAACGACCTTCTTCTTGGAAACCTGGACTCCGACCGGAAACATGTACCGCTTCTGAAAGGCCCGGTCGTCCTCGAGGGAATCGGTGTACTGCTCGTAGCGGCGCAGGGCCACCGCGTCGCACTCCTCCCGGGTGATGCCGTTTTCGGCGGCGACGTTTTCGGCCGTCTGGATCATGGCGTTTTTGGCCGAAGGGTCGAAACCGAAGTGGTCCATAACCCAGTCTTCGGATTCCACCTGTCCCCCCGGCCCCTTGGGATTGGGCCAGACGGTATGCGGGCCGTTGGAGCAGCGGTCGACGGCAAGAATGAAGGGATGGGTATACAGGCCGGTTTCCACACCGGCCGCGGCCTGGAAGATGCAGGTGGTTGAAGTCGAACATGCCTGCATCAAGGTGACGCCCGGGATGTGGCCGGCGCCCAGCAGGTGGGCTGCCCAGGTGCTGCCGTAAAAGACGTAGTGCTGGCCGACGGTGATGCCCAAAAAGAGGTATTCGAGCATCTTCGGATCCAGGTTCTTTGACTCCATCCAGCGCTTGGCCGTGTCTGCGCCCAGCACGATGGCGTTTTCATTGGCGAAGCTGCCCTGCCACCGGGCAAAGGGGGAGCTGTAGTATCCGCCGTAAGGGATGTAGGCTTTTGAGAGCATGCGGTGAACCTCCGTTTTTTTCGGTTAATTGAAAAAGCTTAGTGATTTCTGGCGATAAATACGAAACCCGAAGCACGAATATCGAAGCAAATTCAAATGTTCAAAATTTGAAACAACCGCAGTAATGTTGCCGCATATCGAAGCACCTCGTTTTTGTCATTTGGTGATTCGAATTTCTGATTTGTTTCGGATTTCGAGCTTCGTATTTCGTGCTTCGCTTTCTCAGCCCCGTCCGCCGTATTTCTCCCGCAGCTTCCGGTGCAGGATCTTGCCGGTGGCGGTGCGGGGCATTTCGTCGTCCTTGATAAAAAGGATCTCCTTGGGCCGCTTGTAGCCGGCCACTTTATCCCTGCAGCATTCGATGAGCGTCTTGGCGTCGATATCCTCCTTGGAGACCACCACCGCCACGACCCGCTCGCCCCACTTTTCGTCGGGAAGACCGATCACCGCGCAGTCGTAGACGCACTCGTGGCCGCCGATGACCTCTTCCACCTCGCTGGGATGAACGTGCTCGCCGCCGGTGATGATCATGTTGTCTTTCCGGTCGACGATGTAATAGTAGCCCTCCTCGTCCTTGCGGCCCAGATCGCCCGCGGAAAACCATCCGTCTTTGAAGGAGGCGGCGGTCTTCTCGGGAAGTTTGTAATACTCGTCAAAGAGCATCGGCCCGCGGGAATAAATCTCTCCCACCTCTCCGGTGGGCACCTCGTTTCCGTCCTCGTCGAGGATCTTGACAAAATCGGTCCCCAGAGACTCGAAGCCGATGGATCCGAGCTTTCTCATCTGATCCTGGGGCTTGAGAACGGTGACGATCCCCGCCTCTGTCGACCCGTAGCCCTCGTAAAGCTCGACGCCGGGGAAAAACTCCATGATCGCCTGCTTCATGGTTCTTCGTACCGGTGCTGACGAGCAGAGCAGCTTTTTGATGGAGCTGCGGTCCCGCCGCTTGGCCTCTTCGGAGCAGTTGAGGATCAGGTTGTAATGGGTCGGAATCAGGGAGATGAAAGTGACCTTTTCTCGCTCCACGATCTCCATGATCTGTTCCGGGCGGAAGGATTGGGCCGGATGCACGTATACGCTTGCCCCGACATACAAAAACGTAAAGGTGAAATAGGTCGAGTTGATGTGGCAAAGCGGCATGACGTTAAGGCAGATGTCGCTTTCCGTGAAGCCGAAATCAACGGCGTTGATCAGATAAAAAGCGATGTGGGACGCATGGGAGCGGACAACCCCCTTGGGCTTGCCCGTGGTTCCGGAGGTGTAAATCAGGATCCAGGTGTCTTCCGGGGCGACCGAAGAGGACGGCTCTTTTTCCGACGCGCCTGCAATCATCGCCTCGTAGGGGGCGTAGCCGTCTTTTTTTTCCCCCACGACAATGAACCGATCCGGGGAGATATTGGTCAGTTCCTGGCGGACCGGTTCGACATTTTCGACGAACATGTCATGAACGATCAGTGCCTTGGCGTCGGAGTCGTTGACGATGTAAGCCACCTCGCCCCCGACCAGACGGAAGTTGATCGGCACGATGACGATGCCGGTTTTGGCCGCGGCCAGGTAGATTTCGACGATCTCGATGCTGTTTTCCAGAAGAACGGCGACCTTGTCTCCTTTCTTCAGCCCGAGGGACAACAGACCGTGGGAGAGTCGGTTCACCCGCTTGTTGACCGCAGGGTAGCTGAAACTTCGCTCCCGGTCCTTCAGCGCCATGGTATCGGGAAATTTTTTCGCGTTGACCTTGAGGATTTCTCCTAGATTGAGCCAGGCCGTCATTGTGTTACCCCTTCAAGGCTGTAAAAAAGCCAGGTTGCAGTGAGCGGCATTCCCGTTTGAAAGTGGAATGACTAAAGTGCCCAAAATGAACAAAGCGGTTCTCCATAAAACTCCAGTAAGCCCAAGCTGTTCTTCTCAGAGCAGAATCCGGGCATCGGCCACGGCCACGCCGTCTTCATAGGCAAACACCGGGTTGAGATCCATCTCTTTTATCTGCGGCAGGTCGCTCAAAAGCTGGGACAGCCGGGTCAAGGCGTCGACGACGGCTTCCTTGTCCACGCCCTTTTGACCGCGGACCCCATCGAGCAGGGCCGCCCCTTCGATCGAAGAAAGCATCCGCCGCGCTTCTGCCGGGCTGACCGGCGTCAGGCAAAACCGCACGTCCTTGAGCACCTCGACAAAAACGCCCCCCAGCCCGAACACCACGGCGTGGCCGAGCCCCTCCTCGGCCCTTGCGCCCAATATCAGTTCAAGCCCGGAGGGGAGCTGCCGCTGGACGAAAAAACGAAGATCCGGGGCCGACAGGGCCTTTTGCATCTTTTCTGCAGCGGTGCGAACGGCCGCAGCGTCGGAAAGCCCCAGGACAACGCCTCCCGCATCGCTCTTGTGAACGATGGAAGGGGCGTCTGCCTTGAGAACCACCGGAAACCCGATCTCCTCGGCCGCCTTTTCCGCCGATGCCGGATCCTGGGCCAGCCTCCATTTAGGAACGTCGATGCCGTAGGCTTCCAGAATGCCGTACACCTCGTCTGCCAAGAGCATGCTCCGGCCGGCGGACTTGGCCTGGCCCAACACCTTCTCGGCCATGTCGGCGTCCGCGCCGGCAACGCGTTTGATTTCGGCTTTTTCCCGGTCCAGCATCTGCCGATACCGGACCAGCGCGGACATGGTCCGGGCCGCTTCGCCGGGCAGCGCAAAACAGGGAACCCCGGCTTCTGAAAGAATACGAACGGTTTCTGTCCACTGGCGGCGGTCGGTCATCAGGTTGCAGACCAGCGGCTTCTTCTTCTGGCGGTGGACTTCGGCGATTTCCCGGGCGATGCTGTCGGTATCGACGAAAAAGGGGGTGACGAAGTTGACAAAGACGCAGTCGAAATCGTCGTCTTCCATCATGGCGTCGAGGCACGCCCGGTAGTGTTCGGCGGTTCCGGTGGCCAGTACGTCCACGGGATTGGCCACCGAGGCCTCGGCAAAGAGGGCTTCTTTGAGCACCCGCTCGGTTTTTTCCGAAAGCGGCGGCAGGGTGAGGCCGGCGGCGGCCATCACATCGGTGGCGATCACCGCCGGTCCGCCGGTGTTGGTGATAATGCCCACCCGGTTGCCCCGGGGGATCGGTTCGGCGGCAAACGCCGCCGCCGCCTGAATGAGCTCTCCTTCGTCCCGGAAGGAAAGCACCCCGGCCTTTTCAAAGATCAGGTCGGTGGCGATGTCCTCCTTGGCCAGGCCGCCGGTGTGAGAGGCGGCCGCCTTTGCCCCCTCCTTGGTGCGGCCGGCTTTCATGGCCAGAATCGGCTTTTTGGCCGCCACCTCGGTGCAGGCCGCCAAAAAGCCGGCCGGGTCCTTGAGCCCCTCTACGTAGGTGACGATGACATGGGTTCCTTCCTCGTCGCCCAGGTAGCGGATCAGCTCCGGGATGGTGATGTCGCAGGCATTGCCGTTGGAGGCGTAGATGCGGGTGCCGACCCCCATGGCGGAAAACGCCTGGTGGATCACTTCGGCCACGCCGCCGGAGAGGGCCACGATGGAAATCGCGCCCGGGTCCGGGAAGGTGAAGGTGAAGTTGCAGTAAGCGCGCACCTTCGGGTCGGTGTTGATGACCCCCTGGCAGTTGGGACCGAACACCCGGATGCCGTATTTTTTGGCCTGTTCGAGAAACGCCTTTTCGATGGCAGCTCCTTCCGGGCCGGTTTCCGAAAACCCGCCGGAGTTGATGATGACGTTCTTCACCCCCTTTTTGCCGCAGTCTTCCATGGCCTGGGGAACAAACTTGGCCGGAATGACCATGTGCACAACGTCGATCCCGTCAGGGGCGTCCGCGATCGATTTGAAGGCGGGGATTCCCCGGATTTCATCGGCCTTGGGATTGATCGGAAAGATTTCTCCTTTGAATCCGAAATCGATCAGGTTTTTGATCACCCGGTTGCCGATATGCAGCTGCTTGGATGAAGCGCCGATGACGGCGACCTTTTTGGGGTTGAATAAAGAATCGAGCATATCGTCTCCTTTAAAACACACGGATCATTTTGCTTCTGCCAGCTGCTCTATGAACGCCTCCACGTTGGTCTTGGTCTGCTCATCGGAGATAAGCCGCATGTCGTTGAGGTCTGCGTTGATAACCAGAAACGGCAGATGGGTGGCCTCCTGGAGGCGCTGGGGCATGCCGTACCGACAGTTCGAGTTGTTGGGACAGGTCTTGGCATCGTGGTAGATAATGCCGTCGACCTTGAAAAAGTCGAGCATGTCCTTGATGTAGGTTTCTTTGGGGGCATCCGCACGGACGATGAACAGCTCCGTGTAGGCCCGGGCCATGCTCTCGAACGGGTCCGCCGGATCGAGGGCCGAAAAGATCCAGCTGTTGCAGTAGGTGGATGCCAGCACGTTGGCCTTGAGTCCTGCAAACATCTTGGCGTGGACCCCTAAGCGGCCCCATACCGGCATGCCGTCCCAGTAGATCCGATACCGCTCGTCTTCGACGGCCCCTTCGCCGTTGGCGATCCGCTCTTTGAGCTCCGCCAGCAGGACCCGGTAGACGTCGTTGGCTTCTTTGGTGCCGCGGCCCACCACGGCCGCCCCCATCAAGGTGGTGCCGTCGAAAAAGGTGATGGGCGAAGGCACGGCCGCAGCGGTGTCGAGCACCTCCTTCCACAGGTCCGAACACTCCCTGGACAGGGCGACCGCCTCCCGGAGGCGGTCGATGTCGAACTTGGTTCCGGAAATCTCCTCCAATGCCGGGATCATTTCCTGCATCTGCTTGGCGATGGACCGGATATGGGCGTCTTCGACCTCCTGGACGCCCACGTAGGAATGCACCCCCACCACCGGGACGTCGTACTCGTTGCCGTAGAAATTGAACCAGTCCTGAACGTCACGACACTGGTTGGTATTAAAGACGAGCACGTCGGGTTTGGGCGGCCCCTCGATCCCCTTGAAGGCCTTGGCCAGGGGGGAAACCCCTTCCAGGTAGGCGCCGACATCAGCCGTCAAATAGGAGCAGATGTCGGGGGAGTAGCCGATGGCGTTGGCCTTGGGAATCAGGTCCGTGGCCATCCGGGTGGTTCCGATCATGGCGCTGTGGGTTTCGGGAAAATAGACGGCAAACCCCATGGCCCGCAGAATTTCAGCCGGCCCCACGCTCGTGCACCAGGCGACTTTCTTTTCGCCGGTTTTGGCGGCGTTGTCCAGATCGTAGTAATATTCTGCCATGAATTTACCGATGGTCTTTGCTGCCTCGAGTTTTTTGATCGTCACTTTTTTCTCTTCGGACATGAAACGCCTCCCCGTTTGGAATGAAAATCCGAAATCCGGATTTGTTTCGGATTTCGAGTTTCGATATTCGATATTGAAATTTCCCTATAGCATTGCCCATTACCGGATAAGAAAAATCACTTCCCTGCATCTTCAATGGCGTACAGGGCCGCCCCGATGGCGCCGGTCAGGTGCGGGTGCTCCGGCACGAGAATCGTCCGGCCCAGAATCTCTTCGGCCATGGAAACCAGATATGGGTTGTTGGCCACCACCCCTCCGGTCATGACCACCTTGTCGGTCATGGCGTCCATTTCCATGACCCGCTTGATCACCGAATAGAAAAGTCCCTTGACGATGTCTTCCACCTTCCTGCCGCTTCGGATGTTTTCCAGCACCTCGGTGGCGGAGAACACGGTGCAGAAGCTGCCCAGCTTGACCATGTCCCTGGAGCGGCGGGCCAGATCGTTCATGGCCTCAAGCGGAATGTCGAGCCGCGGAGACATCTCTTCTAAAAACGCGCCGGTACCGGCAGCGCATTTTCTGTTCATCTTGAAGCTTATCCGGCGGCCCCCATCGTCGAGTTTGATGACCTTGTTGTCCTGGCCTCCGATATCGATGACCGTGATGGCAAATGGAAAATAATGATAGCACCCCTTGGCGTGGCATCCGATCTCGGTCCGGGAATCCTCCGAATACGAAACGTTCTTTCTTCCGTAGCCTGTGGAAAACGTCTTAAAGATCGCGGCGGCATCGGCGCCGGCCATTTGAAGCGCGGTTTGCAGGCACCGGTCCGCGGTGGCGGAAAAATCGGTCCCGGATTTTTCAACAGCCCATCCGAGCTTGCGTTTTCGGGCGTCGAGGATGGCAACTTTGGTCCGAGACGCGCCGACATCCACGCCGACAAATAATTTTTTCAATGACATAAACAAGCCGTCTTCGGTGTCACAGCGCCGATTCCAGCCCCTTGACCAGCGCGCGCAACGTTTGATTGTAAGGGGTGTTGACTCCGGCCTGCTCTCCGTATTCCACGAATTTGCCGTTGATGTAGTCGATCTCGGTTCTTCGCCGGTTTTCGATGTCCATGAGCATGGACGGTTTATGGTTCCCCGCGTTTTTCATGTAGGAAATCGCATACGGGTAGTAGTCCCACCCGACGTTGATTTCGTTTGCCCTGGCCACACGGATGCATTCCTTGACCAAAGCGTCGACGATCTGGAACACGATGGGGTCGGCCATGACCTGGGACATGGTCAGGCCGGTGGCGGCGCACACCGGGTTCATGGAAGCATTCATGATCGTTTTTCGCCAGACCATGGAAACGATTTGGTCCGTGTGCGCCGTCTGAAGCCCGCAGCCGGACAGGACCCCGGCGATGGCCTTTGCCGCGCCCGCAGCCGGGGCTTCCAACTCCTGAATGCTGTGAGGCGGATGGTGAAAGGGCATCACCACGTGGGCCGGGGCTTTCAGCCCGCAGCCGTAGTTGACCACGGCGCGCAGGACCGACTCCCGCCCCAGGGGCCGTGCGAGCTCAAGCTCGGTATCGATGCCGTTCTGCCAGCTGACCAGCATCATTTCCGGACGGTGAAACTCCTCGATGGCCGAGGCGATCAACGGCAGGGCGTTGGCCTTGACTGTGATAAAAATCACATCGGGCTTTATTTCCGCCAACTCGTCGACGCTGAGGCAGGTCCTGGCAATCGTCTGCTGAAGGGTCTCGGCTCCTTCGATGATGATCCCCCTTTTTACGGCCGGCTCGAGCAGCTCCGGCACCACGTCGCAAAGGGCCACCTCGTATCCGCCTTTGGACAAAAACGCGGCCACGATGCAGCCCACCGGGCCCGCGCCGACGACGGCAAATTTTCGGGGTTCAAACGTTCTGTTTTCACTCATCTTGCCCCCCCTTGTTTACGGATAAGCGCATCCTTCTTCGGTCCGCCTCTTGCCCACCGAACCGCTCTTAAGGCGATTTAGTCCTCTGCTTCGAGAATGCCAAAGGACTCGGCGTCGAGCAGTTTGATGCCGTTTTGCTCAAGGATCTGGGATGCCTTGTCATTGTCGCTGAAGCGGAAAATCATCACCGCGTTTCCGGTCGACATGCGCACAAAAGCATAGGTGTAGATTACGTTCACACCGCTGGCGTGCAGCGGCTTGAGCAGCTTTGCCAGCTGACCGGGCTTGTCTTCGATCTCGACCGCGATGACCTCGTGAACCCGGGCCGGCATGTTTTTTTCCATGAGCAGCCGGCGGGTGCGGGCCACGTCCGAGACGAGAATCCGCAGCACGCCGAAGCCGCCGCCGCTCTCCACCAAGGTCAACGCCCGGAGATTGATCCCGGCATCGCCTAATGCCTCGGTGACCTCGAACAAACGGCCGGGATCGTTTTCAATGGCGATCGATATTTGTTTCAGCTTCATGGGGCCTCCTCTTTCAGGTGGAAAGGCGAGGGTTCGCCCGTGTTTGCCGCGGGCCCGGCTACGGCCGGGCAGCAAAAGCGGCTTTTAAAATGTTCCCGTGGGAGCGGAAACGGCGAGTTTTGTTGCTTGGCGAAGCCGGCTTTCGGCGGCCAAACAACTACAATTTAACTATAATGTAACTATAGGAAACGGGGACTCTCGAAGTCAAGAAAAAAATCGGAGAAAGCAGCGGCCGGCCTGCGGGGTTCCGGGTTCCGGGTTCGGGGTTCCGGGTTCCGGGTTCTGGGTTCC
>CAYPFH010000072.1:0-14598 GCA_964409825.1 uncultured Desulfobacterales bacterium | reverse complement strand
ATTTACGCGCCAGGTAACCGAATCCGCCGCCCAGCGTCAATCCGGCCAAACCTGTGGGACTGTTGCTGCAGTCTCTGTCGGTGTTTTTATCGCCGCCAGCGGCGGCGGTTTCCCGGCGCTTCGAGCGCGAGGCCGACCGCTATGCCCTGTCGCTGACCGGTTCTTTGGAGGGCCTGTGCCGCGCGCTGAAAAAAATGGCCAGGGACAACCTGACCAATCTTTTTCCGCACCCTCTTTACGTGGTACTGCACTACTCCCACCCGCCGATCGTAGAGCGCCTCGAGCACTTGGGATGCGGCCCTCCGGAAAATACGAAAATCGGCTGAAGGGCTTTGAATGAACCTTTTTCATGAAGAAAGATCGCAAAAAGCAGCGCCCCCCGCCGAAGAGCGCTATAATGGGTAAACAAAGTCTATTCAAGAGGGAAAAACCATGAAGCTTTCGATTTTGTCCTGTGTTCTTTTAGTCTATGCGACGCTGTTGTTGTCGGGCTGCAGTGCTACAGCCACGAAGGCTGATGCCGCCAGGGCAGGCTATAAAGAAACGGGCAAGGCCTCGTTCTATGCCATGAAATATCAGTCCAGAAAAACAGCGAGCGGGGAGATCTTTGACCAAGCCGCCTATACGGCAGCGCACAATACGCTGCCTTTTGGAACAAAAGTCAAGGTCACCAATGTCAAAACCGGGAGAAGCGTCGTCGTGAGAATCAATGACAGAGGCCCGTTTGTAAAAGGGCGCATCATTGATCTGAGCCGCTCCGCATTCAGCAGGATAGGCAATACGAGTGCGGGGCTGATAGACGTTAAAATAGAAGTTGTCGGTTATCCATAAGAAAAAGCGAGATCACATGGTGGGCGCAAGTACAGCTTTCCTGGCGCTGGCGGCTTTTTGCTGGGGGTTATCAGGCGGGATCGGCGGTATTCTCATGGCCGGCGGCTGGGATCCGTTCGTGGTTTCATTTTACCGGGGTGCGATCGGACTGCTGTTCGTTCTCGTCTGGCTGGCGCTGCGCCCGCGCGGCAGCGGATTGGCAAGCCGCCGGCTATGGTTCTGGTCAGCGATTGCCGGTTTCGGCGTCGCAGGCAACTTCGCGTTTTATTTCGTGAGCATCGCCCAGGGAAGCGTCGCGGTTGCGGCGACGTTGATGTACTGCGCACCGGTGTTCGTGTATCTCGTGTCATTTGCGCTAAAGCTTGAAAGCCCCTCCGCGCCGAAGTGGGCTGCGATCACGGTGGTGATGCTTGGTATCGTCTTGCTGACACAGATTTACGACATCGGTGCGGGCGGCGTCACGCCGATCGGCCTGGGCGCCGGGCTGCTGGCCGGGCTGTCCTACGCGATATTCATTTTCGGCTTCAAGTATGCGGCGCCTCACGGCAGCCCGCAGGCGATTCTGTCAATAGCGTTTGCGGTACTTGCCGCCATCCTTATCTGGCCGGGCGATGCCGGCCAGACCGCTGCCGCCCCGAGTACACCGGATTGGCCGCTGTTTGCAGGACTAGGCGTGCTCGGGGCGGGATTGTCGTTCGTTTTGTATGTCATCGGCCTGAATCATACTGCGCCGGCCGTGGCCTCAATCGTGGCAATGGTCGAACCGGTCACCGCGTCGCTCTTCGGCGTCGTGGTTTTAAACGAGAACCTGGCCGGCCCCCAGATTTTGGGCATGGGCCTGATATTGGTCACAGTGACCGCGCTTAGCGTACATTCGAGCGCCGTGCGGCCACCTGCCGATCTAACCACCAGCTGATTAGCGTTCGGTTCTATAATCAACCGTTAAGATTACGGTTATCGGTATACTTTGACAAAGTCAGAATAAGCAATTGGTGCGCCAGCGGCGTCAATCACGGGAGTCGCCGCCCGGGACTTGATTCTGCCCGACCATGTATTAGCGTTTGCGCATATGTAGAATTATTAGGAGGAATCATCGATGCGAACTGCCCAGTACTCTCCATCAACCGGTGAATTGCCGTTATGCAATGTGATCCATGCGACAACGATACAAAAGGTTTCGGCGCAGATGCCCTCTGAAACCGTTTGGGACGGCCTTGCGGGTTTTTTCAAACTTTTTTCCGACAAAACCCGCGTCGGCATATTGTTGGCGCTGAGTCTGTCCGAGATGTGCGTGTGCGATTTGAGCTTCCTGCTGAAAATGAAGCAGCCGGCCATCTCCCAGCATCTGAAAAGTCTGCGTCTAATGCGGCTCGTTCGAACCCGACGGGAGGGTAGAGTGATTTACTACTCCTTGGATGACGATCATATCCGCGCGGTGCTGAACACCGGCTTGCAACACATCGAGGAGCCGGTCGGGACCAGCCAGGTGCTGTCATGACGACGACATATCAGATCAAGGGCCTGGATTGCGCCGCTTGCGGGGCGAAGATCGAAGATGCCGTCCGGAAACTGCCCGGCGTCTCATATGCGCTGATGGATTTCGTCAATCTGCGCCTGCATCTTGAAGCCACAGATCTGGAGCGCGTCCGCAGCGAGATCAAACGCATCGACCCCGGGGTTGAAGTTGTATCCCCCGAAAAAGCGGCCGACCTCGACGCCGGCCAGGCGGAAACATTCAGGGTAAAGCGGCAAATCGGCATTATCATCGCATCTTTGCTGCTTTTCGGCGTTCACGCGGTTTTCGAGGACCGCCTGCAGGCATCCGGCCTGCTGTTGCTGGGCTACGGCATCGCCCTGGCCGCCTACTTCCTGGCTGGTATCAACATCTACATCAACGCCTGGAACACCCTCCGCAGGGGCGGCTTTTTCGACGAGAATGTATTGATGGTGGTGGCTACCGCCGGTGCGATCGCAATCGGCAGCCTGTCGGAGGCCGTCGGCGTGATGCTTTTTTTCAAGACCGGAGAGATCCTGCAAAATCTATCAGTGGCGCGTTCGCGTCGCTCGGTTCGTGCACTGCTTGCATCCAGACCCCGGCATGCCAATGTGGAATCCGCCCAGGGCCTGCGCCAGGTGCCGCCGGAGCAGGTGCGCGTCGGAGAGAGGATTGTAGTCAAGCCGGGTGAAAAGGTGCCGCTGGACGGGGAGGTCATTATGGGAAGCTCCAGTCTGGACGCATCGGCTTTGACCGGAGAGTCGGTGCCTGTAGGCGCCCGGAAAGGTGATCGCCTGCTGGCGGGCATGGTCAACCTTTCCGCCGTTTTAAAGGTCAGGGTGACCAAGCCGTTCAATGAATCCTCCATCGCCAAGATATTAGAGCTTGTGGAAAACGCCTCGGCACGCAAGGCGGTGACGGAAAAATTCTTTACCACGTTTGCGCGCTGGTACACGCCGGTGGTGGTCGCCGCAGCCGCCGGCATCGCCTTTTTACCGCCCCTGCTTTTTAGCGAAGCTGATTTTGCGACCTGGGTCTATCGCGCTCTGGTGGTACTCGTGATCTCCTGTCCCTGCGCGCTGGTCATCAGTATTCCGCTGGGCTATTTCGGCGGTGTCGGTCGGGCCTCCCGCCAGGGTATCCTGGTCAAGGGGTCCAATTTCCTGGACGCTTTGTCCAATGTTAAGACGGTGGTCTTTGATAAAACCGGCACCCTGACCCGCGGCGACTTTACGGTGCAAAAAATAGTCCCCCAAAAGGGTTATGACGAGCTCCAGGTCTTGCAGTTCGCCCTGCTCGCCGAACTGCACTCCAGTCATCCGATCGGCAGGTCGATCGTTGCCAAGGGACGTGAAATGGGAATCAAACCGGACAGTGCCGCGGTGGCCGAGCATCAAGACCTGCCCGGCAGAGGCGTGCGGGCGGTGGTGGACGGCCGCGACATTCATGTGGGCAGCGACGGGCTGCTGCACCGCCACAAGATCGCCCACGATGTCTGCGAATTGGAAGGGACCGCCGCCCACGTCGTGATCGACGGACACTATGCCGGCTATCTCCTGATCGGAGACTCGCTCAAGGCGGACGCCGGGCAGGCGATAGCGAAATTGCGGGCTGCCGGCGTCAGGCGCATCGAAATGCTCACCGGCGACAGCCGCTGTGCGGCGGAAACGGTGGCCGCCTCTTTGGGCCTGGATGCCTTCTACGCGGAGCTTATGCCCGAAGACAAGGTGCGCTTGCTGGAAGAAATACAATCGGCGGCCGGCCATGACGGCAAGGTTGCCTTTGTCGGCGACGGAATAAACGACGCGCCGGTCATCGCCAGGGCCGATATCGGGGTGGCCATGGGCGCCCTCGGCTCGGATGCGGCCATCGAGACGGCCGACGTGGTGCTGATGACCGATTCTCCCTCGAAACTGGTCGATGCGGTTGCCATTGCCCGCCGCACCCGGACCATCGTATGGCAGAACATCATTATGGCGCTCTCTGTAAAAATCGTGTTCGTCGCCCTCGGCACTATGGGAATGGCGTCCATGTGGGAGGCGGTCTTTGCCGACATGGGGGTGACGATTGCCGCCATTTTGAATTCGACGCGCGGATTGATTCGATGATCGGCGGGCCGATCGCATCGATCGGGGCTGCCGTCCTCATGTACTGGCCGAGGAGGTGAGATAAGACATAGGGCTTCACAAACTAATTGAGATTATGTGGTAAAACGCGAAAACATGTCTTAAAAAATCTCTTGAACCGCGATTTTAACATTTTAGTATACCTTGCCCCGGCTTTGGGTTGAGCCATACGCCGGTAGACCGATCAACCACCGCTAGAAATTCAGTGAGCCTCCGCGCACCGAACCTCTCGTCTCCTTTCCGTCCCAGGTTTTATGCCTTCTGTCTTTATCAGATTAGGTAAAAAATTGAAATATAACCATATTTTTTTGTTGACACTTGTGTAAGTTCAAAATATATGACTTTATTGTCATACAATTAAATCTTTATTTAGTTTGGGCATCAAGACACTATGAAAAAGAAACGAGCCTCTTCAAAGAAGTGGGTAAAACGAAACGAAATCATGGAAACAATGCGCGACAGGATTGTCGACGGTTTC
This sequence comes from uncultured Desulfobacterales bacterium, assembly GCA_964409825.1. Lineage (GTDB taxonomy): Bacteria > Desulfobacterota > Desulfobacteria > Desulfobacterales > CAFBRK01 > JAIPEL01. Next base: position 9,668 of record CAYPFH010000072.1, on the reverse strand, counting down.
TATCCTCAGGGAATGAAACTGGTCGAATCTAATCTGGTTGAAGAGTTTGGAATCAGCCGGCCTCTTATCAGAGAGATACTGGCCGACCTCGAAACTCAGGGCCTGGTTGAGAGAAAGCCAAATCGTGGGGCGATCGTTCGGCGGGTGGATCTTACCTCACTTCTGGAAATAATGGATCTTCGAGAAATGCTGGAGGGCTTAGCGGCGCGTCTTGCAACCCGGAATTCCAGCCCGGAAGACTGGGCCGATATGGAAAAAGCTTTTGGAAAGCCTGCCGACCAAATGGTCGAGAATCAGGATTTTGACAGCTTTCTGGATCTGGTCGCGGCACTGCGGGATCGGATCGTAAAAACAGCGCAGAATGAAGAATTGAGCAAGTTGATCTACTCGCTTTTTGCAAAGATCACCATCGTTCAAAGGAGGGTCGTCATATTGCCGGGCCGGATGAAACAAGGGATCAACGAACACCGGCAGGTGATCGAAGCAATCATGTCCGGCGATGAAGATGCTGCCGAGCAGAAAAAGAGAAATAATCTGAGAAGTGCGCGCGACTATTTGATCCAATACAAAAAATGGGTGTTGTAACGGGTTGACGTTTTTTAATTTTTTCGTGAGTGGAGGGCCGCATGTCTTGGGAAAACGAAGTCGATGAAATCCATTACCGTAGGGAACTGGCGCTCAAACTGGGCGGAGAAGCTCGGATACAAAAACACAAAGAACAGGGAAAGCTCACGATCCGGGAAAGAATCGACCAGCTCCTGGACCGCAGATCGTTTCTGGAAATCGGCCAGCTCACAGGCGATTCCGTATGGGAAAACGGCCGTTTCAAGAGCATCACCCCGGCTCCCTATGTGATGGGCCTGGGTAAGATCGATGGCCGTTGGGTCGCCCTGGGGGGGGAGGACTTTACGGTTCGCGGAGGGTCCAGCGCCGGGCTGGCCCGCCGGAAAGGAGGACAAGGCGGGTTTGTGGAGGACCTGGCAGCGGAGTACCGGATACCCCTCGTCAATCTGATCGACGGCGTAGGCGCCAATGTCGCCTCGGCCATCAAATCCCAGTTCAAAAGACTCCCAGCAAAAGATGGTTACGAACGAAGCTTGGAGCTGCTGGGCATGGTGCCGGTGATCGCCGCGGTTCTCGGATCGACTGCAGGCGGCGCGGCGGGTCGGGCGGTTCTTTCCCATTTTTCGGTCATGGTTAGAGAATCTTCACAGTTGTTTGCAGCAGGGCCGCCCGTAGTGGAACGTGCGCTGTCGCGTAAAATTACCAAGGAGGAGCTGGGGGGCGCAAAAGTCGCCTGCGATACCGCCGGTACGATTCACAACGCCGTAGACACTGAAGAAGAGGCATTTGTCCAGATCCGAAAATATTTGAGCTACCTTCCGCAAAACGTCTGGCAGATGCCGCCCTTCGTCGACACCGGCGACAGCCCCGAACGGGTCGAGGACGAGCTCCTCAGCATCGTCCCGCGAAGCCGCAAACAACCCTACGACATGCGCCGGGTCATCGATCTCGTGTTCGACAGAGCGTCCTTTTTCGAGATCCAGCCCACCTGGGGGATTGGCATGATTATCGGTTTTGCGCGCCTTGGAGGCTATGCGGTGGGTATTATCGCCAACAACCCCAGTCACAACGCCGGCGCGCCGGATGCCAGGGATTCTCGAAAAATGGGGCACTTCACCTCGGTCTGCGATCAGTTTCACATCCCTCTCATCCATCTGGTGGACGTTCCGGGTTTCATGATCGGCGTCGAGTCGGAGGAGATGGGTACCTTGAAAGATGGAATGTCGGCTATGTGCAGGGTGATGCAGGCAAAGGTGCCGCGGATCTCAGTCATCACGCGCAAATGCTATGGTATGGCCGGAGCACTGAACTACGCGAACCATACCTTGCATTATCGGATCGCTTGGCCGTCTGCGGAGTTCGGGTCAATCCCAATCGAAGGTGGTGTTGCCGCTGCATTCAAAAGGGAAATCGAAAATAGTCCCGATCCGGCCAGGCGGAGAAAAGAGATTGAAGAAGAAATCCATTCCTATGAATCGCCTTTCAGGACCGCCGAAAAATTTGCCGTAGAAGATATCATCGATCCGAGAGAAACACGCTACCGCCTTTTCTGCCTGGTCGAGGCGGCCCAAAACTATCTGCACACGGAACTGGGCCCGAAGCCTCGTTACGGCACATGGCCCTGATTCGCTTACTGCAGTCGTAAATAGGATAACACGAGATACGGCGATGCTGGATCCTCAATATCTCTGGTTTGTCTGCCCGCTGGTGGCGCTGGGCGCTTTTACCCAGGGTTTCACCGGGCTCGGTTTCGGAATTGTCATACTGGCCGGTATTGCATTTATCCCATGGGACTTTGAAAGAAGCACGGTGGTGGTAAACCTTCTGGTGCTGGTGCTTCATGGAAGCGTTATCCGGACAAGCCTCAAAGATATGCCCATTCAATGGAACCTCATTGGCATGATCCTCTTCGGGATGATTCTGGGAGTCCCTCTCGGGTATGCTTTTATCCTGTTCTTCGGAAACGATCCCATCTTTCAAGGTGTCTTCGGCGCTTCTCTTGCGGGATTCGCCGCCTACGAGTTAATCAAGCCCCGAATAAAGCCGATGTCCAGATATCTGGGTTTTCCTGCCGGCATGCTCGGCGGTTTCTTCGGCGGAGCGTTTACTACCTCAGGGCCCCCTATCGCCATCTATCTTTATTCGCAGAATCAACAACCTGCCCTGCTCAAAGGAACTCTTCAGGTGGTCTTCATGATCACAACGATATGGAGGCTTTTCAACATCGTTCTCTTCGGTCCGGGAATCACAGGGGCAGTTTTTGAAATATTCCTGATATGCTTACTAATTGTAGCCTTTTTTTCCTTTATCGGCCACAAAATGAGCCTCAGGGTATCCAACAAGCTGTTTTTGAAAATTGTATACACCGTTATCGCAATCGCCGGTGCGATTAACATTGTCCGGTCCGCTACAGCGGGATGATCCCCCATGCCACTTTATGAATTTGAAGGAAAGCAGCCTCGAATCCATCCATCTTCTTGGATTGCCCCCAGCGCCGATATTGTGGGTGACGTCACCGTCTGGGAGCAATGCTATATCGGGTGGGGTGCGGTTCTTCGCGCCGATCACGGCTCAATCGAAATAGGCGAAGGAACTGCTGTCGAAGAGGGGGTCATCATTCATACCCCGAAAGGATTTGCCAGCCATTTCGGAATCCAGGCGACTTTAGGACATGGGTCAATTTATCACGGAGCAACCATAGAAGATTTTGCCGTTGTCGGAATACGGGCTATCGTAAGCAATTATGGCGTCGTCGGTCAATGGTCCATCATCGGGGAGGCGGGTCTTGTCAAAGAAAACCAGCACGTTCCTTCGCGGGTCATTGCGGTTGGCCAGCCGGTCAAAATCATCGGAGAAGTCACCGAGAAGCATCAACAAAGATGGGTCAGGGCCAAACAGGCTTATATGAATTTTGTTGTTCGAAATAAAAAATTCATTTGCTTGCTTTCGTGAATATCATGCCAATAGGATAATATATATGTCGCCTTCGATTTTCAATCCAAGCGCATTTATCCGCATCGCGTCTGATAACTATCCGAATCTTCCGTGCATCAGCTATAAAGACCGCAGGTTTACCTATCGACAAGTCAATGCCCGGGCAAATCGATTGGCCAATGCTCTTTTAGGTATGGGGTTAAAGCCGGGAGATCGAGTCGCAACGCTTCAATACAACTGCAACCAGAGTTTCGAACTGATCGTTGCGTTCTGGAAAATCGGTCTTGTCATGGTTCCCTTAAACACACGTGATTCAGTTCAGCAGCATATCGCAATCGTCTATGACAGTGATACGAATGCATTCATTTTTGGGAAAGAATTCGTCGACCACGCGAAAGGTATCCAAAACGAGCTGCCAAAGGTATCTCATTTTATCTGCCACGGTTGCGAATTGACAAACGGAACGGACTGGGCTGATTACGAAGCCGTCATCGAGGAGTTTCCTGACCATGAGCCGGATATAGACATTGAAGACACCTCCCTTTGTCGTATCGCCTATACCTCTGGAACGACTGGCTCTCCCAGGGGGGTAGTGATGACCTATCGCAATCGTCTGGCGCAAATTGCAAATGTTTTCATGAATGCCGATCGCCTGATCAGCAAGAATGAGGTTTTCCTGCACGTCGCCCCTCTTACGCACGCCGCAGGTTATTACGCGATTCCTTTTTACTTGAAAGGCTCTCGCCACGTTATCCTGGACAAGTTTGACACCAGTATTTTTTTAGAAACAATTGAACGGGAAAAAGTGACGTGCACTTTATTAGTTCCAACGATGATCATCATGCTGATGTCGGATGAAAAACTGGGAAGCACGGACATTTCGAGTCTCAAGCGAATATTCTACGGTACCGCGCCTATGCCGGCCGACAAGCTCACCACCGCCATCGAAATGTTCGGCCCGATATTCCGTCAAAACTACGGCCTGACAGAAGCTGTACAACCCCTGGCATCACTCCTTCCCGAGGACCATATACTCGATAAAAAGGAAACGCCGCCTCGGCGCCTATACTCAACTGGGAAACGAGCCGTCGGCACGGAAATCCGTATTGTCGACGACAATGACAAGGATTTGCCAGGCGGGGAAATCGGTGAGATTCTTTTGCGCGGCTTTCAGGTTTCTACAGGATATTACAAGCTGTTGGAAGAGACTTCAGGAACTTACAGGAATGGATGGCTGCACACAGGAGATTTGGGCAGATTTGACGAAGATGGCTACCTGCATATTGTCGATCGAAAGAAGGACATGATTATCAGCGGAGGATTCAATATCTATTCCCGCGAAGTGGAAAATGTGTTGGACAGACACAGCGCCGTTCTTGAATCCGCAATCGTTGGACTTCCCGATGAAAAATGGGGGGAAGTCTGTGCCGCATTCATTGTTCCAAAAAACGGTAAGACGGAATTAGACGCAGAGGGTCTTGTAAATTTCTGCATCCGTAGTGGGCTTCCGAAATACAAAGTTCCCAAATTTATTTCTTTCTGCAAAAGCCTCCCAAAGAATGAAAACAAAAAAATTATTAAAAAAGAAATAAAGGATCTCGCTAAAAATCATAAAAATTATCTATAGAGAGGCTGTTTTTTACAATGCCCGGGGAGGAGAAATCGTCAACCTTTAATTTAATGGGGAGGATTATCATGCACAGAAAACTCTTAGTAGTATTGATGATTGTTGGACTGATTTTCGGAGCGCAATCCGTCAACGCTGGATCGAAAAACGTCAACGCCGTTCTGCGAGCCGGAGGCGGGGCGGTCGGAGGCGCCGGATTTGTGATGCTTACCGGCGTCTCGAAGGTCGTAAGTGACGAATACAAGCGGATCAGCATCACCGTTGTTCCCGGCGGCTGGGTGGGCAACCTGGCTCGGGTCAACTCCGGCGAACTCGATCTGGCAAGCACGGCAAATACCCTTTGCCAGAGCGCGGAAAAGGGAAAGAAGCCTTTGGATGAACCCCTGCCGAATGTCCGATCCCTGTTTAACGTGCAGGACACGATGTATTATTTCATGTTCGCGAGAAAGGATTTTCCGGCCGACAGCGTCGATGAAATCTTCAAAAATAAGCTCGCCGCCAGGTTCTGCACCCTGTCGCCCGGATCGGTTACCGAAATGCTCTTCGCCAATGTCCTGGACTCCCAGGGACTTGGATGGGAAGACCTGAAAAGTTGGGGGGGCAAGGTCAACTTCGTCAAATGGGGCGATGCGGTGAATCTCGTCAAGGACGGACATGCCGATATCATCTGCGCCGCTGCATTGGGCAAAGCCGGCTGGGCCATGGAACTGGCCACGGTTCGCGACATGAAAGTTTTAAAATGGAGCCCGGAACTGCTCGATGCGGTGAACCGGGCGACAGGAACGCGTACCGAGACGATGCCGGCCGGCCTCTACAATGGAATCGATTCCACGGTCGACTGCCCCGCGAGTTCAGGGGAGATTATCATCAATGCGGGCGTGCCCGATGATGTAGCCTATGCGATCGTAAAGGCAATGGCGGAAAATCAAGGCAAATACAGAGAATATCATGCCGCATTTAAAACCTTCACAGCGGAAGGGATGGCCAAGGGAGTCTATTTGCCTTTGCACTCTGGGGCAAAGAAATTCTACCAGGAAAAAGGGTGGTTGAAATAACGACTTAAGGCTCTCGCCTCGCGGATCTAAAAACTCACGAGGCGAGAGCTTTATTTGGTGCTTTTCCAAAACACCGGAACCGAATGGGGATGAAATGACAGAAAAGATTTTGCTTAGACCTTACAGCCTTCTCTCAATCGCTAAGGCCTTAGCTGCTGTAATTGCTCTTTCCATCTCATGCTTTCATCTTTATACCGGAGCATTCGGCATTATCGAAGCATATGGAATGAGAACGATACATTTGATGACCCTTTTAACCTTGGCATTTCTGTATTGGCCGGTCTCAAGAAAGCTGCCGGAAAAAAGAACAATTTGGCTCGATTTTCCTTTGGCGCTTCTGTGCCTGGTTATCGATATTTATTTGCTATTGAACCACCAGCGGCTTACCACCCGGGAGTGGTATACCGGCCCCATGACCACCTTTGATGTCCTGTTCGGATGGGTCACGGTGGTCCTGCTTTTGGAAGCCACCCGCCGGGTGGCGGGGGCGGCTTTGCCCATAGTGGCGGTCTCCTTTATCGCCTATACCCTTTTCGGAAATTATCTTCCCTATCCATTCACCATTCGGTCGCCCAATCTCAATATATTCATCGACCATATGTTTCTGACACCTCACGCCATTTTTGGGGTGCCGGTGGGGGTTTCTGCCACCTTCGTATTCTTGTTTATCCTATTCGCTGCGCTGTTGGATAAGACAGGCGCCGGAAAATTTATCATCGACTTCAGCATGTCTGCTGTCGGATGGGCAACTGGCGGGCCCGCAAAAGTGGGCGTGATTGCTAGCGGCATTTTCGGCACCATAACCGGTCATTCCGTGGCCAATGTCTATGGTACCGGCACTTTTACTATCCCCCTGATGAAAAAGATGGGATACAAGCCGGAGTACGCCGGTGCCGTCGAGGCGGCCGCCTCTGCTGGAGGCCAGATAATGCCTCCGATTATGGGCGCCGCGGCCTTCATTATAGCCGAGTTTATTGGGGTCTCCTACCTTTCAGTTGCCAAGGCTGCTCTATTGCCTGCGATTCTTTACTTCGTCGCAGTATTCGCATCTACTCATTTGGAGGCATTAAAGCTTGGGTTAAGACCAATTCCGAGGTCGGAGCTGCCTCTGATGAAAAAGACTCTTTTAGATGGTTTCCATTTCATCATCCCCATCTTCGTTCTCATATTTGTCCTCGTGTTGGGCTATACTCCATTCCGCGCTGCTTTTCTGGCTATTATTGTCCTTTTGGTAGTGGCAACGTCGCGAAAAATAAGCCGGCTTTCGATCCCTGCCTTGGTTTCTTCCCTTATAAACGGCGCTCGCAATGGGGTTGTCATCGCCACTTGCTGTGCTTGTGCTGGAATAATTGTCGGGTGTCTTGATATAACCGGGCTGGGGATCAAATTCGTGGATATAATAGTGATGGCCTCAGGTGGGATCTTTCCTCTGATGCTTATCCTTGTAATGGTTGCGTCACTAATTTTGGGTATGGGAATTCCAACGGCCCCGGCTTATATCATCGTGGCTATGATTGCAGCCCCTTCCCTTGTAAACCTGGGCCTGGAACCAATTGTGGCCCATATGTTTGTTTTCTACTCCTGCCTTCTTTCTGCGATTACTCCTCCCGTGGCGCTGGCGGCCTATGCAGGCGCAGCGATTGCCGGAGCCCCGGTAATGCGAACCGGAGTAATAGCTGCTAAACTCGGCTTTGTAAAATATATTATTCCTTTTGTGTTCGCCTACAACTCGGCGCTTCTGATGCAGGGAAATGCCATGTTTATCCTTGTCAGTTTTATTACCGCGCTGCTCGGCACCATAGGGCTTTCAGCAGTGCTGGAAAGGCATTTTTTTTCGCGCCTTACAATGCTGTGCACTGTTTTGATGTTGACCGGCAGTATTCTGCTTCTTATTTCTAACATCTTTACCGATCTTACCGGGTTCGGTCTATTTGCAGTTGCCATGTTTCTCAATTACCGCTCCGGAAGGCTCAAAGCTATACCGAATAACGCATAGATCAGGATAACGATTTCCAGCAGCAGCAGCTTTTTCGCTATAGAGAGTTGTCCGCCATAGAAGTTTAAGGAGAGCAGAAAATGCTGCGTATCTATATAATAGGCGCCGGGACGCCAACGCCCGCAGGCAGTCGTTTTGGTACCTGTTATTTGGTGGAAGTCGAGGATGATTTGCTCATGTTTGACTGTGGACCAGCGGCGACCTACAAAATGGCACGCATGGGCGTTCTACCCACAATGGTGACCGACCTGTTTTTCAGTCATCATCATTTTGATCACAATTCCGATTATCCCTGCTTTCTTCTTAGCCGCTGGGATCAAGCAGCGGGAAAAGGAAGACCTCTCCGGATCTACGGACCGCCGCCTACCGCTCTGATTTCCGAACGTCTTTTCGGAGAGGAAGGTGCATTTTCCTATGACTGGCGGGCGAGAGTAGAACATCCAGGAAGCATTGAAATCTACCAAAAAAGAGGGGGAGAACCTCCGAGAATGCCCCCTCTTGTAGAAGTACAGGAAATCGGTACTGGCATCTGCGCCAAAGGAAAAACTTGGCAGGTATCATCTCAACGGGTTACTCACATCGACCCATGGATGCCTACCTATGCATATCGTCTCGAATCCGCTGCTGGTTCGCTTGTCCTTTCCAGCGATACCGGCTTTTGTCGGAACATTATTCAATTATCTAAAAACGCTGACTGCCTTCTTCTTCACTGTTGGGATTTACAGGAAAAAATGGGAAATGCTGAGGCCTCCATAATAACGGGTACGACCGATGCCGCAAAAATCGCTTTTCAAGCTGGTGTCAGTCGACTGCTTTTATCTCATTGCAATCCCCTTCTCGATCAATATGAAAATCGATTGAAAGCAGAACAAGATGTAAAAACCATTTTCAATGGTCGGTTTGAATTTGTCGATGAACTTTCGATTATTGAAATCGAATAGGTGCGGGTTCCTTCCGGCGGTGGCGTTCGAAATCGGAGAGCTTTTTTCAAAACTTCAAAAAAATGCACATCAGGAAAAGGAGAAAATCTATGGCTACAGAATTGAAGGCTCCGATGAGCGGAAAAGTGGTAGAGATTAAGGTAAAAATTGGGGATTCTATTTTAGAGGGGGAAACAGTTATTGTTGTCGAATCAATGAAAATGGAGGTGCCCATCATTGCTAATGCCACTGGAACGGTAAAAGAGATAAGATTTGGTATTGAAGATGCGGTGAACATCAGAGACGTACTTGCTCTCATTGAGTAAGGTTCTTTCTTTTCCAATGCCTGATCAAAAAGAATATCGGTGAACTTTTGGTAGACAGGTTTTGCTAATAAATGAAACTGCATGTTTCAATATTTTTTCTTTTGATCTCCTACGGATGAATGCGCCGCTGTCGATACCTTTTCAGAGATTCAACTCGCAAGCGCCGGAATTACTGACGCAAATTGTCGCGTTCACAACTATGAAACCCTGGTGGAAAATGGCGGTGTCGTCACTTCCATCCTGGCT
>CAYPFH010000071.1:0-14674 GCA_964409825.1 uncultured Desulfobacterales bacterium | reverse complement strand
TGAACTTTTCCGTCCGGCACCGCTGGTACAAACGATCGGACAGCTCCAGGATCTGGTGAATGAAAAAGGCCAGTAGATTTAGCAAAAACAGGTTGTAAGAAAGATTCTGTCTTCCGAAGATTGGCCAAGAACTACAGGGCACCGGGCAGTGTCCCAATTTGCCAGTTCAACCAAATTACCGATAGACCAAACCCGCCCTGAAACGCCCGCTTCCATGGCGGGCGTCGCTCTTCATTTCCGATGAATCCGGCAGAAGTTATATTGAGCGAAGTGAAGCGAAACAGCGACTTTCTCAGTTCTTCGGCGTTTGTGACCCGGCGGCCGGGGGAAAAATTTCCCTGGGGGGAGATTTACTCCGATACGGACTGAGTCCCGCGGCCCGGACCGTTTGCTGCGATTTGACTGATGCGCGGATCGGGATGGTTCACCAATACGGCCGCGGCCTCGACCGCCTCCGGATGACGGATCCGGCCGAGGGCATAGGCGGCGGCAGCCTTGACTTCTGCGGTGTACTTTTTTCGTCGGAAAAATATTCCCTTGTGATTGACGATCTTGACCAACGGTGCCACGCACTGGGGGTCTCCGATTTCTCCCAGGGCCAGGCAGCAGGCCTTGAGTCGATTTTCCCCTTTGGCGCTATCCAGCAGGGCCACTAGCTCAGGGCTGGTCCCGGGCGCTTTGATTCTGCCAAGACAGCTGATCGCATCGACCGCCGTATCCTCTTCTGGCCCTCTGGCCAGATCCAGCAGTACCGGAGCCAATGACGGGTCTTTCGTCCGTTCCAGCATGCCAAGAGCAGCCTGGCGCACGCCGCCGTCCGGATCGCCGATAAGCCGGAGCGTTTCTCTGCGGACATCGGCCTTGATCAGATCGAGCACCTCGAGAAGCCGGATCTTTTCTGCCGGGCGACCTTCCCTTGCCAGAATGTTTTTCAGATGCTGCCCCGCAGCCGATTGGAGAGTTGCCAAGAGCGACGCGGCAACATGCCGGCTTCTGTAGTTGTCCACGGTTTTGAGGATCTTGAGGAGCATCGGCAGGGCGCTTTCGCCGAAAGCGGCCAGCAGGCGCACGGCGTCACGCTGCTTTTTCCCATCTTCGGAGAGGAAATCCGCGACCACCAGCCTTTGGACCGTCGGCTGCAGGAAGCCGTGGAAGTTTTTCGCCAGAACCTCGGAGACAGCGCTTCCGGAGGTCTGAAGCACCTTTTGGCGCTCGCGCAGGGCCCTGAGCATCTGAACCGCCGGCGGATAATCGGCAAACTGAATCAGGACTGCGGTCAGACGGTGCAGGAGCAATGCGCATCCGGAGATGATCTGCCCCTTGTTTTCCCCCAAGAACACATTGACCAGCGGGCCGGCGGTCAGCCTGGCGAAATCGAGTTGATCGGCCGGCGGAAGCGCGTCGAAGGTACTGCCGACGACTTGAAGAATCCGCTCCCGCAACCGCATGGGGCATCCTGGAAAATTTCCGAAAATGGCGGACAGGAGCGATTGGAGTCCGGCCAGGTCGCGTCTCAGGAAACATTCGGAAGCAGTGCGTTCAAAGTTTTCCAGGAGCGCCTCCAACGGCATCTCCGAAGGGGCGGTTTCCGGTGCCCGAAGCATCGGTTCAAGCGCCGGGATCGCCGATGCTTCCATGGCCGCAGCCGGCGGCTTGGCCTCCTGTTGAAGACCGGCGCTGCCGCAATGCTTGACCCTGACTTCGAAGGTGTGCCGGTCAAAGAGGATGCCGGTGATCTGCTGCTGTTCGGCAACCCCCTTCCAGAATTTTCCGTCGGCTCCCGAGCCGGGAACTTTGCCCATTGCCGCGATCAGGGCTCTGAGTTCATTGTCGCTGAAACGATCCAAAAACGTCAGGCTTTTGAGCCCGATGACGTCGAAATATTTGATGAGCCCAGCGGCCAATGCCTTGAATTCGGATATGTCGATTTTTTCTCCGTTGACCAGCAGCGACGATCCGACGTGAGACAGGCTTAGGAGGGAATAGCGCGACAAAAACCGGCGCAGGGCGTCGGACAGGGTGCGGATCGAGTTTTCCGTGGCGTTGCTGGTGATGGGGTAAAGTTTGATCGTTCTGGAGGCGCCCAACACGGCGCGAACGATGTCGGGAATCTGCCCGATGGATTCGGCATCCAACCGCGACGGTTTCTTGCCCGCTTCCCCGGCTTCTGAAGCCGGGCCGCTTCCTGCAGCCTGCTGCATCGCGTAGCGCATCTGTTCCAAAGCAATGTGCTTCAGGGTGTGTTTTTGTGAAAACCGCTCCCAGTGGGTGTCTTCGAAGATCTTTTGCTCGCTGCGGCCCATTTCTTCGGTGAGGGCCTCCAGTTCCTGCTCCGTCAGACCGTGGTGAAAGGCGATTCCCTTGAGCTCGAAGCGGTCCAGGATCTGAATCAGGGAGTCGGCCACCATTTTGAAATCGGAGGTGTCCATCCGCTGGCCGTTGACCAGCAGCGCCCGGCTTGCCTGGGAAATGCTAAGACATCGGTTGGTTTCGAGAATGTGGTCGAGGGTGTCCTTCAGGTCCTGGTTGACCCGGACGACGGATTTGCTGCCCGGTGGATACAGTTTGATATTTCGCAGGGCCACGGTGAAGCAGCGGACCATCTGCGGCACCTGGGCCATCGCTTCCGAAGACAAGGGCGTTTGTTTGGGCGGCTCCGGTGACGGCATTCTGCCGCTGTATCCAACGGCTTCACCGGCGTCGAAGGCAAGAAGGCTGGCCTCGGACTGGATCCGCTCGTAGCGTTTCGCCTTGCCGGTGTCGTCGGACCGCTTAAAATGGTAGGCCAGGGTGGCGGCCGGAACACGGTGCTGCTTGAAAAGGTCTTCCTGGTAAGCGCCGATCTGGCCGTGCAGCCGCTTTCTTTGTTCCGGCTCGATGGCGTTGTAGGTAATGTCCATGATCTTCTTGCTGAAAAAGCGGACATTTTCCTCGTTGAGCGCAAAATCGGAGGCGAGCAGCCCGTAGGCCGCCGCCTGATCGATGAATTCCAGGACCTTTGCCTCCATCAGCGAGGAGCTTCCAACCAGGGTGCTCACAGGTACATGCTCCCCCATCGCTGAAATCCGGTCCAGGAGCCGGCGGCTGTTTTCGTCAAGGCCGGCGATTTTTTCGGAGACCATTTCTTCCAAGGAATGGGGCAGATAGCCGTCGTGTAGGGGACGAAGCGTCCACTTGCGCCCGACGAGGGTGATCTGGCGGTCCAGCACCATTTTTCTAAGAATTTCCGATAGAAAAAGCGGATTGCCCCGGCTGATCCGTGCCAGGTTGTTGCAAAAATCTTTCTCCAGAACGATGCCGGGAAAGAGGCTCCGGATTTGCTGATGGATGTCTCCTGGCTTCAACGGCGTCAGCGGAATCGAAACCAATTCCAGTTCTTGGCCGTATCGCTGAACGAAGCGATCCAGCGGACGGAGGTCCTCTTCTTCATCGATTTTTTCTTCGTCGGATGTGGTTGCAATCACAAAGAGCTTCAACTCGCTTTGCAGGCTCAATCGCCGGATCAACAAAAGGGTGGCTTCATCGCCGAAGAAGATGTCGTCGATAAACAAAAACAAGGGCCGCTTTTCTGCAATCGAGCAAAATAGCCGGGTTAGGGTTTCGAAAATCCCCTTTCGCCGTTGGGCTTCGTCCAGACGCTCCGGGCGCGCGACGTCTCCTGCGAGGCCCGGCATGACCAGGGAAAGAAGACCGAGGGCGGGCTGCCCCAGACCCTTGAGAAGCGCCATCCCCTTGTTCGGCATTTGGTTCAACAGATCGACAAGGAGCTGCTCCACTAAATAATAGGGGCGATACGATTCCTGGGGAGCACCCCGGGCCGAAGCTTGGAGAATTTTGTTGCGGACAAGGCTTTTTCTGACGGCATCGAGAAAGGCGGTCTTTCCCATCCCTGCAGCGCCTTTGACGAGAACGAAGCCGTTGTTTCTTTGTTGAAATTGTTTCAGTGCCGTGTTGACGGTGTTCAACTGGTCCCGCCGGCCGACCATTTTGACGGCGTCGAGCTGGTTGAAGGCCACCTTTTCGGGCGCTTCATCTGCGCCGACTTCGGCAGCGTCGACGATCTGGTCGCGGCCGCGCTTTTTCGCCATGTACAGGGCCAGGTCTGCTTTTTGGATAAACCCTTTCCAATCGCCGGCGTCAGAGGGGACGGTGGCCACTCCCAGACTGATGGTGAGGTCGATGGCGGTGTCGGCCTCTGGAATCGGAAAAGGATCCGCATGGATGCGGTCGAGAAGTCTTTTGGCCACGGACACGGCAAGCGGCTTGTCGCCGGCTTCCAGCAGGAGAATAAACTCGTCTCCGGCGTATCGGATCGGCAGCCCGTCTTCTGCCGCCGCCGCTTTCAAATGCTCTGCGATCCAGACCAACGCCCGGTCGCCCACCAGGTGGCCGTAAGTATCGTTGATGGACTTGAGATAATCCAGATCCATCATCACCAGCGATACGGTGCGCTCTTCCAGGCAGTCCCAGGGAATTCTCGAATTAAGATATCGCAGGAGAAAGCGCCGGTTGTAGATACCGGTCAACTCGTCTTCGAAAACCAACCGGAAGGGGTCTTTTCCAGTGGATTCCAAAAATGCGGTCAGGTCCTGTGCCTTCATGGCTTTTCCGGCTCCAGGGAGAGCCCTCAGGGGCTCTTGCCGCCTCAAGGTTGGTGCCGACGGCCGCTGCACGTTGTGTGGAGGGATGAACAGTCTGAAAATAAAGGATAAAACAATGAATTGTCAATGAAAAAGAAAATTTTGCCAGGACCTGCAGCCGGGCTACGGCCTGCCTTCTGATGAAGCGCTGCCCAAATCACCGTATCGGTGCTGGGCCAGGGCACAGGCGACGACGGCTGCGGTTTCGGCCCGCAGGATGCGCGGCCCTAAAGACGCCGGAATAAACCCCCAATCCCGGGCGCGAACGACTTCCTCCTCGGCAAACCCGCCTTCGGGCCCCACCAGCAAAAATACGGAATCGGGCGAAATGCCCGGATTCGGCCATCCGCCGGAGACCGGCGCTCCTTCCCAGAAGGCGATCTTCAGGTCGAATCCCTCGGCCGCAGCCAGCGCCGCTTCCATATCCCCTGCCGGAAGGATCCGGAGTGCCTGTAGCCTGCGGCTCTGTTTTGCCGCTTCCACGGAGATTTTCCGCCACCGCTCGGCCCGGGCATCGAGTTTTTTTTCTGCAGGCCGTGCCACGCTCCTGGCTCCAAAAAAAGGGATCCAGGCAAAGACGCCGATTTCGCAAAGCTGTCTTACGACCCGGTCCATTTTCTTTTCTTTGAGCATGGCCTGGGCCAGTGCGATGCTCACTGGAGATTCCCGAACGGGGCGACGTAAAGCCAGAAGCAAAGCGATTACCGCTTCACCTTCGAAACCTTCGATCCGCGCCTTGAATTCGTCTCCGTTGCGGTTAAACAGGATGATGCTGTCGCCGGATTTGAGCCTGAGGACGTTTCGGATATGGTGCGCATCGGATCCGGTCAGCGTGGTGCGGGCTCCGACTTTAGAATTTTCGTCGATCGGGAAGCGGTAGTGTTTCATCGTTCCGCGGTCCATCTTTTGAGTTTTCTTTTGTTTAGCCCGAAGCGGGCGCTGATGCAACCCGGTCTTTCCCTGCAGCCGCCTGAAAAAGCCTGGAAATGTTGACACCCTGGAAGGGACGTGATAGTTTTTTTTAAATTTTTTTTTGAGGGGTTTCCCCTTTTGATTGCACCCTTGGAGGCGGCTTTCATGAACCCGAAGGACAATTCAACCCCGCAGACGAATCCGATCCAGGACGACGGCATCATCGAGCTGACCGACGTGGTGTATTCGCCGCAGGACGATGAGGAGATCATCGATCTGGTTGAGGAGGTCGACAGCGCGGCACAAGAGCCGGAAGAGATCATTGAATTGACCGACGCGGTTTCATCGCCCGAATCCGGCGAGGAGATTGTCGACTGGGTTGAAGAAGTCCCCGGGCCGCCCGCTGAAGACGAGGCCGCCTATGATACGGAAGAGCCGGCCGTCGAAAAGGAGGCATTCGAAACGCCGGAGAAAATTCCCGAGTCTGCCCAGGAGGTAATGGAAGAGGAAGCCATTTCATCGTTTGAAGAGCCTGCACCCGCCCAAGAGAACATCATCGAGTTATCCGGCGCCCCTTCCGGGGTTTCCCATGAAGATGCAGCCGGAGAGTACGGCCTGGACAATGCCTTGGAAGAGGAAGAGCTGCCGGCGAAACCGGAGGATGAAGACTTTGTCGATGCCATCGGCTTGGATCTTGATGAAAATGCGGCAGGGGGGGCGGGTGCCCAAGCCCCTCGCGCGCCGGTCGAAGTGACCTCCGATCAGGTGGAAGCCGCTGTAGAACGGGTGCTGGAGCGGCTTTTCTCCGAGAAAATCGAGGCGATGATCGTCGAGGCCATCGAAAAAGCGGTTTCAAAAGAGATCGAAGCCCTCAAAGCGGCTCTTCTGGAAGATCACGGATAAATCTTTTCTCTCATCCATTGAATATGACTGCCGCATCGGGGATTATCCCATAATCCCCGATTTGACGTTTACGGGCCTTTGAAGCGCTCAGAAAAATGCAGCGGCCCGGATCAGAACCCAAGGAGTGACAGAATATGAGTTCCGAACCACTATCCAAGGGATACGAACCAACCGATGTGGAGGACCGCTGGTATTCTTACTGGGAACAGGCCGGTCTTTTTGCTGCCCGGGAAAACAGCCCTGCTTCGGCCTATTCCATCGTGATCCCCCCGCCCAATGTCACCGGCGTCCTTCACATGGGCCATGCGCTGAACATCACCCTGCAGGATATTCTCTGCCGCTACCGGAAGCTGAAAGGGGACAACGTGCTCTGGATGCCCGGGACGGACCACGCCGGGATTGCCACGCAGAATGTTGTTGAAAAGCAGCTCGCCGCAGAAGGCATGGATCGCCACCGCCTTGGCCGGGAGAAGTTCATCGAGAAAGTCTGGCAGTGGAGAAGGCGGTACGGAAGCGCCATCATCAACCAGCTCAAGCGGCTCGGAGCCATGTGTGACTGGCAAAGAGAGCGCTTTACCATGGATGAGGGTCTTTCCAAGGCCGTCAGGAAAGTGTTCGTGACCCTGTATGAGGAGGGGTTGATCTATCAGGGCGACTACATCATCAACTGGTGCCCGCGCTGTCACACGGCGCTGGCCGATCTGGAAGTCGAGCATGAAGAGGTCGACGGGCATCTGTACCACGTGCTTTACCGCTTTGCCGAAGGCAAAGGCGGGCTGGTGGTCGCTACCACACGGCCGGAAACCATGCTCGGCGACACGGCAGTGGCCGTCAATCCGGAAGACGAGCGCTATCGCGGCATCAGCCACAGCCATGTCATGCTTCCGCTCATGGACCGCAGAATTCCGATCATCCGGGACGGCTACGTCGATCTTGCTTTCGGCACCGGTGCGCTGAAAGTGACTCCCGCCCACGACCCGAACGATTTCGACATCGGCCAGCGTCATGGACTTGACAGCATCAAGGCCATCGGCGACGATGGCCGAATGACCGAAGCGGCCGGCCGTTTCGCCGGGCTGGACCGGTTCGAGTGCCGAAAAGCGGTGGTCGAAGAACTCCGAAAAAAGGGGCTTTTGAAGAAGATCGACGCCCACGAGCACAACGTGGGCCATTGCTACCGCTGCAAGACCGCGGTCGAGCCGAATTTGTCGCGCCAGTGGTTCGTCAGCGCCAAACCTTTGGCAGAAAAAGCCATTGCCGCGGTAGAAGAGGGCAGGACCCGCATCATTCCGGATATGTGGTCCAAGACGTACTACGACTGGATGTACAATATCCGCGACTGGTGTATTTCCCGCCAGATCTGGTGGGGCCACCAGATACCCGCGTGGACCTGCCGGGCCTGCGGTGAAATCGTCGTGGAGATGGAAGCCCCGGAGCGCTGCCCGGGCTGTGGAAGCAAAGATCTTGTCCAAGAGACCGACGTTCTCGACACCTGGTTTTCTTCGGCCCTGTGGCCCTTTTCCACCATGGGCTGGCCGGAGCGGACCGGGCTGCTCGATCGCTTCTATCCCACGTCGGTTCTGGTTACGGGATTTGACATCCTGTTTTTCTGGGTGGCGCGCATGATGATGATGGGAATCCATTTCATGAAGGATGTGCCATTCCGCGACGTATACGTCCACGCCCTGGTTCGGGACGAGGACGGCAAGAAGATGAGCAAGTCCAAGGGAAACGTCATCGATCCGCTGGGCGTCATCGAACAATACGGCACGGATGCCTTCCGCTATACCCTGGCCGCGTTTGCCGCCCAGGGGCGGGACGTGAAGATGTCCGAAAAGCGGGTCGAGGGATACCGGCACTTTGTCAACAAATTATGGAATGCCGCCCGCTTTTCCCTGATGCACCTGGAACAGGGCGCCGACGGGGTGGACCGAAGCCGCATCGCCACCGAGGACAGATGGATTTTGTCCCGGCTCAGCCGAGTGACCCGCGAGGTGCAAGAGGCCCTGGACGGGTATCGTTTCAATGATGCCGCCGGCGAGCTGTACCAGTTTGTCTGGCACGAGTTCTGCGACTGGTACCTGGAGGTGATCAAGCCGGTGCTCTACGGCAAGGCGCTAGACAGGGATGCCGGCGCCACCCGGGCCGTGCTTTGGACCGTGCTCAAAAATACTCTTCTGATGCTGCATCCTTTCATGCCGTTTGTCACCGAGGAGGTCTGGCACAAACTGCCCGGCACCGAAGGCTCCATCATGACCGCAACCTTTCCAAAGGATGCAGACACCACCTGCGGCGTGGTTCGAGACGAGGAGGCCGAGTCTCAGATGGCCCTGCTCACAGCGGTTATCACCGGGATTCGAAACATCCGCGGGGAGATGAACCTTCCCCCCGCGCTCCAGCTGATCGCCGAGGTTCAAAGTCCGGACGCTCCGGCAAGGCAAACCATCGATGCCCATCGGGGCGTCATTGCCGGCATGGCGCGCCTTAAGGATTTTACCGTGGGCCCGCCTGGAGACAAGCCGAAGGCGGCGGCCACCGCTGTCGTCGACAGCTGCGCCATCTACGTTTCCCTGGAAGGGGTCATCGATTTCGACAAGGAGCGTCAGCGGCTCGAAAAGGAGCTCGGCAAGCTGGCCGCAGAACTCAAGGCGGTTTCCAAAAAGCTCAGCAATGAAGATTTTCTGGAAAAGGCCCCGCCGGCAGTGGTGGAAAAGAGCCGGGAAAGACAGGAGACCCTAAACGAGAGGCAACAGAAGTTGACGGCCAATTTGGAGCGGCTGCGGGATATGCAGGGGTGAAGAAGGTTCAGGGGTTCAGAGGTTCAGGGGTTCAGAGGTTCAGGGGTTCAAAAGTTCAGAGGTTCAGAGGTTCAAAGGTTAAGGGGTTCAACGGTGCAGCGGTTTAAAAAATGGGCAGTCGCATAACCCTCCGAACTTCGAACCCCGAACCCCGGAACCCGGAACCCCGAACCCCGAACCCGGAACCCCGAACCCCGAACCCCGAACCCCGAACCCCGAACCCGGAGCCCCGAACCCGGAGCCCCGAACCCGAAACCCCGAACCTCGGAACCCACATCATGCAAACCCTCGATCATCTCATCGACATCGCCCTGGAAGAAGACATCGGGTCGGGAGACATCACCACCGATGCCCTGATCGATTCGGATCTCAACGGAAAAGGAAGCGTTTTTTCCCGGCAGGACCTGGTCGTTGCCGGCCTGCAGGTCGGCCGGCGGGTTTTTGAGCGGGTCGATCCGTCTCTTTCCGTGCGCTTTTTCTGCTCGGAAGGAGAGGAAATCATCACAGGCACCCGCGTGATGGCGGTGGAAGGGCGCCTGGCCAGCATCCTGACCGCCGAACGGACCGCCTTGAATTTTCTCCAGCGCCTGTCGGGAATCGCCACCCACGTTCGCCGGCATGTCCTGCTGGTGGAAGGAAAACGGGCGCGGCTGGTCGACACCCGGAAAACCACACCGGGCTGGCGGGTTCTCGAAAAATATGCCGTTCGCGTGGGCGGCGCTCAAAACCACCGAATGGGGCTGTTCGACGGCATCCTGATCAAGGACAACCACATCGCCGTCTGCGGCGGCATCGCAGCGGCGGTCGAAAAGGCCCGGCAGCAGGCCCACCACCTGGTGCGCATCGAGGTGGAGGTCGAATCGATCGAGGAGGCAGAAGATGCCCTGGCTGCAGGAGTCGACGCGATCATGCTCGACAATATGTCTGTTGAGCAGATCCAGGAAGCAGTCGTCCGCATTGCGGGCCGGGCGACCGTGGAGGTTTCCGGCGGTGTTCGGATGGAGTCACTCCCCCGCCTTGCCGACACCGGTGTCGACCTGATTTCGATGGGCGCCTTAACCCACTCGGCGGTCAGCGTCGACCTGAGTATGGAGATCACCACGGAAACGGTGGTCTGATGATCCCCATCCGAGACACTCACCCGACGCGAAACCGGCCGGTGGTCAACAACCTGTTGATCGCGGCCAATGTCGTTGTCTTTCTGATTCAGCTTTCCCAGGGAGCAGACGGCCGGCTGTTCGTCTACCTGTACGGTCTCGTACCGGCCCGTTACAGCGTGCCGCAGATCGCCGAATACTTTTCCGCCTGGCAGCAGTTTTTCTCCTTTTTTTCCTTCATGTTTCTGCACGGCGGATTTCTGCACCTGCTCGGCAACATGTGGTCCCTGTATATTTTCGGAGACAACGTGGAAGACCATTTGGGCCCTGTCCGCTATCTGATTTTCTACCTGCTATGCGGACTGGCCTCCGGGGTTTCCCACCTGCTGCTCAACTTCCAGTCCAACGTGCCGACAATCGGTGCCAGCGGTGCGATTGCCGGTGTCATGGGCGCCTATTTTCTGCTGCATCCCAACGCCCGGATCCTGACCTTGATCCCGATTCTGTTCATTCCATATTTTGTCGAAATTCCCGCTTTTGTCTTCCTGGGGATCTGGTTTATCTTCCAATTTCTGAACGCCGCTGGGAGCGGGGGTGCTGCAGGGGGGGTGGCATGGTGGGCCCATATCGGCGGTTTTGTGTTCGGGATGATTTTTCTGAAGATTTTCCAGCGGGTGCCGACCACAGGCATCACCGGCAAGATCCGGCCGATCACCGAAAGAAAAAAAACCCATCGACTGCAAGTGATCCATCCCTCCGGGCCGGGCGACGATCCCAACCTGTATGGGACCATTCGAATTTCCCCTTACGAGGCGGCCGCCGGGGCCCGAAAAACAGTCAACATTCCCTGGGGTTTTCACAAGCGGTTGTACCAGCTTCGAATCCCGCCCGGCATCAGCCAGGGAAAAAGGCTTCGGCTGGAAGGGTTGGGAAAGAATCTATCCGACGGCCGCAGAGGGGATCTGTTTTTGAAGGTGGAGATCGACAAGCGTTCGTGAGAAGGGAAGCCGGGTGGCAGAGAAAAGAAACGGCGTGGACTGATTTAGAATTTAGAAATGAGAAATTAGAATTTGAACTGCCACATCTTCTGCCCAGGCCCCCGCATAAAACGCCAGAGGCCAGGGTCCAGCATCCAGCAGCCAAAAAGCAGCGGGCGCAAAGCGCTCTTACGCTTCTTCTTCGGACTCCGGAACCAGAAGCGACACCTTGTTTCGGCCCTCGATCTTGGATCGATACATCGCCTTGTCCGACCGATTGATGAAGGATTTGACGTCCTCGTTTCGCTGGTATTCGGTCACACCAATGCTGATCGTGACCCGGGCTTCCTCGCCTTCTGTCGTTACAAATCGTTCTTGTTCGACTGCCATGCGAATCCGCTGGGCCACGTTGATGGCTTCTCTGGCACTGGTTTCCGGGATGATCACGGTGAACTCTTCTCCTCCATAGCGGTAGGCCGTGTCCATTTTCCGAAGCCGGGAGCGGATTACTTCCCCCAGCCGGACCAGGACCCGGTCGCCCTCCAGATGGCCGTGGCAGTCATTGTATTGCTTGAAGAAGTCGATGTCCAGCAGCAGCAGCGCCAGAGGATTGTCGTACCGATTGGCGCGGTCCGCTTCCAGCTCGAGCTGCTGGTAAAAGTGTCTGGAGTTGTAGAGCTTGGTCAAATCGTCGGTGATGGCCAGCTCTTTGAGTTTGCCCAGCATGTCCCGGCGCTCCCGGGACAGGCGGCGCTCCCGGAGCACCCGCTTGAGGCGCAGCAGGAGTTCCTCGAAACGGATCGGTTTGAATACGAAATCGCTGGCGCCTTTCTGCACGGCCTCCTCGTAGGAATAGTCGCCGCCATAGCCTGTCATGACGATGACGTCGGCATCGTATTCTTCGCTGATCTTGCCGGTGAGCTCGAGCCCGTCTATTCCAGGCATCATGATATCGGTGATCACCACGTCGATATCGTCGGTCTCAAGCTGATCCAATGCTTCTTCGCCGGTAGCCGCCGTCAGCGCCACATAGCCCGAGCGGGCCATGAACTCGGCGATGGCCTCGGTGATAGCCAAATCGTCGTCGACGATCAGCAACCGGGCCGCATCGGATCTGCCGGCAGTATTCGGACGATTCGCCCCGTATCTTACGGAATTCGGCTCTCTTGCCAAACTTGACATTTCCCGGACTGGTCTGCTAATAATCATTTTCTTCAATAATTTGAAATTACTAAGAAGTTTAATCATACTGGCCGCTTGACGGATTGTCAACTGACAAAGCAACCCGATCGCCGCACGGCAATCTACCGGTGCGGGACTCGGGTTTTATTGACTGATAAATAATGAACAACATTCGCAACTTCAGCATCATCGCCCACATCGATCATGGAAAATCGACGCTCTCTGACCGGTTGATCCAGGCCGCCGACGTGATTTCCGAGCGGCAGTTCCACGACCAGATCCTCGATACCATGGATATCGAGCGGGAGCGGGGGATCACCATCAAGAGCCAGACCATCTGCCTGCCGTGGAAAGCCAAAGACGGCAGGACCTACTTTCTGAACCTCATCGACACCCCGGGTCACGTGGACTTTTCCTATGAAGTCTCCCGTGCGCTGGCCTCCTGCGAAGGCGCCCTGCTGCTGATCGATGCCAGCCAAGGCGTGGAGGCCCAGACCCTGGCTAATCTGTATCTGGCCCTGGAGCATGACCTGGAGATCATCCCGGTGATCAACAAAATCGATCTGCCGTCTGCCGACATCGAGCGGGCCAAGGAACAGATCGCGGACGATCTCGGGCTCGATCCGGAAACCGCCCTGCTGGTATCGGCCAAGGAAGGGATCGGCATCGACACGGTGTTTGAAGCCATCATCAACCGGCTTCCGCCGCCCAAGGGAGACCCCGATGCCCCCCTGAGGGGGTTGATTTTCGACTCCCACTATGACGCCTTCCGGGGGACAATCGTTTATTTCCGGGTTTTTGACGGGACCCTGCGGGCGGGGGAGACCATCCGTTTCATGTCAAACCGCGCGACCCACAAGGTGGAGGAGGTCGGCTATTTCCAGTTGGAGAGAATTCCCCAGAAAGAAATTTCCGCCGGCCATGTGGGCTACCTGATCGCCGGGATCAAAACCGTGAGCGACACCCGTTGCGGCGATACGGTCACCCACCGCGACCGTCTCTGCGAAAGACCGATGCCGGGCTTCAAAGAGGCCAAGCCGGTGGTGTTTTCCTCCATTTATCCGGTGGCTTCCGACGGCTATGAGGATCTTGCCGCTGCTTTGGAAAAGCTCAAGCTCAACGACGCCTCGCTGATCTATGAAAAAGACACTTCGGCGGCCCTCGGCTTCGGGTTCCGGTGCGGTTTTTTAGGTCTTTTGCATCTGGAGGTCGTCCAGGAGCGCCTGGAGCGCGAGTACGATCTTTTTCTGATTCTGACTGCTCCTTCGGTCCGCTACCGGCTGCACCTGAGCGACGGGCGCACCGAGGTGGTGGATAACCCTGCCCTGTACCCGGATCCAAAAGACATCATCGGCGCTGAAGAGCCTTTCATCCGGTCCACGATCTATACCCCGGAGCGGTACATGGGTGCTATCATGCAGCTGTGCCTCGAGCGGCGCGGAATCAACAAAAACTACCAGTACCTGACCAGCGACAGGCTTGAAATGGTCTTCGACCTTCCGCTGGCGGAGGTGATCTACGATTTTTACGACCGGCTCAAATCGATCACCCAGGGGTACGGGTCCTTCGACTATGATCTGCTCGACTATCGGGAGACGGACTTGGTCAAGGTTGACATCCTGTTAAACGGCGAGCGGGTCGATGCCCTGTCGATGCTGGTTCACCGGGAAAAGGCCGAGCAGCGGGCCCGACGCGCCTGTGAAAAACTCCGGGAAGAGATCCCGCGCCAGATGTTCAAGATCGCCATCCAGGGGGCGATCGGAGGAAAGATCATCGCTCGAACGACCGTTTCCCCTTTTCGGAAAGACGTGACCGCCAAGTGCTACGGAGGAGATGTGACGCGAAAGCGCAAGTTGCTGGAAAAACAAAAAAAAGGCAAAAAAAGAATGAAGATGGTCGGAAAGGTGCAGATTCCCCAATCGGCCTTTTTGTCCGTGCTGAGAACCGACTCCGAATAAATCCGGCGGCAAACATCGCCGCCGGATTTATAAGAGGCAGCTTTGCCGCCTGAAAAAGAAACAAAAAACTCTGGAACTTGGAAGCCGGAATATCGTATGAAGCTATCCTCGAAAATAGGTTATAGAATACCCGCCAGGGAAGCCCATCGTCCCGCGCAGGGAGAAGCGGGGCGCAGGGCGCCCTTTCTTTTGGTTACTTTTCTTTGG
>CAYPFH010000070.1:0-14831 GCA_964409825.1 uncultured Desulfobacterales bacterium | reverse complement strand
GCCTTGCGCAAGCAGAGGCTCGGGGCAGAAAAATACCAAATCCCAAGCACCAAATTCCAAACAAAATACCGTAAAAAGGCTTTTGTCCTTGTTTGGATATTGTGATTTGGTGCTTGGTGCTTGTTTGAAATTTGGAATTTGGTGCTTGGGATTTTTTAGCCCGCCGGTTTGCGTATTTCGCCATCTTACCTCGCTGCAAAGGCGCGGCCGGGTGCAACCCAGACCATGGGGGCGACGTCCTGATAAGCTTCACCCTTGGTCAAACTGACTGCCTCGGGGTCAGAGGCATGCCTGGAATCGAATCCCCTGGCCGGATGGAGCGCCAACCTCAACCTGATTGAAAATTTTCGAATCCGGAGGCAAACCAATGACAACGATCATGATCCGTCCCTGCGACTACGAAACCGCCGAGCAGGCCGTGGCCGATGTGTTTGAAAGGTTCCCCTTGCCGATCGAGGGCAAGCGCGTCCTGCTAAAACCCAACGTGCTGAGAAGCTCGGAGGCCAAAGAGGGGATCGTGACCCATCCGGCGGTTCTTCGGGCCGTGGTGATGGCGGTAGAAAAAAGAGATCCCGCCGAACTGGTCGTGGGCGACAACCCTGGGCTGTTCAGCTACGGCGCCAACGAAGAGAGCTTTGAAAAAACCGGGTTGATGGCGGCCAGCCGGGGCCACTACAAAAACATCGGCAACGAATCGGTTCCCGTGGCGTTCAACCCCGCATTCCTGGAAACCGTCAGCCTGTCAAAGGCGGTGGTAGATGCCGACATCGTCATCAGTCTACCCAAGTTCAAGACCCACGGTCTGACGGTGGTCACCGGGGCCGTCAAGAACAGCTACGGTTTTTTGCCCGGGGCCCAGAAGGCGCGGCTGCACCAAAAAGCCGGCAGCCCGGCCCGCTTCAACGACCTGATCGCAGAGATCTTCGCCCTGCGGGTGCCGGATCTTTTCATCGTGGATGCGGTGGTCGGCATGGAAGGAAATGGACCGGCGTCTCCGGATCTAAGAAACATCGGGCTGCTCCTGGCTTCCGACAACGGGGTGGCCCTCGATGCGGCGATCGCCACGATGATGGGGCTGGATCCGGCACGGCTGCGTTTTCTGCAGCGGGCGGAAGAACTGGGCCTCGGCGATTATGACCTCTCCGGCGCCACGATCGTCGGCGATCTTGTTCCACTGCCGGAGTTCAAGCTCCCGCCCTTGAGCGGGGAGGCCCTTGCCGGAAATCAGGCGGTTCAGGAGATGATCCATGCCCGCAGCGCGCTGCTTCCCGAAGCCGACCGTGAGCGGTGCACGGCCTGCGGAAGCTGCGTGGCGCACTGCCCGGTGGAGGCGCTGTCCATGGTCGAGGATCTTCCCGATGCGGATCCGGAGCGCTGCATCACCTGCTTCTGCTGCCAGGAGATGTGCCCGGAAAAGGCGATCACGCTGACGGTTCCCGGGCAGGTATACATCCGCGGCCGGTGAGGCTATTTCCGATGGGAGTGGCCGAAGTAGAGCTCTTCGAACTCCTTGAGCAGCGTCCGAAGGGTCTCTACGTGGGAAAGGTCCGTGGTCTGCTTGCACTTCATGGCAGCCACCAGCATCTTGTGCAGCACCACCACCTTTTTCTCGTAATTGTCGGTGTCCGGGGCGATGCGCTGGGTCATGAAGTACTGGTAGACCACGTGCTGAATCTTGTTGGCGTGTTCTTCCTTGTTGGTGATCCACCGGACCAGCTGGTTGTAGTTGACCGGCGCCTCCTTGCTCAGCTTGTCGATCATTTTCATGGCCTTTTCGACAGTGGTGGCGTCCTCTGCGATCATCTCCGTGCGCATCTGGTCGTCGTAAATGCCGCAGGGAATCTCGCAGTGTGCCGCTGCCGTGGAAGCGGCCAGCACCAGGGCCAGAAACAACGGCATCGTCAGAGCATACCTTTTTTTCCGGGTCGTCAAGGTCATTTTTTCCTCCTTGGTCCTCGATATTCGGATATTGTTGCTTCGACCTGCTTTGAACACCTGAAACCGATCCTTCCTTCTTACAGGAATTCCAGGTGCCGGGAAAATACATCTAAACCCTTACTTGCGCGGCATTTCCATGGTATTTTTCCGGTGGGAGGATCGTGCTTCCGGCCTCGGCCGACGCCGGGGGACCTCCGGGTCGTCGGGCAGTTTCTGAACGCGATGAGGCGCTCGGCGGCAGCCGGAAAGCCTTCGGCTGCCGCCGGCCCCTTTGTCGCTCCATCACCGCGAAGGTCCCGGCCTTATCCGGCCAGAATCTTGTCGAGGCGCTCCAGGTCGTTGATCACCCGCCAGGTACCGCCGCCGTCTTCGATCCGCTGACGCCACTGATCGAGCCGCTTGAGATATTCTCTGGGGTCGATGTTGTCCGAACGCAGCTTGGTGACGTTCAGGGCGACGACCTGAACCCCTTCCATTAGAAACGGGATGTCCCGCACGTACCCCTTTTCCAGGTCTTCTTCCAGGTCGGAGAAAATGAGGATGTGCTTCTGGCCCGCACCGCTCTCGTTCAGGTATTCCACCGCCTGCAGGACCCCGCCGGTAATGTCGGTGTAGGGGCTGCCCTTGGCCGAATCGATGAAGCGGAAACGCGGCCTTTCCGGTAAAAGACACATCCGGAAACCCGCGTGGTGCCACAAAAGAAGAATCTCCGCAGCAAAGGAACAACCTGTAAAAACAAAAACGCCTAAGGGCACCGGCCCAAAGGCGTATTCTGGTAAACCTTCGGCGGCCCGGCTGTCATGGCCTTTCGGCTTTAGACCCGCAGCTTTGCGCCACTGCCTTTCGGCAGTGTTGCCCTTTCGGTGTTCGTATCGGATATTTGTTTTAAGAAAGGATATTCGATTTACCGACGCACGTCAAGTCGGGCCGGGAAAAGGGAAAGGTCGAGGCAGATGTCAGGTGTTCGTTGCGGCATCGCGGCCGTCTATTTGCGACCGCTGCGTGCATTCGTGCACAATCAAGGTGGCCGACCTTTCATCGGCATGGCGCAAAGGTCGCAGAGGAGGGTCAAAAGGGTTTTGAAGGGTTTTCAGTAGAAGCTATCTCAAAAAATCTTGTCCGGTTATCGATGAAGCAGAAGGAAGCTTGAGGTGGAGAATCCCGGATAAGCACAAAACCTTTTTCTCGGTCACCGGGAACATAGCCTGTTTCAGCGCCTCTGCCGGGGATGCACCTGAAGGATGAGCCAGGCCGCCGCAAAATACATCAGGCCAAGGTAGGAAAAAACCAGGGTGTAGTTACCGCCGGTGGCATCGAGAATGGTGCCGCTCAGCCAGGGGCCAAGGGGCCCTGATACGAAGCCGTAGGCGGTAAACACCACCCCGAAGATGGCCCCGAAGTGCGCCATGCCAAAGATATCGCCGGCCAGGGGGGCGGAGACGGCAAAAAGGGTTCCGAAGGCATAGCCGATCACAGCCGCCAGGGCCGCCCACAGCCACAGGTGGGAAAGGTGCGGCAGCATCAGGTAGGCCAGGCCCGCAGCGGCAAAACTTGCCGCCATGGTGCGGGTACGCCCGATTTTGTCCGAGTAGTGGCCGCTGATCAGCCGCCCGCCGCCGTTGGTGAGATTGAAGGCGGTGAGGATCACGGCGGCCTGGGCCAGGCTCAGACCCCGGGCCATGCCAAAGCCGGTGGCCAGCACCAGCATGCTGACTCCCGCGGCCCCGGCAAAGACCCAGGTCAGCCAGAGGCACCAGAACCGGCGGGTTTTCAGGGCATCGTTTACCGAAAAATCGGTTAATTCCAATGAAGGAGATGGCGCCGGGCGCAAAGAGGCGCCCTTCGGAAACCGGATCAGAAACGAGGCGGCCAGACCGACCGCCAGCGCGGCCGATCCCGCTGTCAGGGTCAGCGTCCTGAAACCCCATCCGAGCAGAAGAAAAGAAAACACCGGGGACATGACCGCCGCCGACATGCCGAAGACCATGTTGAAAAACCCGGCCACAAGGCCCCGTCTTTCCGGGTACCAGCGCTGGACCACCGTCAACCCCGGAAGGTAGACGAAGGCAGAGGACGCCCCCACGACAAACCCCCATACATTGACTGCGAACATGTCCTCGGCCCGGCTCAGCCAGAGAACGCTTCCACCGCACATCAACGCCCCGACGGCCACCAGCCGACCCGGCCCGTAGGTTTCCTGCCACCGACCGCACAGGTACATGAAGCAGGTGGCGCCGATGAGAATGAAGAACACCGATCCGCCCACCTGGCCGCCGTCGGCGCCCATGGCTTCCTGCCAGTGCTGGCGAAGCACACCGGGCAGTGCGAAAATGAACGAACCCGGCCAGAAAACGGCGCAGGCCGAGGCGATCAGGGCGACGGGTCGGAATCGGGATGTCGGCAATCGGAAGCCTCGGCGTCAAATTCGTCGGATGATTGTGCCGGAGTGAAAGCCGAAAGCGCCGGTTTTTCGGTCGGCCAGAAAACGGCGAAGGGTTTCTTCGATCACCGGAAACGCGATCTCCTCCCAGGGAATGTCTTCTTCGGACACCAGCTTCACCTCCAGGCTCTCGTGGCCGGCGGCAAAGGAAGGGGAAGAAAGCCAGGCGCGGAACATCAGGTAGACCTGGCTGACAAAGGGCAGGCTGAACAAGGCAAAGGGAGAAAGCCCGTTCAGCTCCGCTCCGGCCTCCTCCCGGGTCTCCCTCCGGGCGCCCTCCTCTAAAGTCTCTTCGTTTTCCATGAACCCGGCCGGCAGGGTCCACAGGCCGCAGCGAGGTTCGATGGCCCTTTTGCAGAGCAGAATTCGGTCTTCAAACACCGGTATTGTGCCCACCACCATTTTCGGGTTGCTGTAATGAACCGTACCGCAGGCCCGGCAGACGTACCGGCGCCGGTCGTCTCCATCCGGCACCCGGACGGTCAAATCATTGCCGCATTTCATGCAATACTTCATCGCCACTCCGTCTGGCCCCAACACCCGCCGATCCGGCGGAGAGACAATCTTTATTATATAAAAAGGACTTCGCCCTTGATCAAACTTGCCGCATCGAGATCAGCGGCAGGGCTTGCGCGAAACTTCGTTGTTGCCGATCCATCATTCCGGGCTTGCCCCGGCCAAGCTCCGGGAGTGGCGCCGAAGCCGTGCCCAAAAATAGATTCTTTCGGGCGGATGCCCGCAGCTACCGCAAAAACAGGTAGTCCGCATCGCCGCTGTCGATCCGGCCCGGTTCGACGACCCCCGGGATCTCGGGCAGAACGACGGCGACCGGCACATCGGACCGGGCGGCGATCTGGGCGGGGATTCCGCCTTTCCAGGCGTGCCCGTTGCCGGCGACGATCACCATCACATGGGCCGGCTTCTCCCGGATAAAGTTCAGGGCGTTGATCGCCATGATACTGTCCCAGACCAGCTGCGTCTCGCAAAAATAGGTAAAGTTCAAGTTGCCGTGGGCATGGGCGCCGTAAGCCCGCTTGATGAATTCCATGTAGGTCCGATCCACCCGGCAGGCCACGTCCTTGAGTTTTCCCCGCTGGTCATCGGTCAGGGAGGCAAACCCCTGCCGGGCGACCTGACTGGTGATTTCCCGGGAAACATTCAGGCCGACCAACGAGATCCGGTTGTCTCGGACATAGCGCAGAATCGGGGCATACAGGTCCCAATCGAAGTTCCAGTTGTCGTAATACACCCGAACAAATTCGCGCTCGGGCATTTTTCCCGCGGTCCACTCATCCAGGGCCTTCTGGTTGTCGCTTCGAAACATCTCCATGCCGACGGCGACCTCGGCCCCGGCTTCGTGAAGCGCCCGGATGACGGCAAGCTGCTGTCGGTGGTGATCCGTGCTGTCGTGCTGCTCCCCGACCGTTAGGAGTCGGCGTTGCTTCAGCTCCGCCACGGCTTTGGTAAGGGGGATCGTCCTTTCCTTGTCGATGTCGAAAAGCCGATTGGCTTCGCCGGCCGCCGTCGCCACGGCTCCGGCGGCGAACATCACCGCTGCGCAACTCAATAACAGTGTTTTTTTCAATTATCGCGTCCTTTTTTCATCCGCATCTCGCGAAGCGAAACATTTCCAACATCGCGGAAGCGATTTTATTCCCATCGTACGATCAAGGGGGAAGCCGTCACCGGCCAGACCCCCTTGGCCGCGTTTTGCCCGTCTGAAAATACCAGGTAACTGTATTTGCCGTAATGGGTCGCCTTGCGGGCCGCCAGGGGGCCGAGCCGCGGGTGCACCGGATACAGGACCCCCACCACCGCCTCCGGAGTTTTCGGATCCTGGAACACACCGAAAAAAGTGTCGGTCGGTTCGGAGAAGACTTTTCCCGCCAGGGAAAACCGGTCGGGAAGCAGGGAAACCGGCCCCCGGGCCTCGGGAAGAAGGGACGGCTCTTTGGGAAATCCAATGTACACCACGCTGCCCCCCTTTGAAACTTCCGGCAGGAAATCGACCTCTTGGATGATCCTTGCGCGGGAAAGACCCAGGGACCGAACCAGCATCTGCGCGGTCTGGGCGCCGGCGCTTCCGGCGGCCGCGGTCACGACCACCGAAGCCGAATCGGCCCCCTTGACCGCATTGACCGAGGCCGGAATTTCCTCGGCAAACAACCGCCGGAACACGTTGGCATCCGGATCGAGCTCGACGGCGGCGGGCTGGACGGCTGCCGTCAAGGAAAACGGGGTCTTTTTTCCGTGCAATGAGACCACCTGGCGCAGCGTACCTTCTCCGGTTTCCACCGCCACGGTGGCCGGAAGATCGAAGGGCCGCCCCTGGTGCTGGACGACGTTGCCCGATATCTGCCAGCCGCCTGCCGTCTTTTCCCGGGCGACGCCTTCCAGGGCCAGCTCCGGCGCGCCGGCCCGGTAAACCCACTGGTCGAAGAAATTTACGAGGGTACAGCAGGGACCGTACCCGGCGCGCCGCTCGAAAGCGATGCGAAAATCCTCCCAGGAGGCCCGTTGAAACAGTTTGTCTGCGAAGACCTCCCGCAGGGCGCCCCAGAAGACCTCCTCTCCCAATATCTGCCGCAGCATGTGAAAGACCATGGCCGATTTGTCATATCCGACCACTTTGGTCACACGGTCTTTTCGACGGATGAATTCGGAAAGGGGAAAATCGCTTTTTTCATCCACGAGGGCCGCGTAGTTACGGAGCCACTGGCGGCGGGCCTCTTCGGCGGCCGCTGCCGATTCCTGTTCCTTGTAGAGGTAATCGGCCACGTAGGTGGTGAGCCCCTCGCTCCAGTTTCCGGAGGCATAGTCGACCCGAACCCCGTTTCCCCACCAGCAGTGGGCGATCTCGTGTCCGAGGCTGACGTCGATGATAAACGGCAGCCGCAGGACCACCCCTCCCATGAGGGTATAGGAGGGAAATCCGTATCCAGTGGGAAAGAAGTTTTCCACTACGGCGAATTTTTCAAACGGATACGGTCCGAGCAATCCGGTGTACAGATCCAGGTGTTTTTTCACGGCGGCAATGTAGCGGCCGGAAAGGGGCTGGGTTTCCGGGGTAAAGTAGGTGGCCACCTGAACGCTGCCGGCATCGGCTTCGGTCACGACGTAGGGTCCGGCAGAAAGGGCGAGGCCCTCGCTGGGGCGTTCGACCTCCCAGAACGAAAGGGTGCGGCCGCCTTCGGTCCTGCGCCCGGCCCACCGGCCGGCCGTGACCGCGACCATGCCTGCCGGCGCGTCGACTGTGATGGAAAGCCGCGCGGAGCCCGCCGGAAACGACGGATACCATCCGGCGCCGGAAAGTAGAAAGACGCCCTTTTCCCCCAAGATGCCGGTCACCCCGAATCCGGGATTGTCGGTGTTGGCCGGCGTTTCCGGATACGGATCGTCGAACACGGCCGCATATTCAACTCGAAGCGTACGCGCCTCACCCGGCACTGTCTCCAGTGCGTTCACCGACACCCGGCCTCGGTGAAAGCGATATTCGGCCGGCTTTCCGTTCACGGTGAGGCGCCTGATCTCGGCTTGAGGGGCCAGAAAAAAGAAAAGCCCGGCTGCAGCCTTGCCCGAGACCGCAATCTCGTCCGTCCCCACCAGAAGATGCTTTTCCGGTTCGAGTCGGACGCTCAGATCATGAACGACACCGGCCGCAGCCGGCGACACTGCCATCAGGCAGAGCAGGGAGAAACAAATGATGAGAAAATAAGATCGTCGTCTCATAAAATAAAACATAATACCGCTTTTCAACTTTCCCATAGCCCCCTGAACGGGAGATACAGCGAACGAAAAGGGCGACCATCGGCGTTTCTTTGCCAGAATTGAAACGGCGGCGCAAATCCGATAATGACCCAGAAGGAAACCACCGACGATATCGGAGCAAAAATGAACATCGAACAGAAGCTGGCGGCGCTGGACGCGCTGTACCGGATCGAAGAAGAGTTCGGAAAAAGCCTCGACACGGTCTGCCGCGAGGGCTGCGCCAGCTGCTGCACGGCACGGGTCGCCATAACCACCCTGGAAGGCTACCACATCGCGGCCTACATTCAACGCCGTGGCGAGGACGAACGGTTTTCGCAGATTCGCAAGCGGGCGGCCTCAAATCGGTTCCGGCCCCGGACCACCACCAACAGCCTGGCCGAGATCTGTCTGGAGGGGGAGGACCCCCCAGCCGAAGCTTTAGACGGCGATGCCGGCACCTGCCCCCTTCTGGAAGAATCCAACTGCCCCCTGTACCCGGTCCGCCCCCTGGCCTGCCGGACCATGCGCTCCCGGACCGACTGCGCAGCCACCGGCGTTGCGGATATGGACAATTTTTCAGTTACGGTCGCCACAGTGCTGATGCAGTACGTGGAGCACATCGACACCGACGGCTGCTCAGGCAATTTCGCCGACATGATGGGACTGTTTTCCTCCGCAGCCAACCGGGCCTTTTACGTAGAAAGAACTTTGCAGTGCAGGGAAAACGGACTGGTGGAAAACCGGCCGATTCCCGCCCTCATGATACCGCCGGAGCATCGGCGGCGGATCCGGCCGCTGTTGGAGCAAATCGCCCGGATCCGGGTATAAGGGCTTCACCGCAGAGACGCGCAGATTGGAAATGCCTAAAATGAGCTTAAATGCCTAAAATTATGGAATACTGCCTATTTCATTTATAAACATTCTCCTCTGCGCCGCGGTGAAGCCCGCCATTACGAGTCGGGGGAAGTGAAGACGACCTCGGACGGGTCGAAGTGTTCCGGGTCGAAATCGCCGACCCGTTCCCGGATTTCCTTGCAGCGCCCGTGGTTCGGGTCCTGAAGGATCCGGAGAAGATCCTCGTAGCCGGCAGGGCCGCCCACATCCTCCGGCGGACAGGCCCGCTCCCCATCCAAGCAGACCGGATAGGTTTTTTCCGGTTCGACGGGAAAGGTCTCTTCGAGGCGGATCCGATGCGTCCAGTTGTCGCCGTAGTCATACACATATCGACACTGCGGCGTCTCGGGGCTAATGAAGTCTGCGATCCCGTATTGCCAGCCCGGCAGCACGTTGTCCTCCCAGCCATCGTCTTCCAGGGGGCGGCCGATGAACACCTTTTGGCCGGTATTCGGATCCAGGACTTCGAACCGGTGCAGGTGGGCATCCTCCCATCCCATGGCGGTCTGGATGGCGGCGTGAAGATCCCGGAAGGAGGCGCCCGCCGGAATCAGAATCCGGCGCCAGATGGGCGGCTCGATGTCCTCCAGCTCGATCCGCAGCCGGTACACCCCATCGGAGAAAGCGCCGCCGTCGAGGTCTTCGTCGTATACCTCCCGATCCAGCATGTCCCAGATTTTTTCAGGCTTCCGGCCCTTGGCTTTTTTCAGCAGCCGGCGATATCCTTCCCGATCGAATTCGCATCCTGTTTTCAGCACGTCGAACAAAAAAGGGACGAAGACGGCGGCCAGCATATGAACCGCTTCATGGTGGGGGATCTTTTTTTTGCGCAATGCGTTGTATAGCTGCACCGCCTCGATGGGGCTTTTTTCTCGGAGCTGATTTTCGATGATCACGTGAAAGGAGACATGCAGGTAGGCGTCGGTATCGACATCCGGATCGAGAAACCGCTCCGCCGCCCTTTCAAAGGCGTCATGATATTCATCTTTGTGTTCTTCCATGGCGTCGGCATAGCGCCGGTCTTCGCCTTCCAGACCGCCGTCGTTGCCGGCCTTGACCTGCTGCCAGATCTTTTTGAGCCGTCCTCGTCCGACCGTCCCGAAAAACTGCCGAAGTTCTTCTTCCATTTTCGAAACTCCCCATAGAACGCTTGGCAGCGACTACAGCCTCAGCAACTGCCGGGCGTTTTCTCCGAGAATCTTTTCACGGTCCACATCCGACAAATGGGCCTCTTCGATCTCCTTGAAATACCGGGACGGCCGCAGCAGGGGAAAATCCGTGCCGAACAGAATCTTTTCGAATCCAAAAATTTTCCCGGCCAGATTGTAAATCTCGGGTCGATATAAAAACGGCGATGCGGCGGTATCGACCCAAACCCGTTGAAGGGCTTCTGTCACCTCTTTTTTTAACAGCATGTAAAAAAACAGGCCGGCGCCCCAGTGGGCCAGAATGATCCGGTTGTCAGCAAACCGTTTCACCAGGCGGTAGATTTCGGCCAGGGTGTTCGGCGTCTTTCCCGGGTATAGATGGCCCACCGGCTCGTTGGTGTGGACCATCACCGGCGCGCCGCGCTCCCGGCAGATGTCCATGATCGGAGAAAGCCGGTCCAGGGCGCCCTTTGCAATCCCGGACTCGTAAAACGCCAGTTCGCCCACTCCGGAAAGCCCGGCATCCAGGCAGCGGGCGACCTCTTCTTCGGCGCCCGGCACCGTCGGATCGAGGCAGCAAAATCCGACCAGGCGCGACGGGTAGCGTGCCACGGCATCAGCCACCGCATCGTTGTTCTTCCGGGCCGTATCCAGATTCCGCCACGGAAAGCCGAACACGACTGACATGTCGACGCCGTCCTCGTCCATGGCCGCGATCGTCTCTTCGGCACTGACAATTTTCGACTTTGGCGATTCGTACAGGAGCTGAAACGCGGATTCTTCCGCAAAGTAATTGCCGCGGTTTTCCCGAACGTCCTTCGAAAAAAGGTGGGTGTGGATGTCGACAATCATGGCGGCCGCTCCCTTTTCTCTATCCGGTGCCCGCAGCCCCGACCGTTGACGGGCCGGGGACGAATTGTTTATAGAATCGCAGTGTACCATTGCTAACAAGGAGAAAACCCCATGCTCTTCGACAAACCCGGAAATGTCAACACCGATGAGATCTGGCTCATTGTAAAACCGGCCGGCCAGTCGGCGGTGCTCGACATGATAAACCGGCAAATCACCTGCAAACCAAGCGATTTTTAATGTTTTTCCTGATAGGAGGAATCACCCCCAAGACCAAGCGAATCGACGAGCAGCCGATCCGCTGCCCGAACTGCGGACTGAACCAGGCCTACCGAACCCGGGTGGACCACTGGCTCCACCTGTTTTTCATCCCGGTCTTGCCGGTCAAGCGGGGCGAGGCGTTCGTGTTCTGCGAGCACTGCCGTCAGCCGGTGGATCCGGTGATGGGAACGGCGCCGACGCCACCGCCTGCCGGGCGGCGGCAATGCCCGGCCTGCGGAAAATCCATAGAAGAAAGCTTCCGCTACTGCCCCCATTGCGGCCAGCGGCTTTCGTAAATGATGACCCAAAAGAGCCGAAAACAGCACATCCTGGAGCGCCATGTGGTCCTGGTCGCCCCGGAAGTCCACTGGAACACCGGCAACGTCGGCCGCACCTGCCTGGGCGCGGGCGCGAAGCTGCACCTGATCCGCCCCCTGGGGTTTTCCCTGGATGCCCGCCAGGTGCGGCGGGCCGGGCTCGACTACTGGCCCGAGGTGCCTCTCCGAGTGTGGGATAGTTTTGCCGACTTTTCAACGGGGATGAAGCCAGAGGCAGACCAGGTGGCCCTGTTTTCAAAATCCGCCCCGGCCGCATACTGGCGCATGCCGAGGCCCGAGCGCTTGTTTCTGGTCTTCGGTTCCGAAACCCGGGGGCTTCCCGATTCGATTCTGTCCGCGTACCCGGATCGCAGCTATCACATCCCGATCACCGGCCGGACCCGCTCCCTGAACCTTTCCACCGCCGTGGGCATCGCCCTTTACGAAAGCCTTCGGGAGGCCCCGCCTTTTCACTGCTGGTGAGCCTCTTCACCGCAGGTTCGGAAATCAGTCCGGCGACCGGGGAGATCCCGTCCACCCCAAAACGCCCCAAAACCAACATCCGGCCGTTTTTTAAAATCCTTACTGAAAATATTCCAAAAGAGACATTGACAACCTCTGTCTCGGCGTTACTTTTTATGCAAAAAGCGTTCCGATGCGAAAAAGTAATGTGGCGACTTTATCATAAGAGGAGGACCGATGCGATTCGATCAGTTTACCATCAAATCCCAGGAGCTGATCCAGAGCGCCCAGGAGCTGGCTTCCGCACACAGCAACAACCAGATCGAGCCGGAGCATCTGCTGGCGGCCACCCTGGCCGACAAGGAAGGGATCGCCGTTTCGATGCTTCGCAAG
The DNA here is from genome assembly GCA_964409825.1 of uncultured Desulfobacterales bacterium. Taxonomy (GTDB): domain Bacteria; phylum Desulfobacterota; class Desulfobacteria; order Desulfobacterales; family CAFBRK01; genus JAIPEL01. Next base: position 2,382 of record CAYPFH010000070.1, on the reverse strand, counting down.
CTGGGCGCTTCGCCCGGGGCGGTTGCCCAGGAGGCGGCCCTGGCCATCGACAAGCTGCCGAAGATCAGCCAGCCGGGAGATGTCTATCTCTCCCAGCGAACCAAAAAGGTGCTCGATGCGGCCGTCTCCGAGGCGGCCAAGATGAAGGACCAGTATGTCAGCGTCGAGCACATCCTGCTGGCGATCACCGATGAAAAAGGCGGCGACGCCGCCAACTTGCTTCAGCGCCACGGACTGGGCAGGGAGTCGATCCTGAAGGTCCTCATGGAGATCCGCGGCTCCCAGCGGATCACCGATCCGAACCCGGAGGAAAAGTACCAGGCCCTGGAAAAATTCAGCCGGGACCTGACCCAGCTCGCCCGCACCGGAAAGCTCGACCCGGTGATCGGAAGAGACGAGGAAATTCGGCGGATCGTTCAGGTGCTTTCGCGCAGGACCAAGAACAACCCGGTGCTCATCGGAGAGCCCGGCGTGGGAAAGACTGCCATCGTCGAGGGGCTGGCCCAGCGGATCGTGGCCGGAGACGTCTCCGAGAGTTTGAAAAACCGTCGGCTGGTCGCCCTGGACATGGGCGCGCTCATCGCCGGCGCCAAGTACCGCGGCGAATTCGAAGACCGGCTCAAGGCCGTGATCAAGGAAGTGGAGGCCGCCGAAGGGGAAGTGATCCTGTTCATCGACGAGCTGCACACCCTGGTGGGCGCAGGCGCCGCCGAGGGAGCCGTGGACGCCTCCAATATGCTCAAACCGGCCCTGGCCCGGGGAACGCTCCGGTGCGTGGGGGCAACCACCCTGAACGAATACCGGAAACATATCGAAAAAGACGCCGCCCTGGAGCGCCGGTTCCAGCCGGTCTTTACCAAGGAGCCTTCCGTGGAAGATACCATCTCCATCCTGCGGGGGCTCAAGGAGAAATACGAGGTGCACCACGGCGTTCGGATCACCGATTCGGCCATCGTGGCCGCGGCCACCTTGTCGGAGCGCTACATCACCGACCGCTTTCTGCCCGACAAGGCCATCGACCTGATCGACGAGTGCGCCTCCAAGCTTCGCATCGAGATCGACAGCCTTCCCACCGAGATCGACGAGATCCAGCGGAAGATCACCCAGATCGAGGTCGAGCGCCAGGCCCTGAAAAAGGAGACCGATCCGGCCTCCAAAGAAAGGCTCGAAAAACTCGATCGGAACCTGGGCGAGCTCAACGAAGAGCTTCGCGGGATGAAGGCCCACTGGCACAACGAAAAAGAGCTCATCGGCGAGATCCGCGCCATCAAGGAGCAGCAGGAACAACTCGGCGTCGAGGCCCAGAAGGCCGAGCGGGAGGGAGATCTTTCCAGGGTCGCCGAGATCCGATACGGCCGCTCGGTGGAGCTGCAAAACCGCCTGGAGAAGGCCAACCAGCGCCTGGCCGACCTTCAGCAGGACAAAAAGATGCTCAAAGAAGAGGTCGACGACAGCGACGTGGCCGAGGTCATCTCCCGCTGGACCGGCATCCCGGTCAGCCGGATGATCGAAAGCGAACGGGAAAAGCTGGTCCGGATGGAGTCGACTCTCTCCCAGCGGGTCATCGGTCAGGAAGAGGCCATATCGGCGGTTTCCAACGCCGTGCGGCGGGCCCGAAGCGGTCTTCAGGATCCGAACCGGCCCATCGGTTCGTTCATCTTCATGGGCCCGACCGGCGTCGGAAAAACCGAACTTGCCAAGGCCCTGGCCCGGTTCATTTTCGACACGGAACAGGCCATGGTCCGCATCGACATGTCCGAGTTCATGGAAAAGCACTCGGTGGCCCGGCTCATCGGCGCCCCGCCGGGATACGTGGGCTACGAAGAGGGCGGGTATCTGACCGAGGCGGTGCGCCGCCGGCCCTATTCCGTGGTCCTGTTCGACGAGATCGAAAAGGCCCACCCGGAGGTGTTCAACGTCCTTTTGCAGATTTTAGACGACGGCCGGATGACCGACGGCCACGGAAGGACGGTGGATTTCAAGAACACCATGGTGATCATGACCTCCAACGTGGGCAGCCAGTTCATCCAGGAGCTTTCCTCCAGGGACCGGGAAGAGATGGAGCGGCGGGTGAACGAAACCCTGCGGGCCACCTTCAAGCCCGAGTTTTTAAACCGGATCGACGAGACGATCATCTTCCAGAACCTGACCGAAGAACAAATCGAGCAGATCGTCGACATCCAGGTGGGCTACCTGACCGACCGGCTGGCCGAAAGAAACATCGAGTTCGTCTTGTCGGATTCAGCCCGGGGGTTTCTTGCAAAACGCGGCTACGACCCGGCCTACGGGGCAAGGCCCCTTCGGCGGGCGATTCAGAAATACCTGGAAAACCCGCTGTCGCTGGAGATCCTCAAAGGGGGGATCAACGAGGGAGACAAGGTC
>CAYPFH010000069.1:0-14888 GCA_964409825.1 uncultured Desulfobacterales bacterium | reverse complement strand
ACACGGAGGTCGTGCCCTACAAAAACCCCGGCTTCGAGCGAAGTTTCATACGAGAAGGCGCGTTAAGACTCCTTTTTCTCTTCATCTGCCGGTGCCTGCGGCTCCTCCCCGAAGGAATCCTCTCCGGTTTCCGGCCCGGGGTCTTTTTCGAAAGCTGCCTCCGGGACGGGTTCGGTTTCTTTTTCTTCCTCCGGGGGGGCTGCTTCGCTTGCCGCGGCAGCCTCGGTCTTCTCCGGCTCGGCGGGAGATTCGGGGGCCGTCTTCTCTTTTGCAGCTTCCGGCGCCGGTGCGGCGGCTGGCTTTCGGCCCTTGGATTTGGCCGGCTTTTTCTTTTTGGCTTTCGACGGGCCTGCGTCTTCTGCCGTGACCAGCTCTATAAGAGACATGGGAGCCGCATCCCCTTTTCGGAGGCCGAGCTTGACGATGCGGGTATACCCACCGGAAATGCTTCCGAACCGCTTCGGCGCATCTTCAAAGAGCTTGTGCACCACATTTTTTTCCCGGATGATGGAAAGCGCCTGGCGCCGCGCATGCAGGTCTCCCCGCTTGGCCAGGGTGACCAGGTGATCCGCCCAGCTTCTCAGCGCCTTGGCCTTGACCTCGGTGGTCTGTATCCGCTCATGCTTGAACAGGGAGGTGACCATGTTTCGAAACATGGCCTCCCGGTGGCTGGCGGTACGATTCAATTTGATCCCGGATTTGCGATGTCTCATGGGGCTGCCTATTCTCCTTCTTCAGGGTCCTCTTCGGGGGTTACAAACCCATCCAGCTGCATTCCGAGGGATAGACCCATCTCCGACAGGACTTCCTTGATTTCATTGAGCGACTTGCGGCCGAAGTTCTTCGTTTTCAGCATTTCGGGCTCGGTCTTCTGAACAAGTTGATAAATCTTGTGAATGTCGGCATTCTTCAGGCAGTTGGCGCTTCGAACCGACAGCTCCAGTTCCTCCACGCTCCGGTAGAGGTTCTCGTTGAATTTCGGCCTGGCTTCCCGGTCTCCGCTTCGTTCCGGCTCGGGCTCTGCCCCCTCGTCGAAGTTGATGAATATCGACATCTGTTCTTTCAGGATTTTGGCGCCGTAGGCCACCGCATCCTCTGGAAGAACGCTGCCGTCGGTCCACACTTCGATGGTCAGCTTGTCGTAGTCGGTGCGCTGACCGACCCGGGCCTGGCCGACCACGTAGTTTACCCGGCGAATCGGGGAAAAGACCGCGTCGATGGGAATCGTGCCCACCGGTGCTTCTTCATCTTTGTTCTGCTCGGCCAGGGCGTATCCTTTGCCGACCTTCACCGTCATCGCCATTTTCAGCTCGGCCTCGCCTGAAAGAGTGGCGATATGCTGTTCGGGGTTGAGCACATCCACCTTGCCGTCGGGGCTGACGATGCCTCCGGCGGTAACCGCGCCCACCCCCTTGGATGCGATGGTGATCGTTCTCGGCTCCCGGTCCGCCATCTTGAGCCGGACTTCCTTGAGGTTGAGAATGATCTCCGATACATCCTCCAGGACGCCGGGAATGACGCTCATCTCGTGCATCACCGCATCGAACTTCACAGAGGTGATGGCCGTCCCGTGAAGAGAGGAAAGAATCGCCCGGCGCAGCGCATTTCCGAGGGTAATCCCAAATCCTCTTTCCAGCGGCTCGCAAACGAATTTGCCGTACGCGGCCGTGCTGCTTTCAACGGCGACCTTTTCGGGTCTGATCATCTCCTGCCAATTCATATAAACGATATCATTGGATGACATGGCTTCTGCTCCAGAACGTCTTCGGGGAAAAACCGCTGCGGGAATCCGGCACCGGCGGTTCGCTATGGCCTACTTCGAGTAGAGCTCGACGATGAGCTGTTCTTGAATCGGCATGGCAATGTCTTCACGAACCGGGGATCCCTTGACAACCCCCTTCATATTCTCTTTCTCCAGTTCGAGCCATTGGGGAATCCCACGCCGGACCACGGCATCGAGGGAATTGGCAATGAGCTGTATGTTGCGGCTCTTTTCCCTGACCTCGATCACGTCGTCTTGATTGATTAGGGTGGAAGGAATGGAAGCCTTCTTGCCGTTGACCAAAAAATGAGCGTGTCGGACAAGTTGGCGCCCCTGGGCTCTGGAGTTGACAAAGCCGAGGCGATAGACCACATTGTCGAGCCGTTGTTCCAGCATCACCAACAGGTTGGTGCCGGTAATTCCCTTTTTGCGCTCCGCCCGCTCAAAAAACAGCCTGAACTGCTTTTCCGAGAGGCCGTACATCCGCTTGACCTTCTGCTTTTCCCGAAGCTGAACGCCGTAGTCGGAGATCTTTCCCCGGCGCCGCTGCCCATGCTGTCCCGGTGCATAGCTGCGCCGATCAAAAGCGCATTTGTCCGAGTAGCAGCGGTCGCCCTTTAAGAACAGCTTCAGGTTTTCACGTCGGCAGATCCGACAAACCGAACCTCGATATCTTGCCAAGGTTTCCTCCTTGTGTGTCCATCTTCAGGACCGTCGATTCATCCGCCAAGGCTTTCTACGCCCCAGGGCGGCAGCCCCTCTGCGGGATCGTTATACTCTGCGCCGCTTCGGCGGCCGGCATCCATTGTGAGGGATCGGGGTCACGTCCTTGATCATCAACACGTTGAACCCGGACCCCTGCAAAGAGCGCAGTGCCGATTCTCTTCCGGCTCCTGGGCCCTTCACGTAAACCTCGACATTTCGCATCCCGTGTTCCTGCGCCTTTTTGGCTGCATCCTGAGCGGCCAGCTGCGCCGCAAAGGGAGTGCTTTTTCGAGACCCCTTGAACCCCTGCACGCCGGCGCTCGACCAGGCCACCACATTTCCCGTCGGGTCTGTGATGGTTACGATGGTATTGTTGAAAGTCGATTGAATATGGACGACGCCGTTGAGAATGTTCTTTTTTTCTTTTTTCTTCGTTCGCGTTCGCTTAGCCATAAATCGATTCCTGTCTACTGATCATCCACGAAACGGTGCCCTCGCCCGGCACCCGGCTTCGGCCGATGCTGCTATTTCTTCTTGGGCCCGCCCTTTTTCTTGACGGCCGCCCGCCGCGGTCCTTTGCGGGTTCGGGCATTGGTGCTAGTCCGCTGCCCGCGGGCAGGCAGTCCCTTGCGATGCCTGAGTCCGCGATAACACCCCAGATCCATGAGACGCTTGATGTTCATGGAAACCGCCGTGCGAAGCTCGCCTTCGACCTTGTATCCGTCATCGATCGCTTTACGGATGTTGTTGATCTCCGCTTCGGTCAATTCGTCGGTTTTGGTACCCGGGTTGATGTTCAGCTTATCGAGAATCTCCCGGGAAATGCTCCTCCCGATCCCGTAAATGTAAGTCAGACCGATCTCGATGCGCTTGTTTCTTGGCAAATCGACGCCAGCAATTCTAGCCAAAGCTCTATCCTCCCCTATCCTTGCCGCTGTTTATGGCGTTTGTTCTGGCAAATGACTCTCAAGACGCCTTTCCGGCGGACGATTTTGCATTTGCTGCACACTTTTTTAACCGATGCCCTGACCTTCATCTGCCGCCTCCTTACTTTTGCCGATAGGTGATCCTGCCCCGCGTCAGGTCGTAGGGGGAAAGCTCCACCGTCACGGTATCGCCGGGCAAAATTTTGATAAAGTGCATCCGCATTTTTCCCGAAATATGCGCCAGAATCTGATGCCCGTTTTCCAGTTCGACTTTGAACATGGCGTTTGGCAGCGTCTCGACGACCTTGCCCTGTACCTGAATCGGCTCTTCCTTGGCCATGAAACGATCTCCCCTTTTCGCGTCCGCCGGCCCGCCAAATCGGCGGCCGGGGCGCTGACACCGACCATTACCTTCCTTTGAGACGACCGCCGCCCTTGCGCAGGAAACCTTCGTAGTGCCTCGTCAGCATATGAGATTCGATCTGTGCGACAGTGTCGATGGCCACGCCGACGACGATCAAAAGCGCCGTTCCGCCAAAGTAGAACGGCACATTGAACTTGGTGATCAGGATCGAAGGCAGCACGCAAACAGTCGACACGTAAATCGCACCGCCCAGCGTAATCCGGGTCAGGACCCGGTCGATATAGTCGGCGGTTCTTCTGCCCGGCCGGATGCCCGGGATATATCCGCCGTGCTTTTTCATGTTGTCGGCCACATCGACGGGATTGAACGTCACTGCTGTATAAAAGTAGCAGAAAAAGAAAATGAAGCCGACGAACAAAAGCTCATAAACAACGTTTCCCGGATGCATCGCTTCGGCCACGCTTTGCATCCAGGGGATGTTGATGAAGCTGGCAACGGTGGCCGGAAACATGATGATCGACGAGGCAAAAATCGGCGGAATCACCCCGGAAGTGTTGATCTTCAGCGGAAGGTGCGTGCTCTGACCGCCGTACATCCGCCGACCGACAACCCGTTTGGCATACTGGACCGGAATTCTTCTCTGGCCCTGTTCGATGAAAATGATGAACCCGACCACGGCGATCATCAGCACCAGAAGCAGCAGCACCGGAAAGATGCCCATCTCCCCGGTGGACACCAGCCGGAAGGTATTGCCGATGGCCGCGGGCAGATTGGCCACGATACCGGCAAAAATGATCAAAGAGATGCCGTTTCCGATTCCTCTTTCTGTGATCTGTTCACCCAGCCACATGATAAATGCAGTACCGGCGGTCAGGGTGAGCACCGTCATCAGCCGAAACCCCCAGCCCGGGTCGATCACCACCGGCGCTCCGGCCGGTGAACTCATGCTTTCCAACCCGACGCTGATGCCGAAGCCCTGGATCACGCTCAGCACCACGGTGCCGTATCGCGTATACTGGGTGAGCTTTTTTCGCCCCTGTTCCCCTTCCTTGGAAAGCCGCTCCAGATGAGGAATCACCACCTTCAACAGCTGCAAAATAATCGATGCGCTGATGTAGGGCATGATCCCCAGCGCAAACACCGACAGCCGCTCCAGTGCGCCGCCGGAAAACATATCGAACAACCCCAGCAGCGTCCCTTGGGCGCGTGCGAAAAACGACGCCAGGGCCGCCGTATCGATTCCGGGGGTGGGGACATGAACCCCGATGCGGTACACCGCCAATAGGGCCAGGGTGAAAAGCACCCGCCTTTTCAGTTCCGGAATCTTGAAGATGTTTCCGAAGCCGCCGCCTATCATGAACCGTTCACCTCCAGGGTGCCGCCGGCCGCTTCGATTTTCTTTTTCGCCCCATCGGTGGCCTTGTCGACTTTGACCGTCAGCGAAATGTCGATTTCGCCCTGTCCCAGCAGCTTGATCCCTTCGTGGCTGCCGCGCACCATCCCGCAGCGGATCAGTTCGGCCTCATCGACCGTCGAACCGGCCTCAAACCGGGAAAGATCGCGAACATTGATGATCGCATATTTTTTTTTGGCAAAGATGTTGGTGAATCCCCGCTTGGGCAGACGGCGCTGGATCGGCATCTGACCGCCCTCGTAGCCGGGTCTTACACCGCCGCCGCTGCGGGAGTTGCACCCTTTTGTCCCTCGCCCGGCGGTTTTTCCCTGCCCCGAGGCGACCCCTCGTCCCAGCCGCTTGCGGCTTTTCCGGGAGCCGGGCGCAGGGGAGAGTTCATGAAGTTTCATCGGTGGCCTCCTCAGCCTTCACAAGATGAGATACTTTTTCGATCATACCCCGGACCGGGGGCGTATCCTTGAGCACCACGGTCCGGTTGACCCGCGTCAACCCCATGCCGCGCAGAACCTTCCGGTGCTTTTCCGGGCGCCCGATCATGCTTTTTACCAGCGTCACTTTCAGATTGCCTGCCATGAGCGTGCCTCGCATTACAGTTCTTCCACGGCCTTGCCGCGTCTTTTTGCCACCTGGTCCCGGCTCTGAAGCTTCTCCAGACCGCTCATGGTGGCTTTGACCACATTATGGGGGTTGTTGGTCCCCATGCACTTGGTAAGGATATCCTGCACTCCGGCCGCCTCCAAAACGGCCCGAACCGGGCCGCCGGCAATGACCCCGGTCCCCTGGGAAGCGGGCTTGAGCAGTACCCGGCCGGCGCCAAACCTGCCCATGACCTCAAAGGGGATGCTGCCTTCCACCAGCGGCACTTCGATCATGCTCTTTTTGGCCTTTTCCACCCCTTTGCGGATCGCCTCGGGGACTTCTCCGGCCTTTCCCAGCCCGAAACCGACATTTCCCTGCCCATCGCCGACCACGACGATGGCGCTGAAGCTAAAGCGGCGGCCGCCCTTGACGACCTTGGCCACCCGGCTGATATGAACCACCTTGTCGATCAGTTGGCTGTCTTCCGTATCCTGCTTGTACAAGGGCCTGCCTCCTTATCTGATGAGATGCCTAAAACTCCAGGCCGGCTTCCCGGGCTCCCTGCGACAGGGCCTTTACCCTTCCATGGTAAAGGAAGCCGTTTCGATCGAACACCACCTTGGCGATCCCTTTTTCCCGGGCGCGCTCGGCGACCACCTTGCCGATATAGGCAGCTGCCGCGGTTTTGTTCTCGAAGGTTTTCTTTCCGCGCACCGTCGGCTCCAAGGTCGAGGCCGCAGCCAAGGTTCTGCCGCTGGTGTCGTCAATCACCTGGGCATAAATGTGGCGTGCGCTGCGAAATACGCTAAGCCTCGGGCGCTGGGAATCGCCCATGATTTTTTTCCGGATTCGTTGCCTGCGTTTGATTCGCGATTTGACTTTGGGATCCAGTTTTCCCATGACGCTGACTCCATTGCTCGGGCGGTGTTCGATTCTTGTTTGTTTTTCCGTTACTTGGTGCCGGCCTTTCCGGCCTTCCGCTGAATATATTCTTCCTGATACTTGACGCCCTTTCCCTTGTATGGCTCCGGCGGCCGGAGCTTTCGGACCCTGGCGGCCGTCTGTCCCAAAAGTTCCTTGTCGATGGCGGCAAGTTTGATCACGTTGTTTTTCTCGATCTGTGCCGTGACCCCCTCAGGCAGCGGAAACTGGATTGGATGAGAGTAGCCGAGATTGAACACGATGGTGCTGCCCTGCACTTCGGCGCGGTATCCAATGCCGACGATCTCCAGCACGCGCTCGAAGCCGGCATCGACGCCGGCGACCATGTTGGCGACCAGAGAGCGGGTCAGCCCGCGCAGGGCCTGCCCCTGCCGTGTTTCGGCAAGAGGAGTGACCAGAATCTGTCCGTCGACAATTTCAAGATCCACCTCGGGATGTATCTCCCGGGAGAGCTTGCCCTTCTGCCCCTCAACGGTCAACTGGCGGTCCACATACGAGACCTTCACTTTTTCGGGTAACGCAATCGGTTTTTTGCCTACACGAGACATCGAGCTCTCCCCGCTTCCCTAATTCTTTCTTTTGCAGTTGTTTCGCGAAGCGAAACCTTATAACAGCGCGACAGCGATGTTATTACCAGATGTGGCAGAGAACCTCTCCGCCGACGCTCTCCTTCCGGGCCTCTTTGTCGGTGAGGACACCCCTGGAGGTGGAGATGATGGCAATTCCGGTGCCGCTGTATACCGGGGCGATTTCGTCCTTTGCCACGTATACCCGCCGGCTTGGTTTGCTGACCCGCGCAAGTTCGCGAATCACCGGATTTTGCTCCTTGTCGTACTTGAGGTAAATCCGCAGAATCCCTTGTTTTCCATCCTTGATGAACTTGTAGTTCCGGATGTAGCCTTCGTTTTTCAACACCCCCGCCATATCGGTCTTTATCCGGGAACCGGGGATATCCACGCTGTTGAATTTGGCTTTTCCGGCATTTCGAATGCGCGTCAGCATGTCTGCAATCGGGTCGCTAAACGACATGTTCCTCTCCAGAATCGTTCGGTTATATGGAAAAAACCCACACCGGGTTTCTTCACAGGTCCTACCAGCTCGATTTAATCACGCCGGGCAGAAGGCCTTCGGAGGCCATTTTCCGGAAACAGATGCGGCAGATGCCGAATTTGCGGATAAACGCCCGCGGGCGGCCGCAAATCGGGCACCTGTTGTATTCCCGGACCTTGAACTTGGCACTGCGCGAGGCCCTGATCCTCAATGCTTTTTTGGCCAAACCATCCTCCTCTTTTCTCGAGACCGGCACCGCGCTTCCCCTTTTGCGGCCGGCTGCACGTCCCGTTAATTTCTGAAAGGCATCCCCAGCAGGCGAAGCAGTTCTTTTCCTTCCTCGTCGGTCCCGGCGGTCGTGACAATGGTCACGTTCAGGCCCTTGATCTTGTCGATTCGATCATAGTCGATTTCCGGAAAGATGATCTGCTCTTTGATGCCCAGAGAATAGTTTCCCTGCCCGTCCATGGCCCTGGCCGAAACGCCTCGAAAATCCCTTACCCGGGGCAGGGCAATGTTTACCAGCTTGTTGAAAAAATCGTACATCCGGTTTCGCCGCAGCGTCACGCAGCAGCCGATCGGCATGCCGGTCCGCAGCTTGAAAGCGGCAATCGACCTCTTGGCCCGGGTGATGACCGGCTGCTGGCCGGAAATCATCTTCAATTCCTCGACCGCCGAGTCGAGAATCTTGATGTTCTGTATCGCCTCGCCCAGCCCCATGTTCAACACGATCTTTTCCAATTTCGGGACCTGCATTCGATTCCCGTACCCGAAGGATTCGGTCAACTGGGGCACGACCTTTTCGAAATAAAATTGCTTAAAATTCGACATGCGCTGCTACCTCCGGCTGACGCCTGCTTTACGCATCGATGATTTCGTCGCACTTGCCGCAAACCCGGACCTTCTTGCCGTCGTCCAGGCGCCGCATCTTCACCCGCGAGGGCGTCACGCATTTGTTGCACATCAACATGACGTTGGAGACATCGACGGGCGCTTCGCTTTCGACGATGCCGCCCTGTCTGTTTTTCATGCTCGGCCGCTGATGATGCTTGACAAAATTGATATTTTCGACAAGAACCCGATTCTTTTTCCGGTCCACTTTGATGATCTTGCCGACTTTGCCCCGATCGCGGCCGCTGATCACCTTGACCTTGTCGTCTTTTTTCAAATGAATCGTTTGCTTTTCCATAATTGCGCCGCTCCGCGTCGAAAAACTGTTCCCTGTGTTGCCCCTGCTGTGAAATTTCCGCCGGTTTTACAACACCTCCGGAGCCAGGGAGATGATCTTCATGAACCGCTTTGCCCGCAGCTCCCGTGCTACCGGCCCGAAGATCCGGGTCCCGATCGGCTCCCGGTGCTGGTTGATGAGCACGGCGGAATTGTCGTCGAAACGGATGAAGGATCCGTCCGGCCGGGAGATCTCCTTTTTGGTCCGCACGACCACCGCTTTGAGAACGTCGCCTTTTTTGACCTTCGCGTTGGGGATCGCTTCTTTGACCGAGACCACGACGATATCGCCGATGCTCGCGTAGCGCCTTCTGGAGCCGCCGAGCACCTTGATGCAGTAAAGGACCTTGGCGCCGGAGTTGTCCGCAACCGTCAATCTCGTTTCTGACTGAATCATTGCTCTTGTTCCTTATCCGCTTAGATCGCTTTTTCGATAATCCGGCTTACGCGCCATTTTTTGGTCCGGCTCAAGGGCCTCGATTCGGTGATCGTCACCCGATCGCCGGCCTTGCAGGCGTTGGATTCGTCGTGGGCGGCAAAGCTTGCCTTTCTGCGGACGTATTTTTTGTACAACCGGTGCTTGACCAGGCGTACCACCTGAACGACCACGGTCTTGTCCATCTTGTCGCTGACGACGGTGCCGGTCATCTGCCTTTTGGTTCCTCGGGGTTTCGTGGAGGCCATGATTCGTTACACATCCTTCTGTTGCAGTTCGAGTTGACGGAAGACGGTCTGCACCCTGGCAATGTCCTTGCGGATCTGCTTGAGCCGTGCCGAATTCTCCAATTGGCCGACTTCATGCTGAAAGCGCAGATTAAACAGCTCCTCTTTCAGGTCTTTGAGCTTCTGCTGCATTTCGTCGGGGCTCATTTCCCGGATCTCGTTCGACTTCATCTCAGCTCGCTCCTCTCCACGAAGCGGGTTTTGACCGAAAGCTTATGAGAGGCCAGCCGCAGGGCTTCCCGGGCCAGCTCTTTCGGAACTCCGTCCATTTCGTACAAAATCCGACCCGGGCGAATCACTGCGACCCAGCCTTCCGGCGACCCCTTGCCTTTGCCCATGCGGACTTCGGCCGGCTTCTTGGTAAACGGCTTGTCCGGAAAGACACGAATCCACATCTTGCCGCCGCGCTTGACGTGCCGGGTCATGGCGATACGGGCGGCTTCGATCTGCTTGGAGCTGATTTTCCCGCACTCCACGGCCTGCAGGCCGTACTGGCCGAAACTCAAAAGGCAGCCTCTTCGGGCCACGCCCTTCATTCTCCCCTTTTGCTGCTTTCGGTACCTGACCTTCTTGGGGCTGAGCATGTGACGTTCTCCTTGATCCTGCGATCGCTGGGGCTTTGAACCGCCCTCGGCGCCGCCCGGTAGATCTCCTGAGCGCTAAAACGTAGTTCATGTGAGCGCAATTACGGCGACGATTTTTTCACCGCAGAGGCGCTGAGAGCGCAGAAGATGCTCAGAGAACATGGAAAAGACTTTCTCTGCGGCCTCTGCGTCTCCGCGGTGAATTTTTTTTCATCCGGGAACCGTCATTCCAATTATGCCACCGACCACTTAAGCGGCGCCCTCCTGGAGCTGATCCGCCTGCAAAATCTCTCCGTGAAAGATGAGCACCTTGACGCCGATAACGCCGTAGGTGGTCTTGGCCTCGATAAACCCGTAGTCGATGTCCGCCCGGAGCGTGTGCAGCGGCACCCTTCCTTCCCGGTACCATTCGCGCCGCGCCATTTCCGCCCCTCCGAGCCGACCGGCGCACATGATCTTGACGCCTTTGGCGCCGAACCGCATGGCCGACGCAACGCCCCGCTTCATGGCCCGCCGGAAGGCGACCCGCCGCTCGATCTGCAGGGCGACGTTTTCGGCCACCAGCTGCGCATTGATCTCGGGCTTGCGCACTTCCTGGATATCGATGAAGACTTCATGGTTGACCTGCTTTTCGAGCTCTTTTTTGAGCTGAGCGATCTCCGACCCTTTTTTACCAATCACGATTCCAGGGCGCGCCGTATAGATCCGCAGCCGTACTCGTTTGGAGGATCGTTCAATTTCGATCCTGGAAATCCCGGCGTGAAAGAGCTTTTTCTTGATATAGCGGCGCAGCTTGTGGTCTTCCAGGATATAGCCTGCATACAGCTTTTTATCCGCGTACCAGCGCGAGTCCCACGTCTTGACGATTCCCAGTCTCAATCCGATCGGATGTACTTTCTGGCCCAAGCTCTACCTCCTTATGACACCGTTTTTTCCCCGAGTATCACGGTGATGTGCGAAGTCCGTTTCAGGATCCGCGTCGCCCTGCCCCGGGCCCTGGGCCGGATTCGCTTCAGCATCGGCCCCGGATCGGCAATGACATTGCGAACCACCAGCGCATCGACGTCGATGTCTTGGCGCTGATCGGCATTGGCAACGGCGCTGCGCATGATCTTCTCCACCACCCCCGCGGCCTTTTGAGGCATAAATTTGAGGGCGTCCAGAGCCGCTTCCACCGGCTTTCCCTTTACGGCGTCGGCCAGCATGCGGACTTTCTGCGGCGAAATCCGCATGTACTTGGCTACGGCTTTAACCTCCATGGCTGCTTTCCTCTACTCCGGTCACGATCTCCGGGAACACCGGAAATCTCCTTATTTATTGTTCCGCAAAACGCGAAACCGCAATCAAATCGCGCCACATTGTGCTTTCGTGGAGCACGTATTCTAAATCAAATTGCTGCGCCAGCAATTTGATTACTTCTTCAGTTTGGACTTTCTGTCTCCGGCATGCCCGTAAAAGGTCCGGGTCGGAGAGAATTCTCCCAGCTTATGGCCCACCATGTTCTCCGAGACGAACACCGGGATAAACTTTCTTCCGTTGTGCACGGCCAGCGTGAGCCCGACCATTTCAGGCACGATGGTCGACCGGCGGGACCAGGTCTTGATCACCCGGTTGCTCCTGGTCTCCTGGGCCACCTGAACGCGCATCATGAGCTTGTCTTCAATGTACGGACCTTTTTTCAACGACCGTGGCATAGTCTCTGTGTCTCCTATCGGTTCTCCGGCAGACGACCGCCGGCTATTTCTTGCTGCGCCGCTTGGCCCGCCGCTTGACGATGTAGCGATCGCTCGGCTTGCTTTTCCGGGTGCGGTACCCCTTGGTGGGCTTCCCCCACGGGGTGCACGGATGACGACCTCCGGAGGAGCGGCCTTCGCCGCCGCCCATGGGATGGTCCACCGGGTTCTTTGCCACACCGCGGACCTTGGGGCGCCGCCCCAGCCATCGTTTCCTGCCGGCCTTGCCCAACGAGACGTTTTCGTGTTCCACGTTGCCGATCTGGCCGATCGTGGCGTTGCAATTGAGCAGCACCATCCGGACCTCACCGGATGGCAGCTTGACCAGGGCGTATCGGTTTTCCTTGGCCATGAGCTGCGCGTATGCGCCTGCGCTGCGAACGATCTGTCCGCCCCGGCCTTCCCGAAGCTCGATGTTATGGATATGGGTGCCCAGCGGAATCTTGTGCAGCGGCAGGGCGTTTCCCGGTTTGATGTCCGCATCGGGCCCTGACACCACGGTGTCGCCCACCGACAGGAGCTGGGGAGAAAGGATGTAACGCTTTTCTCCGTCGGCATAGTGCAGCAGGGCGATGCGCGCGCTCCGGTTCGGATCGTATTCGATCGCGGCGACCTTGGCCGGAACGCCGATCTTGTCCCGCTTGAAGTCGATCACCCGGTAGTGGCGCTTGTGGCCTCCGCCTCGATAGCGAACCGTGGTCCGGCCGTAGACGTTTCGCCCCCCTTTTTTGCGGATCGGGCGCAGCAGACTTTTTTCCGGCTCGGTCCGGCTGATCCCCTCGAAGCTGGTGTATGTCTGAAACCGCCTTCCGGAAGATGTCGGTTTTACTTTCTTGATCGCCATTGTTCTGCTCCTAAGGCTTGTTACACGCCCTCGAAAAAGTCGATCCGTTCGCCGGGCATCAGGGTCACGATCGCTTTTTTCCAATCCCTGCGCTTGCCGACAATCCGCCCCCGCTGCTTGACCTTCCCTTTGACCTGTGCGGTCCGGACCGCGGCGACGCGGACGTTGAACAATCGCTCCACGGCGCGGCGAATCTCGACACGGTTGGCGCGGCGGTCCACCTCGAAGGAAATCTGCCGGTGGTCCTCTTTTTGAATGCTCGTCTTTTCCGTGATCACCGGGCGCTTGATGATTTCATACTCGATCATGAAAGCCTCCCTTCGATCCGTTGGATCGAGGCTTCCAGCAAAATCAACTGGCTGTATTTGAGGATGTCGTACACATTCAGGCCTTCGGTGCGAATCACCTTGATCCCGGGTACGTTTCGGGAGGACAGTTCGAGCCGCTCGTCTTTGTCCGCCGTGACGATCAGGGCGTTTTCAGCCTTCAGGGCGCGGACGACCTCGACAAAGTTCTTGGTCTTGACCTGGCCGAGCTCGAACTTGTCCAGAATCGTCAGCTGCTGATTCTGCAATTTGCTGCTGAGAGCCATTTTCAGGGCCAGCTTTCGGATCTTTTTCGGTACGTTGTACCCCCATGTCTTGGGATGGGGTCCGAATGCCACACCGCCGCCGCGCAAAAGCGGGGATTTGACGTTTCCTCTGCGCGCCCGACCGGTTCCCTTCTGGCGAAACAGCTTCCGGGAGCTTCCCCGCACATCGCTTCGGTTCTTGACAGACGCGGTCCCTGTGCGCTTTTTGGCCAGCTGGCTTTGGACCACCTCATGCAGCACCGGTCCCTTGACCGGCACATTGAACAGGGCTTCGGCCAGTTCGACCTGGGAGACTTTTTCTCCTGCGGTATTGATCACATCCACTACTGCCATAGCGTCCTCGTAAGGATGCCGGGGGCCCTGACCGGTCCGCCGGCATCGGCATCCATTGGTATTTCAGCGACTTATTTTCTGATCGTCACCAGGGCGCTGCGGTGGCCCGGAACCGCCCCCTTGACCAGAATCAGATTCTCCTCAGGACGAATATCCACGATTTCCAGGTTCCGCATTGTCTGCCGTTCGTTTCCGTACTGGCCCGGCATCTTCTTTCCTTTGAGCACCCGCGCAGGCCATGCGCTGCACCCGATCGATCCGGGCGGCCGGACGTTCTTGCTGCCGTGGGATTTGGGCCCCCGATGAAACCCATGCCGTTTGATGACACCGGAAAACCCTCGCCCTTTGCTGTTTCCTGTCACTCGAACCCGGTCCCCGACCTGGAACAGGTCCAGCGTGATCTCCTGGCCGAGGGAAAAATCGTCGGGATTGTCCACCGGAAACTCTCGAAGAACGGCGAAAAGCTGTTCGCCTGATTTTTTCAGGTGGCCCTTCATGGGGCGGTTGACCCGAGAGGCCTTTCGCCGGCCGAATCCGAGCTGCAACGCGTTGTACCCGTCGAGGGCCTCCCGCTTCACCTGGGTTACCACACAAGGTCCGGCTTCGATCACCGTCACCGGCATATATCGCCCATCCGGCATAAACAGGCCCGTCATTCCCAGCTTTTTGCCAATCAGTCCTTTACTCATGGCCCTGTCTCACGTTGGCGCTCTGTCGGCACCGGTTTATAGTTTTATCTCCACATCGACCCCCGGCGACAGATCGAGCTTCATCAGTGCATCGACCGTCTGCTGGGTGGGCTCCAAGATGTCGAGAAGCCGTTTGTGGGTCCGCACCTCGAACTGCTCGCGGGATTTTTTGTCGATGTGGGGCGATCGCAGCACGCAGTATTTGTTGATCCGCGTCGGCAAAGGAATCGGGCCGACCACTTTGGCGCCGGTTTTATTCGCCGTATCGACGATATCCACCGCCGACTGGTCCAACAGCTTGTGATCGTATGCCTTCAGCCGAATCCGGATCTTGGCGTTCATTATCATGGCTGATCCCGTCTTTGCCTATTCGATGATTTCGCTGACCACGCCGGCGCCCACCGTACGGCCGCCCTCGCGG
>CAYPFH010000068.1:0-14943 GCA_964409825.1 uncultured Desulfobacterales bacterium | reverse complement strand
ATGGGAAGGATTTAATCGAGCAATGCAAAAAAAAACAAAAGGATGATTATTTTAATATTATTCAATATTATCTTCGGGAGCGCTTCCCTTCAGTTGCATATTACGAGAAAAAACAAAATGCAGTGAAAGTGTCAAGCAGAAGCCTTTCAATAATATTCGGAGTTAATAGCATTTTTATCTTACATTATTTATTATTCGAAAGCTTTTCATCAGATAATATTTTTCAAGGAACAGCTCCTATTTTTTTTATCCTTGTTTTTCACATTCTGGCCACATTATTTTTTTTCATGAGATTTCAAACCGATAAGAAATATCATGCTATGTATGTATTCGAAACTTTTATTGCAACGAAAAAATTACTGCGAACGAGAAAAGATAACGGATAAGGTTAGATCACGCGAAGCCGTGATCTGAACCGTTTGTTGGACAAGCCCGGTGGTCATATTATAGAAAAGAGCTTTTTGAGCCTGAGGTTGCCGGATCAGGTATGCGAACCGTTGCGAGGCGGAAAGAGATGGCGGGATGCTCTTTGCTGAAGATGTTGTCGTTTCAAACATGTCGCTCCAGCCGATGGTGTATTCACTGGGATCGGAAGTTCGTCATCCCAGCACATAGTAAGTCCCTCTTCCCCGCCCCTGCTTTACAAGCCGCTTTTGGCCGACAAGCGACTGAAGATGCTTTTTGACGGTGTTCCGGTTTGCCCCGGTATTGGAAACCAGAAACGCCGGCGCCACCCTTCCGTGCTGCCCGGCAAGTTCCAGGATTTGCGCGGACAGGGCCGGCGTTTTACCGGCTCGTTTTTCGCGCTCCATTTTTTTCGTCAGTTCGTCTTTTTGGGCTTTCAGCAGACTCAAAAAAAATTCCGCCCATCTTTCGTCGATAACTTCGGTCTCATGAATGCCTTTCTGGGCAATCCGCAAAGTTTGGTAGTATTGCTCCTTGTTGGCTTCGACCATCCGCTCATGAGAACTGTACATGACAAACTCATAGCCGGATCGGAGCATCAGCAGATTGGTCAGGATTCGGGACAGCCTGCCGTTTCCGTCCTGGAAAGGGTGGACGGCAAGAAAACGGACGGCAAAATCGGCGATCACCAGCAGCGGGTGCATTTCCTCTCCGCTGAGCATGTTGCGGGTTCTGGCCACCAGTGCTTCCATTAGCCAGGGGGTGTCGAATGGGGATGCGGTTTCGAAGATGATGCCGATTTGCTTTCCGTCCGGATCGTAGGCGGCCACGTGATTGGGATGCTTCTTGTATTCTCCCTTGTGCCAGGCGTCTTTTTCGGAAAACTGGAGGATGGTTTTGTGCAGGTATTTAATTTGGTTCTCGGAAAGGTCGATTTGCCCGTAATTTTCGTGGATGAGTCCCATGGCCTTGGCGTAGCCGGCGACTTCCTGTTCGTCCCGGCTGCGAAAGGAATCGATATCCAGGCCCTGCAATAAGGCGGCCACCTGGGGATCGGACAGCCGGGCTCCCTCGATTCGCGTGGACGAGCCAATGGATTCGATGGTCGCCAGGATCTTCAGGTGTTGAAGCTCCTCCGGCAAACCGGTGCGCAACCCCTTCCAATACCCCTTAAATTCATCGATTTCGGCAACCAGCCGAACAATCCCGGGTGTCATGCCATCTCCTTATATCCAATAATATATCCATTTTTATCCAATTTTTCACAGAAAAGCAACCCCAAACGGATAAAAACGGATACATTTACAGATATCACATTCTTTCACGTATGCCGAACAGGATAGGAAGTGTTCGCGCCGGCTCCTGTCCCACACCACCGAAGATCAGACTACACCCGCACCGTTTCCCCGGCCCGGGGAACCACCACCACGTATCCTTCCTCTTTGAGCGTCTCGGCAAAGGCCAGGCACTGCTCTTCTTCTCCGTGGACCAGGGCGATTTTTCCGATCTTCAGATTCGATTCCTTTAAAAAGCGAAGCATCTCGATTTTGTCGCCGTGGGCGCTGAACCCGCCCAGCTTCACCACCTGGGCTTTGAGGGGATAGTCCTTGTTGAAAATGCGCACCACCGGGGGATCGCCCTTTTTCCCGGCCCCGGCATAGGCCTCTGCCTGATCCTGAATCCGGCGCCCCAGGGTGTGGCGCGCCATGAACCCGACGATCAGGATCGTGTTCTTTTCGTTGTGGATCTTGTAGCGAAGGTGGTGAAGAATTCTTCCGGCCTCGCACATTCCCGCGGCGGAGATGACGATGTGGGGGGTTTCATCGCGCATGAGGGCCATCGAGGCCTCCACATCGCTGACGAACTGGAGCTGCTTGAAAGAAAACGGGTTCTTGCCCTGCTGCAGGAAGCGGTCATGGGTTTCCCGGTCGTAGACCTCCGGGTGCTCGCCAAATACCCGGGTGATCTTGGTCGCCAACGGGCTGTCGACGTATACGGGGACTTTCGGCACCTGTCCGGCGCTGTATAGCTGATGGATCAGGTAGAGCAGCTCCTGGGTCCGGCCGAAGGCAAAGGAGGGGATCACCACCGAGCCTCCCCGCCCCACGGTGTCCGTGATCACCTGCTTCAGCCGTGGGCCCATGTCCTCAACCGGCTCATGAAGCCGATCTCCGTAGGTGCTTTCCATAACCAGCAGATCGATGTGCCGGTCTTTTTCCTCGAAGTTCAGGGTCGGATTATTCAAAATGGGCTTTTGAAAACGGCCGATGTCGCCGGTGTAGGCCACGGTCCGCGACCGGCCGTTTGCCGAGTGTCTGATTACGGTAATGGCCGAGCCGAGGATATGGCCTGCATCGTAGAAGGTGCATTCCCAGTCTTTTCCGATGGTCATCGGACTCCGGTAGGGAATGCCGTCGAAAAAGGACAGGCTCTGTTCGGCGTCGGCAATCGTATAGAGCGGCTCGATCTTCTCCAACCGGAACCGTTTCAGAAAACCTTCGACGGCTCCGATATTGAGGCCGCTGCCGTCGGTTTTGAGCAGCTTTCGAATTTCGTCTTCTTTTTTCCCCTTTTTTTTCTTCCAGACATCGGCCTTGATGTCCCGCAGGGCGGCCCGTACGGTCTTGTAGTTGAGATAGTTGGCGTCCGACTCCTGGATGTGGGCGCTGTCCAACAGCAGGTACTCGCAGGCGTGGGCGGTGGCCCGGGTGGCCACCACCCTGCCGGCGAATCCGTTTCGGGTGAGCAGCGGAATGCGGCCGGAATGGTCGATGTGGGCGTGGGACAGCACCACGTTGGTAAGGATTTTCGGATCGAAGGGAAGACTTCGGTTCTTGGTGTCGGTCTCTTTGCGCCGGCCCTGGAACATTCCGCAGTCCAGAAGAACCGCGTCGCGGTCGTTTTTGAGCAGGTGCATCGAGCCGGTGACTTCCCGGGTGGCGCCGTAGAAGGTAATATTCATGAGTATCCTTTTGAAATGGAGAAAAACGGTTGCCGCGCCCGGACCGGGCGATAGCGGCTGCAATTGACAATCCGATGAAAACTCAAAAAATCGCCGGTATCAGAACGTCATGCCGGCAAGCACGCTATGTCGGCGGTTGACAAATATCGAGTCCGGACCAGACTGTCAACGCCGGCGGCAAACACGGGGATTTACACACCACTGCCGGCTTGCTATGCTTTTTAGGTACAATGAACCCGCACTTTTTTGAAAAGTCGTATCCGGAGGCGACATTTTTTCAAGGATAGAAACCTGACGGTTGGGAGGAACAAACCCATGAAGATCAAAAGAACGGTATTGATGTTTGCAGCGGTTTTCCTGGTCATCGCCCTTTCCGGCGGGGTCTCCCTGGCTGACAAATCCGCAGTGACCATCGAAGCCCCCGATCAGGCGGCGAAAGGATCCGAGATTACGGTCAAGATCTACGTCACCCACAGCGGCAACAGCTTTTTTCATCACACCAACTGGGTGAAGGTGACGGTAAACGGACAGGAAGCGGCTCTCTGGGAATATTCTGCAAGCAGCCGGCCCGATGGCGCCGAATTTTCCAAGGAAATCAACCTGACGATCACGGAACCGATGGAAATTGCGGCCCAGGCCAACTGCAACCTGCATGGCAGCCAGGGGCCGGCGAAAAAGACGGTCCGAATGACGGATCAATGAAAGAGGCCCATCGAACAAGACAAGGGGGTTGAAAGGGCAGCAGGTAGATTTCCCCTGCACGGCTCGGCCCTGTTTGGATCATCATTTCGAAGCAAGAAGAGGGGTAGCCATGGTTGTCGGCGGCATTTCAGTGATCTTCATCTTGGGGCTCGTCAATTTTTTCCTGCTGCTGCTTCAACTTTCCAGCGGCCTGCGCTGGATCAAGGTTCCGTTTGGGGTACACCGGAAAACAGGAATCCTCCTGTTCATCACGGCCGTTGTGCACGGGTCCCTGGGCATTCTGGCCAACATTTAATCCTGTTCTTCCGCGGCGCTGTCTTCGAATGCAAACCGCTTGCTGGAAAACAGCGCCAGGCAAGCGGAAACCGCGTCTGCGTCGTACTGCTTCCCTTTTTTTTTCGTGATTTTGGCCAGCGCGGCCTCGATGCCGTGGGCGGGTCGATAGGGACGAAAAGAGCTCGTGGCCTCGGTGACGTCGGCAACCGCCAGTATGCGCGCCTCTGCCAGGATCTCGTCCCCGGACAACCCCTGGGGGTAGCCCGACCCGTCCATCCGCTCATGGTGCTGGAGCACCACCTGGGCGACGGGCCGCGGGAAGGGAATCTGCTTCAGGATATCGAAGCTGACCTGGGGATGGATTTTGATCATTTCAAGCTCCGCTTTCATCAGGCTCCCTGCCCGGCTCAGGATCGAAACGGGGATGCGGATTTTCCCCAGATCGTGCAGGATTCCTGCCGTGTGTATGCTCTCCACGGTCTCCTGCGACAGTCCCATCTCTTCGGCAATGGCGCGGGCAAGCTGCGCCACCCGCTGCTGGTGGCCGGCGGTATAAGGATCCCGAATCTCCACCATGTGCGCCATGCTGTATATGCTGGCGTTGAGCATGTCCTGTATTTCTGCGGTCTTCTCGGCAACCTTTTGCTCCAGGACCACATTCTGGGATTTGAGCTGCAGCTGCATCTCCTCTAAGGTCAGGTGGGTCCGAATCCGCGCCTTGACCTCCGCCGCCTGAAAGGGCTTGGTGATGTAGTCCACCGCACCCAATTCAAACCCCTTGGTTTTGTTTACGGTCTCGGTCATGGCGGTGATGAATATGACCGGAATGGCGGCGGTCTCCGGATCGGCTTTCAGGCGGGTGCAGACTTCATAGCCGTCCATCTCCGGCATCATGATATCCAAAAGCACGATGTCCGGTTTATGTTTTGCAGCGTATTGCAGCGCCTTTGGCCCGTTTTTGGCAATGCCCAGGCGGTACTCCCCCTGCAGGGTGTTGACCAGCAAATCGATGTTGGTGGCGTTGTCATCCACGATCAGCACCAAAGGTCGAGAGGTATTCATTTGTCTTCCTGCCCGTCTTGGCGAATTTTCCGTATGGTTTCCGCGGCCTGGTCATAGTCGTAACGATTGACCTGCTCCTCCAGCGTCCGGATGCTGAAACCGTCGATATCCGCACATAGTTCGGCCGCCTGCCGCAGGGCATCCATCATTTTCATGATCGGCTCCGGATCGGCCTGCTCCAGGGCTTCGGCCAGCTCTGACAACAGCTCGTTAAACGGCAGACAGGCTTCGGCCGGTGCCGTTGGGCCCGTCCTGCCGGCCCCGGCGTCTTCAAGCGATTGTATCGAGGAAAGAACCTTGCCAAGGGCGGACTCCAATTGGGCGATCCTGCCGTCCAGATCGGATGGCTCCCCCGAGGAAGCCCCGTTTTGCCGGCAGGCCATTTCAAGCGCCTTTGCCGCCTCGTTCAGTTTCTCGGCTCCGATGCTGGCGGCGCTTCCCTTGAGGCTGTGGGCCAACTGGCGCACCTGATCCAGATCGTTTTCGGCACAGGCCTTCCGAATCTTGCCGGCAGTTTCCCGGTTGTCGGACTGGAAACCGAGCAGAATGCGTCTCACCGTAGCGCCGTCCATATTCATTGCCGCAAGGGGCTTTCCGAGGTCGATTTCCGCAAGCCGGTCTGCAAGGCTCGTAACCTTTTCTTCGGATGAATCCGCTGCCCCGAAAAGCGCATCTTTGGGCAAGCCCTCCCGATAGGATCCGGATTCGTCCGGCCGCTCTTCTTCGGGCGTTTCGCCCTCCTGCAGGGGTTGACGGTGTCGCAGCAGCCGCCACAGGGTGTGAAACAGCCGGTCCTGGTCGACCGGCTTGGCGATGTACCCATCCATTCCCGCTTCCAGGCACTTTTCCTCGTCGCCTTTCATGGCGTGGGCCGTCATGGCCACGATGGGGATGGATCCGCCCTGGGGCAGGTCCCGGATCGCCCGGGTGGCATCGTAGCCGTTCATTTTCGGCATTTGAATGTCCATCAGCACAACGTCAAAGGGGGTATTTCGGACTGCGGCAACGGCCTCTTCTCCGTTTCCGACGATGGAAACGACCATTCCCGCCCCTTCCAGCACGGCCTGGGCCACTTCCTGGTTGGTGGGGTTGTCTTCGGCCACCAGAATTCGTAGACCCTTGAGCGGCTTGCGGTAGATGGAGGCGCGGGTGGTGAACTTCTTTTTCGGGCCGCCCTCCCGTGCCGTCTCTTTGCCAAACGCGTCCATGACGGCGTCGAACAGGGTCGACGGGTAGATGGGCTTGGTCAGAAAGCCGTCGATCCCGACCGCTTCGGCTTTCCGGCGCTGTTCTTCCTCCCCGAATGCCGTCATCATGATGATCGGCATGGTCAACTTCAATTCCTGCCGGATTTTTCTGGACGTTTCGATGCCGTCCATCCCCGACATCTTCCAGTCTATCATGATCAGTTCGATCGGGTTTTCGCGCAGCGAATTGTCCTTCAACCGGCTCAAGGCTTTCGACCCTGAATCGAGGGCTTCGACCCTGAACCCCAAGGACTCGATCATGTGGCGCATGATGGTCCTGCTGTCGGCCAGGTCGTCGACCACGAGGACGTTCAAGCCCTGGATGTCGGGCGGCACCACCGGCTTGGAGACGGCTTTACCGGGCGTCCGCCGCATCCGCACCGTAAAGAAAAAGGTGCTGCCTTCTCCCAGCTCGCTTTGCACCCCGATGTCGCCTCCCATCATCGTCACCAGCTGTTTGCATATGCTCAGCCCCAGGCCGGTGCCTTCGTATTTTCGCGTGGAAGAGGTGTCGGCCTGGCTGAAGGGCTCGAAAAGCCGGTCGATGTATTCCGGAGCGATGCCGCTGCCCGTGTCTTTTAGGGAAAAGAACAGTTCGATCTCATCGCCGGAGCGGCTGCCTGCCGATTCGGAAACCTCCTTCACCCCAAGCAGAATCACACCGCCTTTCTCGGTGAATTTGATCGCATTGCTGATCAGGTTGTTCAAAATCTGCTGCAACCGAAGAGAATCGCCGACAAGGACCTTGGGGGTGTCGGGGTCGATGTCCACCAGCATTTCAATCCCTTTTTCGGCCGCCTTCTTGACGAACAACTCCATGACCCTGTCCAGCGCCTCGTTGAGCCTGAATGCACGATCTTTCAGTTCGAACTTGCCGGCTTCGATCTTGGAAAAATCCAGGATATCGTTGATGATGCCCAGCAGCGAGTAAGCCGAACGATGGATGATCTGCAGATAGTGCGCGATTTTCGGCGGGACCTCCTCGCCCAGGGCCAAATCCGCTGCGGCGATGACCCCGTTCATGGGGGTGCGGATCTCATGGCTCATGTTGGCCAGAAACTGGCTCTTGACCCGGGTGGCGGTTTCAGCCTCTTCCTTGGCCTGCTTGAGATCCTGGTCCATTTGTTTGACCAGCTTCATTTCCGTCTTCAGCTGCAGATGCGAGGCTTTGAGCATCCGGTTCAGTTTCACGACTTCTGCGGTGAAAAACGTCAGAACGCAAAAGGCCGCACCGGCGAAAAAGATCCAATATCCGTAGTTTCGCAGCACATCCGCGAAGGTGATTTTCCCCAGTTGCTCATACGGACCGACATGCAATTCCTTCAGACATTCGTGGACCGGCTGGTAATTCAAAGGAATGGTCCAGCCCGCGCAGCCGGCCGCAAGGGCCGCCGGGGAATACGGAGACATTTGCATCAGGGCGACGGCCACTTTTTCCGCCAACCAGTCGGGGGTGTGCGCGACTTTGGCCATGGGCCAGCCCGGATATTCTCGCGTCGTGCGCAAGTAGGACGCAGACCAATCCACCTTTTGAAACCTTGAAAACACGAAATAATCAGCCAGATCAATTTTGCCTTCGGCGCTGAGCTCTTCCAGGGTATTGGTTCTTACCGTGCCGGCATCGACCACGCCGTCCCTTACGGCATAAACGACTCGATCATGGGTCTCTCCGAAAAGAAGTTTTGCAAAGTCGCGGTAAGGATCGATCCCCTTTTCCTGGAGTTCCCGCCAGGCGGCGAGCCATCCGCCCAACGAGGTTTCGGAAACGGCCATAAAGGATTTGCCCTGGAGGTCGTTGACGGTACGGATGTCTTTCCGGTCCCTGCGGCAGAAGATGACGCCGCCGTATTTGGTGTACACACCGTCTCCGCGCCGCTCTTTTAAAGTGACGATGCGATTGGCTTCGTATTTGAGCTCCAGACCCACATAAAACGCCGAATTGGCAAGGACAAAATCAACTGCCGCTTTTTCCACCTGGGAATAGACCTGGTCATGGGTCAAGGGGATGACCACGAAGCGTTGGCCAGACACTTTACGGGTGAGATATTCAGCCGTAGGCGCCCAGCGGTCTTGACACTCTTGTGGGCCCATGATGGCCAGCACCCCGATTTTCAGGGGCCGTTCCTCGGCCCATACACTGCCGACGGCAAAACCGCTGAAAACCGCGGCCGCCCAAATGACAGCACAAACCGACAAGATCCCGCATCGGTCGGCAGCGGCACGAAGATGCTTTTTGAAAAGCCCGCCGGCTCTATACCCCATCGTTCGCCCCCCTGGCTGAGCGGCACATGGATGTGGTCAATGAAGTATTTTTACATACCATGAATAAATTTACGGACCTATGTACGAATATAAGAAAGCTTGCCCCGGACTCGATCCGGGGTCCGGCATGACGCTTCGGACACTTTTCACGATTCCATCTTATTTGATCAATGTAAACCGGAAAAGATCGATTTTTCCCGCAAATGGGTTGAGTTTAGGAAAGACGGTTTCGGTAATCTTGGTAACCGAAGCGCTTCAGGATTCGGATTTCTCCGGAAGCATGTTGAAGTCCGATGGAGGGAAGTTCGACCCCGTTGAACGTGTTGTTCTTGACCATGGTATAGTGGGCCATGTCTTTGAGGACGAGCCGGGAGCCGATGCAAAGCGGCTCGGAAAAAGAATAGTCGCCGATGACGTCTCCGGCAAGGCAGGTGGTGCCGCCCAGGCGGTAGGTGAAGGGAAGCGCTCCGGCTTCGGCTGCGCCTGCAATCTCTGGACGGTACGGCATCTCGAGCACGTCGGGCATGTGGGCCGCCGCCGAAATTTACCCAGCTCATCTATGACAAAAAAGCGCCGAATTTTTCTTCAAAGGCAGCCAGGGTTCGCGCCAGGGCGTCTGAATTCAGTTCGCACAGGGTGTGAAAGTGCAGCCCCGAGATCCCGGAAAGCTCATCGGACCGGAAGTTTTCCCGCGTCACCCCGAGCCGGGAGCCCGGTGCACAGGAATCTTAAATCGGCACCTTCACCTCCGAATGCCCGGGATTGACCCGGGTTTCGCATCGAAGCGCCGGCGTTGCACCGATCCTTTTCCGAAACGCCGCCACTGGGAAAACGAGTTGAAGGTGCGCGTGTGGGATCAGGGTCTATTGGTTTATAACTATCTGGCCTACAGTTTTTGTGGCTGAACTTTGTAAATCGTAAAAAGTGCCCGAAGCGTCATTCCGGGCCCCGGATCGAGTCCGGGGCAAGCTTTTTTGATCCGGAATCCATAACTTATCGATATCACTATAGGGGTGGGAAAGCCCGGTTGCCCGGACTCTCCCCCCTCCGAACCGGACGTGCGGATCTCCACGCATCCGGCTCTCCGGTCGGTGGTTTAACCTCGCGAGGACTGAAGCAGGGCACGATGGGCATCGTAAGGGCTAAAATACCCAAGGTCCCGAAAGTACTTGTTTGGCCAGCGTTTGTTGTCCCAGCCTCGGCTGATTCCTTTTTCCTTGTTGTACCCGCGCAGGATGCTCCGCAATCTGCGGCGTATCCAGCCGTCCAGGGGCTTGAAGGTCTTCCAGTGGCTGTGCTTGAAGTAGCCGAACCATCCAACGGTCGTAAGATTGACGTCGTGGATGATGGCCGCCATGCTGCGACCGTTGCTCCTGCGCGTCTTTCTGCGGATGGCGTCTTTGAACTTCTTCAGGCTCTTCTTGCGGGGCCATCGGGTCCCGTTTTCAAAGTGGTAGCCAAGAAAGTCGAACCCTTGGCCCGCTTCGTGGGTTGCCACCAGACTGGTCTTGTCCGAGTGCAGGGTCAAGCCCCGTTCCCGTGCCAGCTCTGTGACCCATGCCAGGGCTGCCTCCGATTCCTGTTGGCTTTTGCACAGGATGACAAAATCGTCCGCGTACCGGACCATCTCGTATCCTGCATCTCTTACGCGTTTGTCTACCTCGTGCAGATAGATGTTGGACAGCAAGGGACTGATCACCGCCCCCTGGGGCGTTCCCCTTTCCGGTGTCCAGTACTTCAAGTCCTCAAGGATCTGCTGTTTGAGAAAGCCCTCGATCAGATCCAGGACACGACTGTCGGCCACGTAGCGCTTGACTTCCGCCATCAGCCGGTCGTGCGGAATCGTCTCAAAGTAGCTCTTCAGATCTGCATCGATTACCCATGTGTGGCCTGCCCGCATAAGCCCTTCGACTCGTCTAAGGGCGTCTTTGCACCCTTTGCCGGGACGGAAGCCAAAACTGGTCGGCATAAACTCCCACTCGAATATCGGCTCCAGGACCATCTTCAGCGCGGTCTGCACCACCCGGTCCCTGACTGCCGGTATCCCCAGCGGACGCTTTTCCTTGCTCCCCGGTTTGTCGATGTAGGTTCTGCGGATCGGTCGCGGTCGGTAGGTCCCCGGCTGCAGCTCTTCTTGCAGCTTGGCCAACTTGTCGCCCAAGCGCTCCTCAAACTGTTCGAGACTTTGTCGGTCCGAGCCCGGCGCCCCGCCTGCCTCCCGCACGCGACTCCATGCGGCAAACAGGGTCTTGGACCGGTAGACCTTGTCGATCAAGCTGAACCAAACTCCTCCTTTCACCCCTCTTTCCAGGGCCTCCAGCATACGATCCGTCCATACCGTGCGTTCCACCCAGTCCCATCGTTCAGGACCGGTTTCTCCTGCTTGCTTAGTCCTTTCGGGCACTGCCGCAGGTTTGTTCTCGCTCGATATGGGCTTCACCTATCCACCTTCCTGCGTCCCTTTGCTCCGCGGGCATTACCCCGCTTCTCAGCTCTTATGGACGCTCTGACTCCTGCCCGCCCGGCTCTTCGTCCGATGCTCCGGACCAAGCTCCGACCTTATAACGGACAGGTCTCCCTGATTCACACAGCGCAAACTTCCATGCATTCTGTCACCAAACACCTGACGCGCCCCATCACCGCTTTTCTTGGCTGCCCGCCCAGCGTGATGGGCTCCCGAGCCCCCGTGGGCTTTCATGCCCCCAGTCGGTGCCGGTCTTGACTTCACCTCGAATCCGCAGGCTCGTCGCTGCGTGCGGCCGAATCGTGTTCGCAATACTGCTACGGACTGCATGTTCGCCTCCGGTTGCTTCCCACCCCATCTCGCGGTGACGCAGTTACCTTCGGCTACCGGGAGCGGGCATCTCCCGGAGGAGGACTTTCACCTCCCTGTTTGCGCTTGATCTCAGGCGCACGGATTCCCGCTTTCGCGGGGATGACGAAAAAAGAGAAATTCGGACTTTTTACGAAGGCATCAACTTTAATAGGGAGCAAACAACGGAGAGGGTTATAAAACAACGGGCCTATCGAATATAAGGTTGATATGAGGTTTGTGGGGGGGTCTTCCCGGAAGCCGTGAAAAACTCGGAGCCAAGTGGCCGTGGAACCGAACAGGACCTTGATTTCGGAAAATAGGTTGAAGGCTGCCCGGCCACTGTCCAAATTTGCAGGGGATCCATCGCTGTTCGGTTCAACGGCCACTAAGCTCCTCAAACAGTTTCCCGTCCTCCGGGAAGATCCCCCCACAGCCCTGACTGCAGCCTTAAATTGGCACATAATTCCGTAAAACAATAGAATGTCACCTATTCCCATTCGAGGTCCGCTGCCCCCTACACATTTTCCATAGCCCCCTTGACAGGATCGCCGATGCTCTATATATTCCAAAAAAGCGATATGGAGCGGACAATGAAAGAATTCTTGAAAGTGATGAAGGCCGCATCGGACCCCACCCGGGTCAAGATTTTGAAGATGCTGGAAGAAAAGGCCATGTGCGTCTGTGAACTCCAGACCGGGCTGGGGGCGGCCCAGTCCACCACCAGCAAGCACCTGAAGATTCTGGAAGACGCCGGGTTGGTCATCTCCAAAAAAGACGGCCTGTGGGTGAACTATACTCTCGCAGACGGCCGGCAGAGCCCTTATGCGGCCTCGCTGCTAGGCAATCTTCGCCACTGGCTCAACGAAGAGCCGGAAATCGCCGCCGTCACCGGTCAGGTCGGCATCTTGGACCGCTACGAGATCCTGAATAAGAATAAAACCGCTGCCGCGGTTTTATAAATGTTTGCCTATCCATATATCTTCACATTCCGATGTAGGGAAACGAATGTTTTATTTTTTAATTCGGTTTCGCGGCAAGCGAAACTCTAATCAAATCGCGGCAGCGATTTGATAGCGATTTTATTTGGAGAACTCATGAGTCAGACATCAACCATTTCAGAAGAAACCAGCTTCCAGGACGGCGCTGACGACCATAGCGAGGAACAGGCAGAGCCGAGCCAGATCGAATGGTCGACGATATGGAAGCCGCTGGCCGCCATTGTCGGGGTTTTCGTGCTGTTTTTCTTTCTGCCCATGGGAAGCGAGCGGTTTACCGGTTCGGTGATCGAGGCCCTGGCCCTGGCCAAATGG
This sequence comes from uncultured Desulfobacterales bacterium, assembly GCA_964409825.1. Lineage (GTDB taxonomy): Bacteria > Desulfobacterota > Desulfobacteria > Desulfobacterales > CAFBRK01 > JAIPEL01. Next base: position 1,902 of record CAYPFH010000068.1, on the reverse strand, counting down.
TACGCCCAGGAGCACGTGCTGCTTTGTCTGGTGCCGGCCTTTTTCATCGCCGGGGCCATCGCCGTGTTCGTCAGCCAGGGGGCGGTGATGAAGTACCTTGGCGCCGGCGCCCACAAGGTGCTCTCCTATGGGGTCGCCAGCGTGTCCGGGTCGGTGCTGGCGGTGTGCTCCTGCACTGTGCTGCCCCTGTTTGCCGGCATCTGGCAGCGGGGCGCGGGCCTGGGGCCGGCCGTGGCCTTTTTGTACAGCGGCCCGGCCATCAACGTGCTGGCCATTATTTTGACCGCCCGGATCCTGGGCCCGGAACTGGGGGCGGCCCGGGCCGTGGGCGCAATCGTATTCAGCGTAGTCATCGGTCTGTTCATGCACCTGATATACCGCAAGGAAGAACAGGCCAAGGCCGCCGCGGCCATGCACATGCCCGAGCCGGAGGCGGACCGGAGCCTCGGCCAGAACATACTCTTTTTTGCGATCATGATTGGACTGCTGGTGGCGGCCACCTGGAGCGAGCCCGCCCAGGATGCCGGCTTCTGGCATGCAGTCTATTCGGTCAAGTGGCTTTTTACCGGCGGATTCGCCCTGGCGCTCGGTGCGCTTCTGGTGTTCTGGATGAAGGTGAAGCTCTACAAAGTGCTGGCAGCCGCTGTTGCGGTTCTGGCGATCGCGCTTCTGGTGCCCGCTTATCCGCTCATCCCCTTTTCGGCCGGCATCGTCGCCTTTGTCCTTCTGCTTTCCACTACCCGGGGAGAGACCGAAAGCTGGTTTCTGTCCACCTGGGATTTTGCCAAGCAGATCCTGCCGCTGCTTTTGGCCGGGGTCCTGGTGGCCGGCCTTCTGCTGGGGCGGCCCGGCTCGGAAGGGCTGATTCCCTCTGAATGGGTGAGCGGTCTGGTGGGCGGAAACTCCCTGTGGGCCAACGTGTTCGCCTCGGTGGTGGGCGCGTTCATGTACTTTGCCACCCTGACCGAGGTGCCGATCCTGCAGGGACTGATCGGCGCGGGCATGGGAAAAGGCCCGGCCCTGGCCCTGCTGCTGGCGGGTCCGGCCCTGAGCCTGCCCAACATGCTGGTGATCCGAAGCGTGCTGGGCACGAAAAAGACCGCCATCTTTGTCTGTCTGGTGGTGGTCATGGCGACGATCAGCGGGCTGATTTTCGGCACGTTTTTCGCTTGAGTGTATGATGGCGCAATTATCGTGACCATTGGTTCACCGCAGAGTCGCTGAGAACGCGGAGGATGCGCAGAGAAGAGTGTAAGGGTTTCTCTGCGCCCTCCGTGCCTCCGCGGTGAGTATACGTTTATCTATATTACGGCACCGGAATAGTGCCATCGAGTACCAAAAATCAGGAACCGGACATGAGCGATGTCGCAGTGACCCGCATCCGGGTGGGAAAGCATCCCACCGGGATCATCGACCTGAAAAAAGGCCTGGCCGCGGTAGATGCCGAATATGCGGGCCGGCCCGATTCGGAGATCACCGAAGCCCTGCTGAACCAATTGGGAAAGTGGAACTATATCGACCCTAAGGTCCGCGAGCTTTACGGCAAGGCGTTTTTGCGGGAATATAAAAAATGGAAGGGCGAACCCTTCGAGGAAGAAGACAGCGGCGATCTCCAGGTCAAGGTGCTCGGCCCCGGATGCCCCAACTGCGAAAAGCTGGAGCAGGACCTGATGGCGATATCCGCCGAGATGAACCTGCCCATCGATCTGGAGCACGTGCGGGATCCGAAAAAGATCGCCGAATACGGCATGACGGCCATGCCGGCCCTGGTGATCGGAAAAGAGGTCAAGGCCGCCGGTCGTGCGCCGACCAGAGCCACCTTGAAACAGTGGCTGGAGCAGGCAGTCTCAGCAAAGCGGAATGAATAAGTTTAATACGCGCGCGGCCTCTGGCCGCCGGGGC
>CAYPFH010000067.1:10844-15031 GCA_964409825.1 uncultured Desulfobacterales bacterium | reverse complement strand
GGGCCTTATCGGCTGGTGTACCCGATTCGAATAAAAAACTTTGCGCTCTTGGCGTTTTAGCGGTTCAATTGTTTTTCGTTTTTTTCTAAAGATGCCATAAGTCTATAGACATCTTCAGCTCATCGGGGGCTCTGAAACAATTCTTTGTTGAGATGGGTGTGCAAACAATTATGGCTTCATTAGTAGAACCCCTGAACCCCTGAACCCTTGAACCCTGGAACCTCTGAACCCTGGAACCTCTGAACCCTGGAACCTCTGAACCCTTGAACCCCTGAACCCTTGAACGGTTGAATCCCTTATGAACCGTTTATCCGCCATTATGCTGGTCTCGCTGTGGATCTGTTCGTGCAGTCTTCCTTCCATGAGGCCGGCCCCGCCTGAAATTTCTCCAGCCGCCGCCCGGCATATCAGCGATATCGGAAACCTCAACCAGGGGCTGGGCGCTTTCAAGGGGATCGGCAATCTTCGCCTCGCCGGGACCAAAGGGGGGCAGACCCTCCGTGCCGCCTGGATCGCCCAGATGCCGGACCGGCTTCGCCTGGAACTGCTTGGCGTCACCGGCGCTCCGATTGCCAGCGTGGCAGCCGACGGAACTTATTTTACCGCCTATCTGCACGACCGCGGGAAGCAATACCGGCAGCGGCTTGGAGACGACGGCCTCGAGCGGGTCGTCGGTGTCGAGCTCAAGGTCGCCGAGGTCGTTTCCATGCTGGGGGGCCGTATTTTCATTGCCGAATTCAGGCAGGCCGTGGTGGAAGAGGGGGTCTTGATTTTCAAAGACGGCGCGGGAAGGATCCAGCAGGCTGTCTATCTCCCGGGAGCGCAAAATGACTGGTGGGTCGTGGAGAGATTCGACAAGCGCGGAAAGCTCCGGTACCGGGCGATCCTGGAGGCTCCCCGGCAGGTGGATGGTTTTCTTGTTCCCGGCCGCATCGTCATCGCGGCCGAGGACGGCGACGGTCTTCGGGTCTCGGTGGACCGTTTCTGGGCGAATCCACCGGTGACCCCCGATGCCTTTGTCCTGGAAGACTTACCGTAGGGACGGCTGTGTCCGGCGAACCGGAAAATGGATCATATCGATTTTGGGCCGAGGCGACCCTGGGCAAGCTTGCCAAGTGGCTGCGGCTGCTGGGGTTCGACACCTGCTATCACCCCCGGGCTCGTTTGGACGATGGGATAAAAGCATGCGCCCACCCCCGGATATTGCTCACCAAAACAAGGCGGACGGCTAAACGGTTTGCGGGCCATCCTATGGTACATATCCATGAAGACAGCCCCGAAGAACAGCTCAAAGAAGTCGTCAGGGCCTTAGGCCTTGAGCGAAAAGACCTGAAGCCGTTTTCCCGATGTCTGCAGTGCAATCGAAAAACACGGCCGGTTTCCCGAGGGCAAGTCCAGGGAAAGGTTCCGGACTACGTTTGGCAGACAGCGCAGCGGTTTACGACCTGCAACGGCTGCAAAAGAATCTATTGGTCCGGAAGCCATACCGAAAGGGCGCTTGAGCGGATCCGGGCGCTGTTTCCAGAAGACATCCCCGGTGACGACATCCCCCAACGTTATCGACCGGACGGGAACAATCGGTGAAGAAAAACAGGAGCCAGGACCTGGTGGTCAGGCGCACCAGCGCCCGAATCTCCCACAAGCTGCTGGTCATGAGCGGCAAAGGGGGCGTCGGCAAGAGTAAAGTCCTATCGCTTCGGTTTCTGCCGCACCGTTTCCATGCCGATTCTGGGGTTGATCGAGAATATGGGGCCTTTTGCCTGCCCCTTTTGCGGCCGGCCCGTTAAGATTTTCAAAACCGGCGGCGGCCGGTTGCTAGCACAAGAAGAGGGAATCGACTTTCTGGGAACGCTTCCCTTCGATCCGAAGGTCGTCGATGCCTGCGATGCCGGAAGCAAATGCGTACGGCCCGGATTTTGCCGACGCCTTGAACGCCTGCGTAGACCGGGTGGTGGAAAGGACCGAAGGAAAAGAAGAGTGCCTAGAGTGCCTAGAGTTCATAGAGTGACTAGAGTGCCTAGAGTGACTGGAGTGATTTATTCCATTAGAAGCTTTTGAAATATTTAACGAATCGGGATCGAAAAGACGGAGCGAAGCGACGCCACAACTCTAGGCACTCTAGTCACTCTAGGCACTCTTATTCCTCCAACACCGGACTTGCCGTTAAAAACCGTCTCTGACAAAGGAAACCATGCCCTCCCCATCTCAGTCCGCCATCGCCCTGGAGGCCCGCCTCCGGGAGTGTTCCAACGTCCGGACCCTCGGGGTTCGAACGAATTTCTCCGACTATCCGGCAGAAGAGGCGGAGATGATCCGATCCGCGGAGAAGATCTACTACCCGACCCCCTTTTATGCGGACCTGTTCGACGCCATGGGAATCGACACCTTTCCCAGCTACCACACCTACAAGTGCGTGCAGGACAAGATCAAACAGACGGCCCTGTTTTCGCTGCTCCGGATTCCCCATCCCCGGACCCGGGTATTTTACGGAAACCGCCAGAAATCAAAGATTTTGGAGCATTTTTCCTATCCGTTCATCGCCAAGGTTCCGCGGGGCTCGGCCCTGGGCCGCGGCGTTTATCTCATCTGCGACCGCCGGCAGCTAGACGATTACCTGGCTCAAAACCCGGTTGCCTACATTCAAGAGCGGCTTTCCATCGATCGGGACATCCGGGCGGTGGTCATCGGAAAAGAGGTGGTCCACGCCTACTGGCGGGTGGCGCCGGAAGGCGAGTTTCGGAGCAATGTGGCGTGCGGAGCCTCTATCCGGCTCGATCCGGTGCCCCCCGAAGCGCTGGAATTGGCGCGACAGACGGCCATGTGCTGCCGGTGGGACGATGTGGGCATTGACATATGCTGCTGTGACGGGACATATTACGTGCTTGAAGCGAATATGAAATACGGCAGGGAGGGGTTCCGGGCGGCAGGGATCGACTATATGAAATTGATGGAGCAGATGATCCGCGATGGAAAAATTTGACGCGCAAATACTGGACCGGATTCGGGCCGAGGCCAACCGCCGCGAACAGGAGTTGCTTTCCAGCAGGGCGACGCCCAGTATCGCCGGCCTGAGGCGCCGGCCCGAGCCGAAGGCCGAAACCGACTATCGCCCTGCATTCTCGCTCGATGTGGATCGTGTCCTTCATTCCCGCGCTTACAGCCGCTATATCGACAAGACCCAGGTGTTTTACCTGATTCAAAACGATCACATCACCCATCGGGTGCTCCACGTCCAGCTGGTTTCCAAAATCGGCCGGACCATCGGCCGGTTTCTGGGTCTCAACGAGGATCTCATCGAGGCCGTCGCCCTCGGCCACGACATCGGCCACACACCCTTCGGCCACGACGGCGAGCGGATTTTGTCCGAGCTGTGCGTCAAGCACGGGCTGGGGCCGTTTCAACACAATCTTCAAAGCGTGCAGTTCCTCGAGCAGGTCGAGCGCAAGGGAAAGGGCTGGAATCTGTGCCTTCAGACATTGGACGGAATCCTCTGCCACGACGGTGAGGTTCACAATCAGGCGTTGGAGCCCAGGCCCAGCAAGACCTTTGAGACCTTCGACCGGGAGATTTCCGCCAAGCAGGCCGACCCGCAGATGCCCCTTTTTCCGATGACGCTGGAAGGATGCGTGGTCCGGATGGCGGACACGATCAGCTACGTGGGGCGCGATCTGGAAGACGCAATCCGTTTGAATATGATCCGGAGAACCGAAATTCCCAAGGAGGTCGTGCAGCGGCTGGGAGAAACCAACGGCACGATCGTCTACAACCTGGTCACCGATGTCATTCTCAACAGTCGGCAAGAGGGAAACGTCAGCTTCACCCCGGAAATCTCCGACTGCCTGAAGCGCCTCAAAACCTTCAATCTGGAGCGGATCTACCTGAACCCGAAGATCAAAACGGAGATCGAGCGGATCCGCACCCTGTTTGAAGTCCTGTTCGATCGGTACCTGTCCGATATCGAGACGGACAACAGGGATTCGGTCATCTTCCGCCGCTTTCTCAGCGACATGTCGGAAGCCTACTCGGCGGGGCATCGAAAAGAAGAGATCGTCAGGGACTTTATCGCGGGCATGACCGATCAGTATTTCCTTCGGCAGTGTCCGGAGCACCTGAGGCCGCATCCCAGGCCGTGCTGAAGCAAACAAATCGCTCATGTGAAACTTCGGTCGAAGCCGGGGTTTTTGTAG
>CAYPFH010000067.1:0-10834 GCA_964409825.1 uncultured Desulfobacterales bacterium | reverse complement strand
GGGGAAGTTTCAGTATTGATCAAACTGACCGCCCTTTGGTCAGAGGCGGGGCTTATGTGAAACTTCATCATATCAGATTCGTCATTCTGGACGAGCGAAGCGGCGCGGAGCGAAGATCCGGAATCCAGTCCGAAAAACGCCCCTGTCATTCCGAGGAGCTTGCGACGAGGAATCTCAACGATAAGGAATCATGCATAATTATCTCTTGAGGGAGATCCCTCGCTTCGCTCGGGATGACATATTCGGACTTTTTACGAAGGCATCAATCTTGAACCTTGAATCTGGAATTCCCCTCGGCTATCGGCGGGGATGACACCAGGATGTCCATGAATGCAACCGAAGAAAAAGTCTATCGAAACCGCATCGACGCCGGCGAGCTAACCTCCTTTCAGGTGAGGGTCAAGGAGACCGATCTGCTGATCCATGCCGAGACCGATCTGGCGTCGACGGCCCGGGATGCAGTCCTTCGCTGCAGAGGATATCTGGAGGCTTACATCGGGTTGAATCCGGAGTTTCACCACGTGTTGTCGCCTTGGAAGACAGAAGGTCCGGTGCCCCCCATCGTCCGGGAGATGGCCCGCGCGGCGCAGGCTGCAGGCGTCGGCCCCATGGCCGCCGTTGCCGGGGCGATCTCCGAACAGGTGGGAAGCGAACTGCTCAGGACGAGCCGGCAAGTCATCGTGGAAAACGGGGGCGATGTGTTCATTCAAACCCAGGCCCCGGTGGTCGTCGGCGTCTATGCCGGCGGTTCCCCGCTGAGCATGCGGATCGGTCTTCGCGTCGATCCCGGAGAAAAACCGATCGGCGTATGCACCTCCTCAGGCACCGTCGGCCATTCAATGAGCTTTGGCAAGGCCGATGCCGTCTGCGTGACAGCCAGGTCCTGCGCACTGGCCGATGCGGCGGCCACGGCCATCGGAAACCGGGTGGGATCGAAATCCGACATTGCCAGAGCGGTAGCGTTCGGCAAGGCGATCGCAGGCATAGACGGGCTGTTGATCATCGTCGGGGATCAGATCGGTCTTTGGGGGCGACTGGAGCTGGTCGCGCTGGAAGGAAAAAATGGTTGAGTTTTGCTGTCGAAAATCGTAGGCTTTTGCGCCGGAATCGCAGCATGGACCGTTTCCAGCGGCCGGTTGAGCATGCGGGAAACGGTTCTCTTTAATGCAGTCTGGAAATCCTGTTCCTCATGGCTAGGTCAAAGGCATTTGGCGTTGCCATAGCTGGGGAAGAATGAAAAATTCGAAGCACGAAATCCGATATTCGAATTTCGGATTTAAGTTTATACACCCTCCGCCTCGGCGATGATGCTGTCTGGTGCGTAAACTACCCATTAGTAAATTGAGGCGGCTGACGATCAAAGGAGACAGCGATGAAAAAAGTGAAATTGGTCTTCTGGGTCTTGGTCATCGCATTTGTTGCGCTGGTGGTCTACCAGAATCAGGACTATTTTCTTGCCAAAGAGAGCCTGAGGATCGATTTGTATGTCGCCCAGCCGTACCACACGCCGGCACTTGCCACCGGGATTTTCATTCTGGCCTTCTTTGTGATCGGATTTTTGATCGCTTATGTGATGACCCTTTCGGAGCGGTTCAAGGCACGAAAGGCCGTCAAAAACATGAACGCCGCCCTGGAATCCCAGATGGACCAGATATCGGCTTTGAAGGGCGAGGTCGAGAACCTGAAACAAACCGAATCCGCTCCCGCACAGGAGTCCCCGGAAGAATCGGAACCTCTCCAAGGGGCCTGAGCGGATCGAAAAATCGCTTCGGCCGTCGTCACCTGCCAGTTTCAGCTCCAAACCAAGAACGTTCTTCGGCGTGATACAATCGCTGCCTCAGCGCTCGTGTGATTCACACGCCGATGATCCATCGAAAAACCTCTGCGATCGAAGCGTTGTTTTGCCAAGCGCTCGATCCGGGAAACGATCCATGAGCCAGGCCACCGCCACCCCCATGATCCAGCAGTACCTGTCCATCAAGGAAACCTACCCCGATGTACTGCTGTTTTACCGCATGGGCGACTTTTATGAGATGTTTTTCGAAGACGCGCAGGTGGCTTCCAAGGCCCTGGAGATCACCCTGACGTCACGGAACAAAAAAGACAAGACGCCGATTCCGATGTGCGGCGTGCCGGTCCGGGCGGTCCAGGGATACATCGCCAGGCTGCTGGAAAAAGGGCACAAGGTGGCCATCTGCGAACAGGTGGAGGATCCGGCCGAAGCCAAGGGCCTGGTCAGGCGGGAGGTGGTCCGGGTCATCACCCCGGGCATGATTCTGGAAAACGAATATCTCGACGCCGCCTCCAACAACTTCGTTCTTGCCCTGGCTTGGAAACGGGACGCCATCGGACTGGCCTATCTCGATCTTTCCACCGGAACGTTTCGGCTCACCGAGTCTGAGAACTCAGCCGCGGTCGCAGATGAGGCGCTCCGGGTGGGGCCGAGCGAAGTGGTGCTGCCGGCATCGGCCGGCGCCGACGAGAACATGCAGGGCTTTGTCGAGCTGTTCCGCGCCGGGTCTCGCACCTATCTGGAAGACCGGGCTTTTGAGCCGGATGCCGCCCGGCGGCTTTTGATCGAACAGTTTGGCACCCGCAGCCTTCAAGGTTTCGGATGTGAAGATCTCGATGTCGGCATCGGCGCTGCCGGCGCGCTGCTGCGCTACGTGCGGGAGACCCAAAAGCAGACGGTCGAACATATTCGGAAAGTGGAGACCTATTTCCTGGACAGCTTTTTGCAGATCGACGAGCTTTCCTGCCGCAACCTGGAGCTGATGGCCGGCATCCAATCCGCCGGTCGCAAAGGAACCCTCATCGAAGTCCTCGATCGGACCGTTACGGCGATGGGTGCGCGCATGCTCAAACACTGGATCCGCTATCCGCTGTTGGACCCCGGGCGGATTCTCGATCGCCTCGATGCAGTGCAGGAGGCCAAGGAAGCCGTGTCAATGCGCCGGCACCTGAGAGACTCTTTGGGGGCGGTCTATGATCTAGAGCGGCTCGGGAGCAAGATCAGCATGGGGCACGGAAACGCCCGGGATCTGGTGGCATTGAAGCGCTCCATCCAGGCGCTGCCGGGTTTGCTCGAAGGCCTGGCCGGCTTCGATTCTTCATTGTTTCGATGGGGGCAGGAGCCGACCGTGCTATACGAGGCCGCGGATCTGATCGAACAGGCCATTCGGGAGGATGCTCCTCCTACAGTCAACGAGGGTGGTTTGATCCGCAGCGGCTTTCGAGAGGAGCTCGACGAATTGATCGGGATCAGCCGGGACGGAAAGGGATGGCTGGCCGGCCTGGAAGCCAAGGAGCGCAAGGCGACCGGCATCGGGTCGTTGAAGGTCCGGTACAACAAGGTCTTCGGCTATTATATCGAGGTTCCCAAAAGCCAGGGAGACCGGGTTCCGGAAAATTATGTCCGCAAGCAGACCCTGGTCAACGCGGAACGCTACATCACCGACGAACTCAAGGATTTCGAGGCCAAGGTTCTGGGCGCCGAAGAAAGGCGCTGCGCCCTGGAGTACGAGATTTTTTGCCAAATCCGCGAGGAGGTGATGAACCGGCACCCCGCGATCCAGTCCGCAGCCGAATTCCTCGGCCGTACCGACGCCCTCCTGAATCTGGCCCAAATCGCAGACCAGGAGGATTTCAACCGCCCGGAGATCAATGAAGAAGGGGTGATCCACATCGAAGAAGGGCGCCATCCGGTCGTGGAAAAGATGCTCACGGCAGAGCGCTTCGTTCCCAATAGTCTTCGGCTGGATAACGAGGAAAACCAGGTGCTGATCATCACCGGACCCAACATGGCCGGCAAATCGACGGTTCTGCGGCAGGTGGCGCTTCTGGTGCTCATGGCTCACATGGGCTCTTTCGTGCCGGCTGCGACCGCTTCGATCTGCCTCACCGACAGGATATTTACCCGGGTCGGCGCCCTGGACAATCTTTCCCAGGGCCAGAGCACTTTCATGGTGGAAATGGAAGAGACGGCCAACATCTTGAACAATGCCACGGAAAAGAGCCTGGTCATCCTCGATGAGATCGGCCGGGGTACGAGCACCTACGACGGTCTTTCCATCGCCTGGGCGGTGGCGGAGCATCTTCACGGACTCAGGGGAAAAGGGGTAAAAACCCTGTTCGCTACGCATTATCACGAACTTACGGCTCTGGAGGGGCGCATTGCCCGGGTCAAGAACTACAACATCGCCGTCAAGGAATGGAGCGACGAAATCATCTTTTTGCGAAAACTCGTCGAAGGCGGGACCAACCGCAGCTACGGGATCCAGGTCGCCCGGCTGGCCGGCGTGCCGGAATCCGTGGTAAGAAGGGCGAAACAAATCCTTTTTCGGATCGAAAACGGGGATGCGCCCTGCGATGCGGCCGAAGCATCTGCGCAGGCGCCGCCGGCAGCGGAGCAGGGACCCGTTCAACTCGAGCTTTTCAGCCAACCCCAGCAAGAGGTCCTGGCGCGCCTGAAAAAGGCCGACCTTTCCAATATGACGCCGCTTCATGCCCTCAACTGGCTCAGCGAGCTGCAGCATCTGCTCAAGGCATAGCCTCGCAGCGCGAAGCTATACCTTGAGCAGCCTGATTGATGACTTGAAGCGACAAAAGGATCCCGGCGCGGCACCCGGTGCAGGGTCCCGTCAGGAGGGCCACGCTCCGTCGTGGCCGTCCGTGGTCGGACGCGACAGAGCGCGTCCCTCCAACTTGGGCCGTCCGTGGTCGGACGCGACAGAGCGCGTCCCTCCAACTTGGGCCGTCTGCAGTCGGAGGCGACAGAGCGCGTCCCTCCGATTGAAAGGCTGGACGTGTACGGGAAGGTTGTGTTATATAGGGGCCGGTTTTTACAATAAATGATGGTGTGGTGAATCTCCTGTGGTAGATTTCCGCAAGAGAACATATATTTTGTTTGCTGCTGCTTGCCTTGCCCTGTTGCCGGACATCTTTTGGTCTGCACCTGCACAGGCGGCCTCCAATCCGAGGCACGTGTATTTCCGTGCCGAGGCCTGCTACCGGGACCTGAAAAAGGACCCGGCAAAGATGAAATTCCGCCACAACTGGCTGTCTTGCATCCGTCAATTCGAAGCCGTCTATCGCGCAGACCCCGACGGCCCCTGGGCTCCGGCCGGGCTGTTCATGACCGGAACGCTGTATTCGCAGCTTTACCAGCGCTCCTATCTGGCTTCGGACCTCAAGGAGGCCGCGGATGTCCTCCAGCGAATCGGAAAGCGGTTTCCCCAAAGCGCCTACCGACCGAAGGCGGAATCGCTGCTGGAAAAAATAGGCGGTGAGGCGGCCTCTCAGGCTGAGCCGGACCGGAAAGAACCCCCAAAGCCGCAGAAAGCAGATTCGGGCGACGCCTCCGCCAAAGCGCTCTACCTGCAGGCCGATGCCTGCTATCGCGACCTGAGACAAAACAAACGGCACCAGAAGTACCGGGACCGTTGGATGCGCTGCATCGAAGGCTATGAAGGCGTCTTTAAAAGCGATCCCGACGGCCCGTGGGCAGCAGCCGGGCTATACATGGCCGGCAAGCTCTACCGAGGCCTTCACCGGCATTCTTACCGGGAGGCGGACCAGAAAGAGGCTTTGGCGCGATTTCTCCGGATCATCGACGACCACCCCAAGAGCCGCTATCATTCCCGGGCCAGGCAAGAGATCGATGAAATCGCCGCCGGCGGGGCCGACAGGAATGGAAAGGGCGATGATCCGGTACAAGCGCTGATCGCCTCCCGGACTGCGGAAACCGAACAACAAACGACGGCCAAGCCGGCCGGTGACCGAAGCGCGGCCTCTTCCGGGGGCGGTCGCATCATGGTGACCGGACTCCGTCACTGGTCCAATCCGCGCTATACCCGGGTGGTGGTCGACGCTGCCGACGAGACCGACTATACGCATCGGCTCCTCAAAAAGGATCCATCCATCGGAAAACCGCCGCGGCTGTTCGTGGATTTGGCCGGGGCGGCCATGGACGAGGCGCTGGATAAAATCGTTCCCATCAACGACAACCTCCTCAGCGATGTTCGGGCCGGCCAGTATACACCGGATACGGTCCGCGTCGTCATCGACATCAAATCCTTCGACCGCTACAAGATTTTTTCTTTGAAAAACCCCTTTCGAATCGTGATCGATGTCTGGGGAGAACCGGAGGCGGCGGCCTCCGCCGGCGCCCCTGGGGCGTCTGCGTCGGCCAAGACCATTCCGTCCAGCGCGCTGGCCAAACAACTGGCCCTGGGGGTGAGGCGGGTGGTTATCGATCCAGGACACGGGGGAAAGGATTACGGCGCGCCCGGTTACCTGAAGGGGGTGCACGAAAAACACGTGGTTTTGAGCATCGCCCGCCGTCTGGAAAAACAGATTCGGCGGGAGCTTGGTCTTGAGGTGATCCTGACCCGGACCGACGACCGGTATCTGACCCTGGAGGAGCGCACCGCCTTTGCCAACACCCAGAACGCCGATCTGTTCATATCCATCCATACCAATTCCCATAGGGATCGGCGGGCCTACGGCATCGAGACGTATTTTCTGAACCTTGCCACCGACAACGAGGCGATCATGGTGGCGGCAACGGAAAACGCCACCTCGGAGAAAAACATCAGCGACCTGCAGACGATTCTCCTGGACCTGATGCAAAACGCCAAGATCAACGAGTCGAGCCGGCTGGCTTCTCATGTCCAGAAGGGGCTATACGGAAACCTGAAGGATCGATACAACCAAATTCGGGACAAGGGGGTCAAACAGGCGCCTTTTTATGTGCTTTTGGGGGCGCAGATGCCAGCCATTTTAGTTGAGACCTCGTTTATCAGCAACGCCCGGGAGTGCCAGCGGCTGGTCAGCCCCGAATATCAGGAAGCGCTTTGCCGGGGCATCGTGGAGGGGGTCCGATCCTACATCCGGGAAAACCAGCCCACCGTGTTGTATAGAGACGATGCACCGTCTTCTGGATCCTGGGGCGGATGAATACTGCGAAACTTTCGCTTGACATCGCTGTGTCCATCTCCGAAAATCGGTTCCGGCTGCGAAGCACTGTCGAAGGCTTGCGTTGAACCATCCGGAAACCATCCTGACCGCCAATGAAAGGAGCACACCATGGCAGAAAGCGTTTACAAGATCATCGATCTGGTCGGTTCCAGTCCTGACTCCTGGGAGGATGCTGCAAGAAAGGCCGTGGAGACCGCCGGAAAAAGCCTCCGCGATCTGCGGATCGCCGAGATCACCAAACTCGATATGAAAATCGAAGGGGGGAAAGTGACTGCTTTTCGGGCCCGCGTCAAGCTATCCTTCAAGTACGTCACCGAATAGTTCCCCTTTTTCCGGCGGCTGCGGCCTTCTGTAGCCGCCGGTTTTTTTAACTACAAAAAAAATGCCTCTCGGTCCGTTTTTTAGGATCGAGAGGCATTTTTTTTGTTTTTGTGACCGGATCTGTCACACCGTCCTGCTACTGTGGGCAGCAAGAGAATATCTGCCGGGAACCGATGCCGGCAATCCAACTTCAACAGCAGGAGGTGACCCCATGACACAGGCCGAGGTTTTCAGTGAATATCAGGATGTCTTCGAATACCACGGAAATACTGAAATAGAGCGGATTCGAAGGCGGGGCGAAGGAGTCCTGTTTCGGGAGTGGCTTTTGTTCGATTCGGTGGAAGAGGCTGAACAGTTCTTTCACGACCGCGGATAAAAAACGGCTGATGCGATTTTATTAAAGTAGCGCGTTCCAAGGAGGATACGATGCTGGATCGGATCATCGACGGCGTTCTCGATGTGTTGATGATGGCCCTTCTGGTGGCGCTGGCAGTGCTGGCGACCCTGGTGTTGGGCAGTTGAGCCCCTCAATCATCTTTCCGGGCCGCGGCGCCCTGCTTCGTTCCGGAATGCAGGGGGTCCTTTGACCGGTTCGCGGTCAGCGAGACGGTATTCCATGTTGCGGCTTGCTCAGCGGCTGCTTCTCTCATCTTGCATCGGGTCTTTTGACAGACCGGACAGTCCGGGGCCGTGCACGGGTCGATGTGGACCAGAATGCTGGCATTTCCCTCAAAATGGTTCGCCAGAATCAATTCGACTTGTTTTGCCTCCAGATGGGCGTGGTGCAGGTCCAGGTTCTGGGGAAGCACCAGGTGCAGGTCGATATGAACGTGATTTCCAGACTTCCAGGCGCGAAGCTGATGAATGTCGATCCATTCTTCTTTACGGTGCCGTGACAACAATTCGGCAATGTCTTCGAGCAGCGAAGGGTCGGACTCGTCCATGAGGCCGGAAACGGACGTTCTCACCAGTCGGACGCCGGTGACCAGGATGTTGATTCCCACCAGGCAGGCGATGAGGCCGTCGAGCCGGTACCAGTTGACGATCGGAACGAGAAACAATCCGGCGATGACCCCAGCGGAGGTGTACACGTCGGTCAGCAAGTGCCTGCCGTCGGCGATCAGGGTGAGGGAGTCGGTTTTTTCCCCGGTGCGGACCAGAAAAATCCCGAGAAAAAGGTTGACCGCGGCGGCCCCCCCAAGGATGGCGATCCCTTCTCCAAGGTTCGGAAGACCCTGGGGATGAAGAATTCGGTGAATGCCGGCGTAAAAAATTCCGGCGGCAGCCAGAATGATCAGGGCGCCTTCGAATCCTGCAGAAAAAAACTCTATTTTCCCGTGGCCATACGGGTGGGATTCATCGGGAGGGCGGGCGGCGGTCACAATACTGATCAGGGCAAAGCCGCTGGCTGCGACGTTGATGATCGACTCCAAAGCGTCGGAGAGAATCGCAGACGAGCCGGTCAGAAGATAGGCGGTAAACTTGGCTGCCAGGAGGATGATGCCGACGAGCATCGACAGGATAATGGCTGTCAATCGGAGGCGATACTGTCTCTGCTGCAGCAGGGTCCGCTCATGGCCGGCGGTGTTCAATCTTGACTCATCCTATCGGAACATTTCAAGAAAACGCGCGGTCGTGGCGTTTTCTGAACTCTTCTTCGGTAAAGAAGTGTTCCTGGGTGCCGAGCTTTTCCACGGCATAGCTGGCACAGGTGGCGCCGACCCGGGCGGCGTCGACGATGTCCCTGCCTTCCACCATTCCCTTGATCAGCCCGGCGCGGAAAGCGTCCCCGGCTCCGGTCGGGTCCTTGACTTCGGACACCGGAACGGAAGGAATTCGGACGGATTCTGAGCCTCTCGTGATTTCGGCGCCCTCTTCTCCCAGAGTCGTGATCAGGGCATCGACCCGCTCGACCAGCGCCGGTTTGTCCAGCCCGGTTTTTTTCTGGATCATCTCCAGTTCGTAGTCGTTGGAGATCAGAACGGCGCTGCCGTCGAGCATCTCCTCCATTTGTTTGCCGGAAAGGGCCGGAATCGACTGGCCCGGATCGCAAATGTAAGCGACGCCGGCTTTTTTGTATTTCCGGCTGTAATTGATCATGTCCTCCAGATTGCCCGGAGAGACGATGGCCAGGGTTTTGCTTCGCTTCAGTCCGTCGAACCGGTAGCCGGAAGGGTATTTCATGGCGCCGGGGTTGAAGCCGGTGATCTGGTTGTCCCGCTTGTCGGTGGTGATGTAGGCGCTGGCGGTGAGTTCTTCTTCGATGTCGACGATCCCGTCCGTGGGCAGGCCGTGGCGGTCCAGCCAGCTGCGGTAGCTGTCAAAGTCCTTGCCGGCCGTGGCCAGAATCGTCGGCCGCTCACCGAGCAGGGCGAGACTGTAAGCGATATTGCCCGCGGTGCCGCCGAACTTTTCGTCCATCCCATTGACCGTAAAACAGACATTCAGGATATGGATTTTGTCGGGAAGGATGTGATCTTCGAAGTGGCCCGGAAAATCCATGATTCGGTCATAGGCCAGGGAACCGGAAATGAAAATGTTCATTGCTTCCTCCGCGACGCCGTTGGAGCGCTCGCCAAAATCCTGTCGGACTTCAGGGTTTTTTTATTTTCGGCGATCGGATCGAAACCTGTTCCAGTCGGCATGATGTTACTATTGGCATATACTCTTACGCGTATCGAACCGGTTGTCAAATCACTCCGGAAACAGCAGGCGGTCGAGTATCAGGCCGAAGAAAAGCTCCGGCCCGGCACCGGTGAACAACCATCCCAGGTGGGCCAGACAGGTGCCGCAGATCGCAACCTGCCATCGAAATCCTGAAAACCAGGAAAACTCGTCGGTGGGGGATCCCAGCACGCCGCAGTTTCTCACCTCCCGGAAACAGCCGATTTCAAATACGATCCCATGGGGATTGGCAAAGGTGTGCCGGTACCCTCCCTGAACCGTGATTCGCTGCTCGGGATCGGTGACGCCCTGCCGGCACTGGCGGCAGAGAATTTCAGGGTTAATGTCTTCTTCGGCTTCGGGAGATTCTTTTTCCTGGGGGGATCCGGATCTGTCCGTCAAGACAGGCTTTTTCCCGGAGCGGGCGGCAAAAGGGGAACATTGCCCCGCCGGAGGGTCGATCAAAGACCCTATCAGGGGGAATCGACCCCGATTCCGCTCCGGTTTTATTTCACCGCGCAGGAGACGACTTTTCGCAATCGATCCATCCATGTCGCATCCAAGCAAAACGGGGGCGCTTTCGTACCCGTTATTTGCATCGCGCCTGATCCGCCACCGCGGCCTGGGCTGTTTCAACCTCTTCGATGCCCTGCCGTTCAGCCTCCTGGCGCCGTCTGGCTTCAGCCGCCTCGGCCTCTTCCTGCCGCCTTCGTTCGTCCCAAATCCGTTGAAGCCTTTGCCGGGTTTGCTCTTGCTGCCGTCGGCATTTTTCGGCTTCCTGCTCGTCGTATGGAATTTCCTCAGCGGCGAAAAATCGATGGGTGGCCTGCATTGCCGGCTATCCGGACTTGCATTTCGGCGGCTTGAAACC
>CAYPFH010000066.1:0-15151 GCA_964409825.1 uncultured Desulfobacterales bacterium | reverse complement strand
CTTCGGGCACTTTTTACGATGTCATCAATCTTGAATCTGGAATTTTGAATCCCGCTGCGGTCATCGGGGGCTGTCCGCTGATCGACAGGGCCGCTGCCTCCGGTTGGCGGCAGCGGCCCTGTGGATGCAGACGGCACGGCCGGCATGGCGGTTATGCGCCGTCGGCCGGGATTAATGGAAACTGAAAGCCAACGCCTCGTTTTCGATCTTCAGGCGGATTTCTCCGCCCTTTTCAAGCTTGCCGAAAAGAAGCTCGTCGGCTAGACGATCTTTGATTTCGGTCTGGATCAGCCGCGCCAGCGGTCTTGCCCCGTAGCGGGGATCGTACCCCTTTTTTGCGAGATAGGTGCGCGCCGTCTGAGAAAGCGACACCTTCACCTTCCGGGGCGAGAGCTGCTCGTTGAGCTCGCCGACGAACTTGTCAACGATCATTTCCATGATCTCCACCGTCAAACTGGAAAAGGCGATCACCGAATCGAGACGGTTGCGGAATTCGGGACTGAAAAACTTCTCGATCGCCTCCTTTCCCTTGCCTTCCGGATCGTACTGCTTTCCGCCGAATCCGATGGTATGGGTGCTCATTTCCCTTGCCCCGGCATTGGAGGTCATGATCAGGATGATATTTCGAAAATCCGCTCTGCGGCCCGTGTTGTCGGTGAGTGTGGCGTGGTCCATCACCTGGAGCAGAATGTTGAAAATGTCCGGGTGGGCCTTTTCGATTTCGTCCAGAAGAAGGACGCTGTATGGGTTTTTTCGGATCCCGTCGGTGAGCAGCCCGCCCTGCTCAAAGCCGATGTATCCCGGAGGCGCACCGATGAGCCTGGCCACGGCATGCTTTTCCATATATTCGCTCATATCGAACCGTATGAAATGAACGCCAAGCTGGTGGGCCAGCTGCCGGGAAACCTCCGTCTTTCCGACGCCGGTGGGGCCCGTAAACAGAAACGATCCGATGGGGTGCTCGGGAACGCCCAGGCCGGCCCGGGACCGTTTGATGGCCGTGACCAACGCCTCGATGGCCGAATCCTGGCCGAAAACGACTTCTTTGAGCCTCGACTCCAGGCTTTCGAGCTTGACCCGGTCGGAAACCGAAACGTTCCGGGTTGGAATCCTGGCCATCTTGGCCACGATCTTCTCGATGTCGGACGGATGAATCTTCGTGCGGGTGGAGGGACCGGAAATCCGCACATGGGCCCCGGCTTCATCGATGACGTCAATGGCCTTGTCCGGCAAAAACCGGTCATTGAGGAACTTGGACGAGAGCTCGACGGCCGATTTGAGGGCCGGATCCGTATATCGGATGCCGTGATGCTCTTCGTACCGGCTTCTGAGCCCTTTGAGAATCTGGATCGATTCCCCGACGGGCGGTTCGCTGATCTCGATCTTTTCAAAGCGCCGGGAAAGAGCCCGGTCTTTTTCGAAATGGTTCCGAAACTCTTCGAAGGTCGTCGATCCGATGCAGCGGATGTCTCCGGTGGAAAGCACCGGCTTGAGGATATTGGACGCGTCCATCGAACCGCTGCTGGTGGCTCCGGCGCCGACAATGGTGTGTATCTCGTCGATGAACAAAATGGCGTCCTTCTTTTTTGTCAGCGCCTCGATCACGCTTTTGAGCCGCTGTTCGAAATCGCCCCTGAATTTTGTGCCTGCCAGCAGCCCCCCCAGATCCAGGGCATAGATCCTCATGTCCGCCAGCAGCTCCGGCACGTCGCCCTTTTGGATCTTCTGGGCCAGTCCTTCGGCCATGGCGGTTTTTCCGACGCCGGGATCTCCAACGAATACCGGATTGTTTTTCCGGCGCCGGCAAAGAACTTGCATGGTCCGTTCCAGCTCGATTTCCCGGCCGATCAACGGATCGAGTTTGCCCTCGGCCGACAGCTGAACAAGGTCGGTGGTGAAGGCCTCCAGCGGGTCTGTCTTTTTCTTTTTTTCATCCCGCTCGGTTCGGGCAAACCCCCCTTCTCCTTCCCGGAAGCTGATCTTCGGCATTTCATGGGAGATGTAGTTGAGCACGTCGAGGCGGGTGATGCCTTCGGTCTGAAGAAAGTAGACCGCGTGGGAGTCTTTCTCCTGGAACATCGAAGCCAGGATGTCTCCCACGGTGACCTCGACTTTTTCCGCAGAGCGCACATGGGTGACGGCGCGTTGAATCATTCGCTGAAACCCGATGGTCTGCTGCAGCACAAACTCGTCGTCTTCCGGAATGCTGTCGATGCGTTCGGTCAGATAGGTCTCCAGCTCCGTTTTGAGCCGCTCGACGCTGCCGCCGCAGTTCTCGATAATTTCTACGCCGCTGTTGTCATGCAAAATGGCGTACAGGACGTGTTCGATACACACGTATTCATGGCGCCGCTTTTTGGCTTCTCGTACTGCAAACCCGAGCGTCGCACTCAATTCCTTGCTGATCATGTGACTATTCTTTCTCCATTGTGCATTTCAGTGGAAACCCTCTATCCCTTGCCAGGGCTTCCACCGTTTCGACCTTTGTTTCGGCCAACTCGTAGGGAAACACGCCGCACAGCCCGATTCCTTGCTGGTGAACGTTGAGCATGATCCCTGTGGCCTCCTGGGCTGATTTGCGAAAAACAGTCATCAGGACCTCGACGACGAATTCCATGGTGGTGTAATCGTCGTTGTGCAACAGGACCTTGAAAAACGGGGGCTCGGAAACCTCGTCTCTTGTTTCGGAAAGGACCTGTTCTTCGAGTTCTTGCCGGCTCTTGCTCATCACCGATTAAACGAGTTGGCGTGTATTGCAGCGATCAGTTACCTTAAAAAAATTTACCCGTCGATTTTGTTCGAATATAAGCACTGACGTCGAAGCTTGTAAAGCCCCCCTGCGCCAAACTTATTCTCTCCAGAGTCTTTTCAAGGGCTACCGCCCGCAACATTTCTTGAATTTTTTGCCGCTGCCGCAAGGGCAGGGATCGTTTCTTCCGACCTTCTTGTCCGGCCGCCGGACCGGTTTTTTCTTCGCCGACGCATCGTCGCCGCCGGAGTAAAAAAGCGGCTGTTTGTCCTGTTTTCGGATATCTTCGATTCTTTCGGGCTCGGCCAGCTGAATCCGGAATAGGATGCCCAGGGTTTCTTCCTTGATTCGTTCGATCATTTCCTGAAACAGCTCAAACCCTTCCTTTTTATAAACGATAAGCGGGTTTTGCTGGGCGTATCCCCTGAGGCCGATCCCCTCCTTGAGGTGGTCCATGGAAAGCAGATGATCCTTCCACAGGTTATCGACCGTTTGCAGCATGACAATCCGCTCCAGGTTCCGGAATTCGTCGTTGCCGATGGCCTTTTCCTTTTCTTCATAGACCGCGAGGGCTTCTTCAAAAATTCGCTCGGCAAGTCCGTCTGCGGTGAGGCCGTCCATGGCGTCGGCATCCAGGGAGGAGAGCCTGAAATTGAACTGCTGGAAAACCGCATCCGTGAGCCCCTTCATGTCCCAGTCTTCGGCGAGACGCTCTTCGTCTGCAAATTGGGAGGCAATCTGCTCCGCCCGCTCCCGAACCATCTCTTCGATCTCCGAACGAAGGCTCTTTCCCTGCAGCAGCTCCCGCCGCTGCTTGTAGATGACCTCCCGCTGCTGGTTCATCACGTCGTCGTATTCGAGCAGATGCTTTCGAATGTCGAAGTTGTGCGCTTCGACCTTGGTTTGGGCGTTTTCGATGGCCCGGGAGATCAGACCGTGCTCGATGGGCTCCCCCTCCTCCATGCCGAGCTTTTCCATGATGCCGGTGATCCGTTCTCCGCCGAAAATCCGCAGCAGATCGTCATCCAGGGAAAGATAGAAGCGGGAGGAGCCGGGGTCCCCCTGACGGCCGGAGCGGCCCCTGAGCTGATTGTCGATCCGCCGGCTCTCATGGCGTTCGGTGCCGAGAATGTGGAGCCCTCCCAGGTCGGTCACCCCTTCACCGAGGACGATGTCGGTCCCCCGGCCGGCCATGTTGGTGGAAATGGTCACTGCCTCTTTCTGCCCGGCCATGGCGATGATTTCAGCCTCCTTTTCGTGGTTCTTGGCGTTGAGAACCTCGTGGGGGATACCGCGTTTCTTTAGTTTTTTGGACAGCGACTCGGATACGTCGATGGAAATGGTTCCTACCAATACGGGCTGGCCCCGGCGGTGAAGATCTTCTATCTCGTCGAGTGCGGCCTCGTATTTTTCCCGCTTGGTTTTGTATATCGCATCTTGAAAATCGTTCCGGACCATCGGCATGTTGGTCGGGATCACGGCAACGTCCAGATTGTAGATCTTTTTGAACTCGGCGGCTTCGGTATCCGCGGTGCCGGTCATGCCCGCCAGCTTGTCATACATGCGAAAGTAGTTCTGGAAGGTAATCGTGGCCAGCGTTTGATTCTCGTTTTCGATCTTGACCCCTTCCTTGGCTTCCAAGGCCTGGTGCAGCCCCTCGCTGTACCGTCGTCCGGGCATGAGGCGGCCGGTAAACTCGTCGACGATGATCACTTCCCCGTTTTTCACGATATAGTCCACATCCCTCTTGAAAAGGGTGTGGGCCTTGAGCGCCTGGTTGATGTGATGCAGCAGCTCGATGTATTTCGGATCGTAGAGATTGTCGACGTTGAGCTTCTTTTCGGCCTTTGCAACCCCTTCTTCGGTCAGGGTCACGCTTTTCGCCTTTTCATCGATGGTAAAGTCCGTTTCCCTGGCCAAGCTCGGGATGATGCCGTTGACCTCGTAGTACAGGCTGGTCGATTTTTCAGCGGGCCCGGAAATGATCAGCGGCGTTCGAGCCTCATCGATGAGGATGCTGTCCACCTCGTCGACGATGCCGTAATGAAGCTCCCTCTGAACAAGGGTTTCCGGATCGAACTTCATGTTGTCTCGAAGATAATCGAAGCCGAACTCGTTGTTCGTGCCGTAGGTGATGTCTGCCCTGTAGGCCTCGATTCTCTCCTGTTCATTCAGCCCGTTGAGGATGGTTCCGACGGTCAGCCCCAGGAAATGATAGATCTTTCCCATCCACTCGGTGTCACGCCGGGCCAGATAGTCGTTGACGGTAACGATATGAACCCCTTTTCCGGTCAACGCATTCAGATAGGCGGGAAGGGTGGCCACCAGGGTTTTTCCCTCGCCGGTTTTCATCTCGGCGATTTTCCCCTGGTGCAGCACGATTCCGCCGATGAGCTGGACATCGAAGTGCCGCATGGTGAGCACGCGGCGAGACGCTTCCCGAACGGTGGCAAACGCTTCGGGAAGCAAATCCTCCACCGGTTCCCCACGATCCAATCGCTCCCGGAACAGCGCGGTTTGTCCACGGAGCCCGTCGTCATCGAGGGCCTGCATGTCGGGTTCAAGGCGGTTGATGTCGTCAACGGTCGGCTGCAGCCGCTTTAGATCCCGTTCGTTTTTGCTTCCGAAAACCTTTGTCAGCACATCCATCAACATGGGCGTTTCACTTCCTCGTTTGAGGGTTCAGGGTTCCAGGTTCAGGGTTCCAGGTTCAGAGGTTCTGGGTTCCAGGTTCAGAGGTTCAGCTTCTGGGGTTCTGGGTTCTGAATTCTGGGTTCTGAATTCAGAAGTTCCGGGATTTAGTATCGGTCTTTTCTTTAAACCTCTGAACCCTTGAACTCTGAACCTTGAACCTGAAAAGCAATATACCACATCTGCCGCGAAATTCCACCGGCAGCCCGCATCTGCAGGTATTCGGATTTACTTGCAGGGCCACCGAGTTATGCCCTCCGGGCTTAACCCAAAGCCGGATCCCCCGGGCCTGGATCTTTACATGCCAGGTTCGGGGCATCAACCCGTAATCGTATCGTGTGTGTTGGAGCGGCAAAACAGGCAGGGTCACGACCTCCGGAAAGGCCCGGGGCATGACGGGTGAACAAGCTTTCCTTTTTTCGCTTATCTGGAATCCTCCAGCTTCGGGTCGCCGGAGGCCGATGGGTCGGCTCGAACCGCCTTGAGTTACATGGAGAACCGGATTCTTTTTTTTGTTCGCGGAACGCGAACATCACTAAAAACCGCGGCAGCGGTTTTTAGTTGAGGATGTATTTTTCCGGATTCACCGGGACGCCGTTCATCATCACCTCGTAATGGACGTGAGGTCCGGTGCTCCGTCCGCTGTTGCCCATCTCGGCGATGATCTCTCCTCGCTTGACCGTATCTCCCCGCTTTTTCAACGCCTTGTTGATATGCCCAAATCGGGTAACGAAACCGTGGCCGTGATCGATGACCAGCACATTGCCCAGCAGCCCTTTTCGCGAGACGAAGGCGACGACGCCGTCAGCCGGCGCACGGATCGGTGTTCCATGCCGGTTGGCGATATCCAGGCCTTTGTGAAACTCCCTCATACCGGTAAAAGGCGATTCCCGGTAGCCGAAGCGGGAGGTGACCCACCCGTCTGCCGGCCGGATGGCCGGAGTGCAGGCCAGCAGGTTTCGCTGATCCTCCAGATGCTTCAACAGGGAAGAAAATCCGCTTTCCTGTTTGAAGCCGGCAATTTCCAACTGCTCCGCCTGTTCGTGCATTTCCCGAACCAGGCTGTTGTGGCTTTCCTCAAGCGAAACATGGGTGTCCAGATCTTCGGGGATCGAACCGCCGACGCCGAACAGCCCCGTGTGTTCCGGCGAGCGTTCAATGTTGGCAATGATCCGGATTTTCTTTTCAAAATCGTTGAGCGCGACCAGTTTCGACTTCAGCTCATTGATGTTCTGGGCAAAATTGTGGACCTGCCTGCGTTGGATCTGAAGCTCTTCCATCCGCAGGGCCAGTTCTTTTTCCAGTTGGACGTTGTTGAACCCGGCCTCCCGAAAACGCAGGTAGTCGGTAGCCATCCACCCCACGCCTGCGCTTCCCACGAGCAGCAGCAAGATCAAAAACCCCAGAAAGCCCCGGGAAAATGTCAGCTGCCGACTCGGGGAACCGGATGTGCTCAATATCAGGAAGGTGATATTTTTACCCATGATCGTTCGACCCTTTAAAGATTCAAACACCGCGAATGAGCCGCACCATCGCCTCTCCTGCTATTTGCCCATGGCAAATTGACACGTTTATATCATCAATCAAATTGACTTGTCAAGCGAGAACTGTATCAACTTCCTTTGTTTTCAAAGGGTTGCCCTGAATGTTTACTTGCCTTCTGCTGCAGCCCGAAAAAAGCAGCCGGAAATGCCGCCGGAAATGCCGCCGGCGATGCCGGCGGCATTCGGTGCCCACCGATCAAAGCGGCTAATCGATCCCCAGTTTGAACTTCAGCGATTTGAGCGTATTTTTCATCAACATGGTGATGGTCATGGGGCCGACGCCTCCCGGCACCGGGGTGATGTATCCGGCAATTTCCTTTGCGGCGTCGAAGTCCACGTCGCCTTTTAAAATCGCCACCATCTTGTTTGGATCCTTGGCGCTCGGTTTTTCCCCCACCCGGTTGACGCCGACGTCGATGACGCAGGCGCCCGGCTTGATCCACTCGGGTTTGACCAGGTCGGGAACCCCGGCGGCGACGATGAGGATATCGGCCCGCTTGCAGTGGTCGGCCATGTCCTTGGTCCGGGTGTGGACGACGGTCACCGTGGAATTGGCGCCCGGTCCTTTCTGAAGCATCATGTTTGCAATCGGCTTTCCGACGATGTTGGACCGGCCGACGACCACCGTTTCCGCACCGCTTGTCTCCACGCCGGCGCGGACGATCATCTCCTGGATGCCGGCCGGGGTGCAGGGCGGGAACTTCACCTCTGATCCGCCGATCATCAATCGACCGACGTTGACCGGATGAAACCCGTCCACGTCCTTGTCCGGATCGATCGCGTTGAGCACCTTTTTCTCGTCGATATGCTTGGGCAGCGGCAGCTGAACCAGGATGCCGTTAATGGAATCGTCCTTGTTGTACTTGTCGATCAGTGCCAGCAGATCTTTTTCAGAGATGTCCGGCGGCTGGGAGTCCTGTACCTCTTTGAATCCGACCCGATGGGCCGTCTTGATCTTGAGGGTCACGTAGGAGATGGAGGCCGGGTTTTCCCCCACCAGGATGGTTACCAGGCCCGGCACCACCCCGTGCTTCTCCTTGATCTGGGCCACTTCCTGTGTGATTTCCTCCAGAATTTCCTCTCGGATTTCCGTCCCCTTGATCAGCTTTGCGGTCATCTTCCTCTCCTTTCATAGATAAAATCGCTTCGCGCTTTTATAAGAAGCGGCTTCGCCGCTTAGAAAATGGGGTGAAAAGGGTTCAAAGGTTTTGAACTCAGATCCTACAGCGGGGCTGGTATCGTGGTCAGTCCTGCTGTTTCATTCAAACCCGCCATCAGGTTCATGTTCTGCACGGCCTGGCCGGCGGCGCCTTTGACCAGGTTGTCGATGGCCGACATCAGAATCAACCTGTCCGTTCCCTTTTCATGGTAGAAACCGATGTCGCAGTAGTTTGTGCCGCGGACATTCCGGGTATCGGGGGGGCGCCCTTCCGGGCAGATCCGGACAAATGGGGAATCCGCATAAAATGCCGCCAGGCAGTCGCCGATCATGCTTGGATCCACCCCTTCTTTTAGATGGCCGTAAAGGGTCGTCAGCATTCCCCTGGACATGGGCACCAAATGCGGCACGAAGGTCAGCCGAATCGAATCGCCCGCCTCACGGCTCAGCACCTCTTCCATTTCGGGGATGTGACGATGGCCCCCGACCTTGTACGCCTTGAACGATTCGGCAACTTCGCAAAACAGGGTGGCCCGGGCCGGGGAACGTCCGGCGCCGCTGACCCCGGATTTTGCGTCGGCAATCAGCGAACCCGGGTCCAGGAGCCCTTCCCGAATCAGGGGAATCACCGGCAGCAGCACGCTGGTGGGGTAGCATCCCGGATTGCCGATCAAAACCGCTTGCCGAATCTGCTCCCGATAGACCTCGGAAAGCCCGTAGACGGCGCGGGGCAGCAGGTCCCGGGCGCTGTGAGGCTGGTAGTGGCGCTCGTAGGCATCGGCGTTTTGAAAGCGGAAGTCGGCTGAAAGGTCGACAATCCGCCGTCCGCGAGCCACCAACTCCGGGATCATCCCCATCGGCAGCTGGTGGGGAAGCGCGAAGAAAACCACATCGGCTCGATCGGCTGCAGCATCCGCATCGTAGGCCTCGCAGACGGCGTCCACGATGCCCGCCATGGAAGGGTAGATGTCGCTGAAGGCAGCACCGGCGTGTTGACGGGAGGTGAGAAACCGCAGATCGACTCCGGCGTGGCCGGCAAGGATGCGCACCAATTCGGCACCTGCATATCCTGTGGCGCCGACGACACCGACTCGAATCATTGTGTCTCCTTTTGTTCCGGCGATCGAAATCGGTGGCAACCTACCATAAAGACGGGGGGAATTTCAATAAGGATACAGGAACAAGTGCCTAGAGTTCATAGAGTGACTAGAGTGCCTAGAATTGCTGAAATTGGGAAATGGAAGCTTTTATCACAAGATGGAGCGAAGCGACACCTCCACTCTAGGCACTCTATGAACTTTAGGCACTCTAGGCACTTTATGTTTCACCCACCCAAGTAAGCCTTCTTGACCTCCGCGTTTTCCAGCAGGTCGCCGGATACCCCGTGCAGGACAAGCTGCCCGCTTTCCAGCACGTACCCGCGGCTGGCAAATTGAAGGGCCATGCGGGCGTTTTGCTCCACCAGCAGTATCGTGGTTCCCTCCTGGTTGAACTCCCGCAGGGCCTTGAACACGTCCAGCATCAGAAGCGGGGCCAAGCCCATGGAAGGCTCATCGAGGAGCATGAGTTTTCGCCCGCTCATAAACGCCCTTCCGATGGCCAGCATCTGCTGCTCTCCGCCGCTCAGGGTGCCGGCCTTCTGGTGCTTTCTTTCGTCGAGACGGGGAAAAATCGCCAGCACCCGCCGAAGGTCCCGCTGGATGCCGTCTTTGTCTTTGCGGGAAAAGCAGGCCAGCATCAGGTTCTCCATGACGGAAAGGTTTCCAAAAAGACGCCTTCCTTCCGGGGAATGGGAGATGCCGAGCCGGCTGACCACTTTATCGGCGGCGTATTGAAGCAGATCGACGCCCCGATAGGTCATGCGGCTTCCGGGTTCTACCGGCACCAGCCGGGAGATGGCGCGCAAGGTGGTGCTTTTCCCGGCGCCGTTTGCACCGATGATCGTGACGATTTCCCCCTCTTCGATTTCAAAGCCGATCCCGTGAAGGGCCTTGATTTTTCCGTAGGACACCCGCAGGTTTTCCACCTTCAACAGCATTATTCCACCGTCTCCTTGCCCAAGTAGGCTTCGATGACTCGAGGATCGTTCTGGATCTCCTCGGGCGTCCCTTCGGCGATCACCTCTCCGAAGACCAGGGTCTGCACCTTGTCGCACAGCTCCATCACCATTCGCAGCCGGTGCTCGATGAGAAAGATGGCCGGGTTGAACTCTTTGTGCACCTTGCGAATGATTTGCATCATCTGCCGCAGCTCCTCCGGATTCATTCCGGCGGTCGGCTCGTCGAGAAAGAGAATCTTCGGCTCGGTGGCCAGGGCCCTGGCCATCTCCACCCGCCGCTGGGCGCCGTAGGGAAGATTGACAACGAGCTGATCGGCAAATTGCGCCACATTGAGCATCTCCATGAGCTCTAGTGCCCGCTTGCGGCTTTGCGCCTCTTGCCGGTGCCGCTTGGGCGTGCCGAAAAACGCCCCCATCAGTCCGTAAGTGAGCTTGGCGTATCGGGCCATCATCACGTGATCGATCACCGTCAAATGCCGCCATAGCTGCAGATTTTGAAATGTGCGTCCCAATCCCCGGGCGGCGATCTGGTGCGGTCTCATTCCGACGATCGATTCGCCGCTAAACCGGATGTCTCCTTCAGTGGGCCGGTACATTCCGGTGATCAGGTTGAAGATCGTCGTTTTTCCGGCGCCGTTGGGGCCGATCAGGCCCCGGATCTCTCCGGGGGAAACGGTGAGGCTGTAATCGTTGACCGCCCGCAGGCCGCCAAAATCATGGCTCATGTGGACTACTTCAAGCAGAGACATGGGTTAGACCTCTTTTTTCCGGCGGCCTTTGGGCCGAATCAGGGCCTCGACGTCGAACTCCTTGAAGGCGATCAGGCCGGTGGGCCTGAAGATCATCACGAGAATGAGCAGCAGAGGGATGATGATCCACTTGAACAGCTCCAGGGGCCGGAGCGCCTCGCCGAGCAGGCTTAGACTGACCCCGCCCAGGATGGAGCCGTAGACCGAATTAAGTCCCCCGAAATAGACCATCGCCAGCACTTCGGCCAGCTTCTGAATGCCGAAGGTGCCGGGATTGACGTACCGCAGCACGTGGGCAAAGAGGCCTCCGGCCACCCCGGCCCAGAACGCCCCGAACATGAAGGCCAGGATTTTGGTCTGCCGTGTATTGACGGTCATGGCCTCGGCGGCGATCTCGTCGTCCCGCACCGCGTTGAGGGCCTTGCCGATGGTGGATCGAACGAAGTTGTTGATGATCCAGATGCAGATCACGGCCACGGCAAACACCACCGGGAGGGTGGCATAGTTCGGCTGGCCGCTCAGCCCCCTGGGGCCGCCTACGAATTCGAGGTTTTCGATGGCGCTTTTGACGATGAACATGAAGGCCAGAGAAATAATGGCCAGATAGTCTCCCCGGGTGCGGAACGACGGAATCGCAATGGCCAGGGCGCCCAAAGATGCCACAAGACCTCCGAAGATCAGTCCGATGGGAAAACAGAAAGCACCGAGGGTATGGGGCAGAATCGCCTCTCCGAAAAGCTTGTCACTGGCGAAAAAAAAGACCGAAAAAACCGAGGCTCCGTAAGCACCCAGGGCCATGAACCCCGGGTGAGAGCAGCTAAACTCCCCCATGTACCCATTGATCAGGTTCAGACTCAGGGTCATCATCACGGCAATCAGCGTGAGCCGAAGCGTCAGCCCCCGGTAAGCGCTGATATCCGCCCACAGGTGCAAGATGAGATACAAAAGGGCCAGGTGCACGATTACCGGCACGGATATCGGAAGTTGGTAGAGCCGTCCAGCCATCCAGTTGGACGGTGCAGCGCTTAGCCGGGCGATGAGGCAGGCCGGGATCAGGTAAATCAACAGCACGTAGACAAGCGCGCTGGGGATCAGCAGCGGGGTTTTGAGCATGATCACGAAGCCGAAAAGTACCGGAATTTTTGGAAGGCCGATGGCCGTGGCCAGCTCGTATCCGACCAGATGCTCCAGCAAAACGGCTGCAGTCAAGCCGATGAGCCAGCCCAGAAGCGGGCTTTTCCGCAGTGACGCCGCCAGCCGGCCCCGGAAGGTGATCTGTTCTGTTGCGGCTTCTTCCATCGCGTATCCTTATAAAACCGCTTCGCGTTTTTATTAGCGGCGGCTTCGCCGCCGGCCTATAATGCAGCAAAAAAAATACTCGGATTTCGAATTTTTCTACCATCAAGTTTCCGCCCCATTTCGGGGGGATTCTCTTCCCGCACTGGCTGCCATGCGCAAAAAAGCCTACAACCTGAGCCGGGCGCTGTAGGCTTCTCCGAAAAAGCCGTGGGGCCGAAAGGCCAGAATGAGCAAAATGATCGAATAGGCAATGAAATCCCGAAGCGTCGAGGGAAAGATCATGGCCACGAAAATCTCGATGAACCCGAGTAAAAACCCTGCCAGACAGGCGCCCATGATCGACCCGCGCCCGCCCAGAATCGCGGCGACAAATGCCTTCCAGCCAAAAACGATTCCCATATACGGGTCGAGCACCGGATAGGCCACGCCGAAAAGGATTCCGGCCACGGCTGCCAGGGCCGACCCGATGGCAAACGTCAGTCGGGCGATGGTGTTGATGGAAACCCCCATCAACGGAACGACCAGGTAGTCGAACGCCATGGCCCGCATCGCCATGCCCCATTTGCTTCGCTGGACGAATTGGTGAAGCGCCAGCATGAAGAGCAGTGAAACGATCACGATCATGATTTTTTTGCTGGTAACGAACACGCCCCCGATGTTGTAGGTGGTCGACTCGATCAAAGAGGGAAAGCCGATTCGCCGGGCTCCCAGAAACGCCAGATTCCCGGTTTCCAGGATGATGCCGATCATCAGGCCCGTGATGGCCGCTGAGGCTCTGGGGGCATCCCGCAACGGCCGGTAGCCGATGCGCTCGACGAGTATTCCGACAAAAGAGGTCAGAAACATCGAGATGATGATGGTCAGCACGAGGATCATCCAGCCGGGCAGTGAAATGGCCCCGGCAGAGGCCAGCCCCACCAAACCGGCGGCCACGCCGAACCCGATGTAAGCCCCGACCATGAAGATGTCGCCGTGGGCGAAGTTGAAAAGCATCAGGATGCTGTACACCATGGAGTAGCCCAGGGCGATCAGCGCATAGAAGCTTCCCCACTGAAGGGCGTTGATAATGTTCTGAAACAAAAAGGTCATGGCCCCGGCCTCCGTCTGCCGCTGCACTCGAAAAGGCCGGGCCAGGGCTCTCACCCTGGCCCAAAAGGACCCCGCCTGGTGGCGGGAGCCATTAGTCTTTTAGCGGCAAAGCCGCTTTTTCTAAATTCGCGGAGCGAATTTAGGGGCACACCGACTTGTAGAATTCGTATTCGCCCTGGTCGCTTATCTGAACGATTACGGCGCACTTGATGGGATCGCCCTCCTCGGTGAAGGTCATCTTGCCGGTGATCCCGTCAAACTCCTTGATCTTGGCCATGGCATCGCGAACGCACTTGCGGTCCTTTTCGATATTTCCCGTCAGCTTGCCGCAGGACTGAATCGCCCGCTGGACGATTCCCAGGCTGTCCCAGGTCAGGGCGGCCACATCGTCGGGCGTATAGCCGTGCTTGGCCGTGTACCGGTCGATGAAGGCCTTGGTGGCGCCTACGGCGCCGGCTGCCGCGTAATGGGTGCTGAAAAAAAGCCCGTAGCAGGCTTCGCCGCAAAGCTCGACGGTTTCGGCCGATCCCCAGCTGTCGCTGCCCACGATCGGCTTTCGCCATCCCAGTTCTTTGGCCTGCTGGACGATCAGGGCCACCTCGTTGTAATATTGGGGAGTGAAGAGCACTTCTGCTCCGGAGCGGATGATCTTGCTCAACTGGGAGCTGAAATCGGCATCCTTGGTGGTGAAACTTTCATAGGCCACCACAGAGCCCGGACCGTGAATTTTTTCCCAGGCTTCCTTGAAGAACTCGGCCAACCCCTTGGGGTAGTCGCTGGCGACGTCGTAAAGAACGGCAGCCTTGGTGTAGCCGAATTCTTCGGTGATGAAATTGGCCAGCACCGGACCCTGGAAGGGATCGAGGAAACACCCGCGAAAGACGAACGGACGGTCTTTGGTGGTGTCCGGGTTGGTGGACCAGGGGCTGATCATCGGGGTTTGGTAGTTGTCGGCCACGCCGCCGGCCGGCACCGCCTGCTTGGATGACTGGGGCCCCACGATGACCAGCACCTCGTCTTCGGTGATCATCTTGGTGTTGGTCTTGACCGCGGACTCGGCCTTGGCTTCGTTGTCTTCGATGACCAGCTCAACCGGGTATTTCTTTCCCCCGACATCGAGTCCGCCGGCGGCATCGATATCCGCCTTCCACATCTGGGCGGCAAATTTGGAGCCCTCGCCGACCTTGGGAATATCTCCGGTGATCGGGGCGTTGATTCCGATCTTGATGCTCTTGGCCTTGGCCCAAGCACAAGGCGACATTGCCAGTGCGACAACGAGACAAGCGATCAGCAGATAAAATCCTTTCCTCATCGCGACCTCCTTTGCCTTTCCTTAAATTGTTTGAGGAAAAAAGAACCGGTTTTCGTTCCGGAGGGATAAAGATTGCGGGTTGATAGCACACGCCTAGCGATTTTTCAACAAATATGGTTTGGCGTCGCCCGTCTGTTAGTTATACTTATCTTTTTGAAAAGTTGTCTGCCCTGGCGCGGCAGTTTTCGGCCAAATTTCATACGAGCGGGGCCGCTGACCAAAGGGCGGTCAGTTTGATCAAAAATGAAACTCTGCATCGAAGCCTCTGCCTCTGTAGGGAACGGCCTCCGTGCCGTTCCGAAAGGCTGACTTCGACCGAAGTTTCACATAAGTCCCGCCGCTGGCCGGCAAGCGTCCAGGTTGATCAAAGATGAAACTCCGGTTTCGGGTGAACTTTTAAGTTGCTACAGGCGAGAAAAATCCCCCCCATCCCCCCTTTTTCAAGGGGGGGAGCGCTTCGGGCATTTGTTCGGATTTGCCAAAGGCGAAAGCCTCAAAGT
>CAYPFH010000065.1:0-15332 GCA_964409825.1 uncultured Desulfobacterales bacterium | reverse complement strand
CCGCTTCGCTGCGGCCGGGATGACGCGCGGGGAAGTTTCATTCTTGATCAACCTGGCAAGCGCCGGCGCGGCCAGCGGCGGCGCTTGTTTGTAGTTTGGAAATTGAGATTTGGTCATTGTTTGGAATTTGGTGCTTGGTGCTTGAAATTTTTTGCCCTCCGCTTTCCGTCTTCGGCATAATCGATAAACGAACGGTCTATTCGTCGAACATCGGATACGCGCGCCGGCTGTGGGTCATTTTCAGGTCCACCAGCATCTCGGCCGTTTTCAGCGCCACCGGCACCCCGTCGATGACCGGCACACCCAGGTTGGTCTCCAGTTCGCTCCGGGCGCCGTCCGAAAGGATGCCCAGAATCGCGGAGTAGCCGGCCACGATCAACTGGGCGCCTTCCTCCTCGACCTGGTATCGGGCGATATCGATGAACTTTTTTTCCACCTCGTCGCGCTTTTCCAGCAGGTCGGTCTCCTTTACATTGAGCGGACGCATGGACGTGATCCGGTCAAAGCATCCCATCAATTGAATCCGACGGGAAAATTCGGGGATGGTGGCGTCGCTTTTGGTCACCACACCGAACCGGTCGGCCAGCTGGCTGGCAAGATGGAAGACCGCCGAACCCAGCCCCACCACCGGCATATCCACCGCCCCCCGGGCCGCTTCGATGCCGAAATCGCAGATGCCGTGGATCACCAGCGCGTCAAATCCCTGTTTTTCGACGTCGATAGCGATTTGCCGGGTTTCTCCGGCCAGCAAAGAGACGTCGCCGCCGACCTTGATGTCCCGAACCGGGCCCGAAAACACCAGCGGTTCGATCTCGGTGCCCGGCGAAACGTACTTTTTTAAGTGATCGACCCTTGCCGCCAGGGATTCCGGCGTCAGAATGCCGGGGATGAGCACGGCGATCCGCTTCATTTGAACACCTCGGCGCATAGGTCCCCCAGAGCGCCGAGGTTTTCGCAGACATGGATCCCCCCGGCCTTCATGGCATCGATTTTTCCCTGGGCCGTGCCGCTGCTGCCGCTGATGATTGCCCCGGCATGCCCCATCCGGCGGCCGGGAGGGGCGGTGAGACCGGCGACAAATCCCACCACCGGCTTGCTCACATGAGCGGAGATGAACTCGGCGGCCTTTTCCTCGGCGTCGCCGCCGATCTCCCCCACCATGACCACGCCTTCGGTTTCGCCGTCCGCTTCAAAGGCCTCAAGGCAGTCGATGAAGTTCGTCCCGTTGACCGGATCGCCGCCGATGCCGATGCAGGTCGTCTGTCCGATCTCTTTCCGGGTGAGCTGGTGGACCACCTCGTAGGTCAAGGTTCCCGAGCGGGAAACCACCCCGATGGGTCCGCCGGGCTTGTGAATCGGACCGGGCATGATGCCGACCTTGCACTGTCCGGGGGTGATGATCCCGGGGCAGTTGGGACCGATCAAACGGGGCGGTTTGTTTTTCAGGTAGTTTTTGACCTTCAGCATGTCCATGACCGGAATGCCTTCCGTGATGGCAACGATCAGGTCGACCCCGGCGTCGGCCGCTTCCATGATCGCATCGGCGGCAAATGGAGGCGGAACGAAAATCAGGCTGCAGTCGGCCCCGGCCTTGTCGACCGCGTCGGCCACGGTATTGAAGACCGGGACATCGTCCATCTTCTGGCCGCCTTTGCCGGGCGTTACGCCGGCAACAACCTGGGTGCCATAGGCGAGGCATTGACGGGTGTGAAACTGGCCTTCTTTTCCGGTGATTCCCTGGACCACCAGGCGCGTATTCTTATCGGCAAATATGCTCATTTTACCCTCTATCGTGTTTGGTTGATTGCTTGTTTCAAAAAGCCGTCGGGCATCGATTTCTCAGCCGACATTCATGCATTGCCCGCAATCTCAGCGATTTTCGCCGCGGCGTCTTTCAGGTCGACGGCCGTTATCAGGTTCAGACCCGAGTCGGAGAGGATTTTTCGGCCCTCTTCCACATTGGTCCCCTCCATGCGCACCACCACCGGCACGTCGAGGCCGGTTTTTTTGGCGGCCTGGACCACGCCTTCGGCGAGCACGTCGCAGCGAAGGATTCCGCCGAAAATGTTGATCAAAATGCCTTTGACGTTCTCATCGCCGAGAATGATGCGGAACCCGTTTTCGACCATTTCCGCGTTGGCGCCGCCGCCGACATCCAGGAAGTTGGCCGGTTCTGCACCGGCCAGCTTGATGATGTCCATGGTGGCCATGGCCAGTCCGGCGCCGTTGACCATGTTGCCGATATTTCCCGCACCCTGCAGATTGATGTAGTTCAGGTTGTATTTGGACGCCTCGTACTCCAGCGGATCTTCTTCATCGACATCCCGGTACTCCCGGATGTCCTTGTGCCGATAGAGGGCGTTGCTGTCCACGTCCAGCTTGGCATCCAGCGCCAAAACATCGTCGTCTGCGGTAAGAACCAGCGGGTTGATCTCCACCAGGGAGCAATCGTACTGGGTAAACAACTTGTAGAGGCCGGTCAACAGCTTGAAGAAAGGCTTCAGGGCCGCCGGGGGAAGGTTGAGGCCGAAGCCCACCTGACGGCATTGATAGGCCTGCAGTCCTAAAAGCGGATCCACAAAGATCTTGATGATCTTTTCCGGAGTCTCGGCGGCGACGGACTCGATGTCCATGCCGCCGGCCTCGCTGGCCATGATGACGTGGGTCGCCGTGGCGCGGTCGGGCAGAATACTCAGGTAAAGCTCTTTTACGATATCGAGCCCCTGCTCCACGAGAACTTTTCGGACCGTCTGCCCCGAAGGACCGGTCTGGTGGGTGACCAGGTTCATTCCGATGATCTCCCCGGCCAGAGAAGAGGCTTCTTCTCTGGAACGGGCCAGCTTGACTCCGCCGCCCTTGCCGCGCCCGCCGGCATGGATCTGTGCCTTGACTACGACGGGAAACCCGCCGAGCTTGTCGGCTGCAGCCGCGGCTTCTTCCGGGCTGAACGCCACGCTTCCTTCCGGAACCGGAACGTCGAATTTTCGAAACAGCTCCTTGGACTGATATTCGTGAATCTTCATTAACACCTTCCTCCTTCGTCTATTTCCTAAGTCGACTTATCCAAAAATTGAAAGCATGACTCCGGCGGCAATCGCAGAACCGATCACGCCGGCCACATTCGGTCCCATGGCATGCATCAGCAGAAAATTGTCGGACCGCTCCTGCTGGCCGACCACCTGGGAGACCCGGGCAGCCATCGGAACCGCCGAAACACCGGCAGAACCGATCAGCGGGTTGATTTTTCCCCCGCTTAGTTTGTTCATGATTTTGGCAAGAAGGATCCCCGAGGCGGTGCCGATGGAAAAGGCGACAATCCCGAGCACCATGATGCCAAGCGTCTTCACATTGAGCGCAGATTCGGCCGTGGCCGATGCGCCTATCGTTATTCCGAGAAAAATGGTGACGATGTTGATCAGGGCGTTCTGGGCGGTTTCGCTCAGGCGGTCCGTAACGCCGCACTCCTTGAACAGGTTGCCGAGCATGAGCATGCCGATCAGCGGCGAGGCCGCAGGCAAAAGCATCAGGACCAGAATCGTAACGATAATGGGAAAAAGGAGCTTCTCCTTCTTGGAAACCGGCCGGAGCTGTTCCATGACAATCCGTCGTTCGGCCTTGGTGGTCAGCAGCCTCATGATCGGCGGCTGAATAATCGGAACCAGGGCCATATAGGAATAGGCGGCCACGGCCGTTGCGGCCAACATATGCGGTGCGAGCATGGAGGCCAGGTAGATGGTGGTCGGGCCGTCCGCCCCTCCGATGATGCCGATGCTGGCCGCTTCCGGGAAGGTGAAGCCGAGAAAAATGGCCCCGAAGAACGTGGCGAAAATGCCGAACTGGGCGGCGGCGCCGAGGAGCACGCTTCTGGGGTTGGCAATCAACGGGCCGAAATCGGTCATGGCCCCGACCCCCATAAAAATGAGCGGGGGGAAAATGCCCAGTTCGTCTCCCTGAAACAGGTAGTACAAAAGACCGCCGACCTGCTTGGTATGAATGGCATGTTCCCCGATCTCCAGCACCGGCGGGCTCATCAATCCGTTCAGGGGTATGTTGGACAGCATCATGCCGAAGCCGATGGGAACGAGAAGCAGCGGCTCGAACTTTTTCTTGATGCCCAGGTAGAGCAGCACCAGGGCGATCGACATCATGACCCCGTGGCCGATCGTCATGTTCATGACACCGGTGGTATTGATAAACATCAATGTTTTTTCAAACATGGTATGTCTCTTTCTTTTTTACATTTCTTTTGCCGGTGCCTTTACCCGATCTTCAAGAGCACGTCGCCCGAATCCACCGTGGCCCCCTCGCTGGTCAGGATGTCGACAACCGTTCCCTCCTGTTGAGCGCGGATTTCGTTTTCCAGCTTCATCGCCTCGAGGGTCAGCAGCACGTCCTCGACAGCGACGGTATCGCCTTTCTTCACATGGATGGAAATGACCTTTCCCCCCATGGGGGCGGTGACGTCGCCGGCGCCGGCCGCAGAGGGCCTTGGTGCAGGAGAAGAAGGGGCCGGTTTTTGAGGCGGCGCCGCCGGCGCGGGGGCGGCCTTGGGCTGCACCTGCCGGACCGGTTCGCTTTGCGCGGCCTCTGCTTGAATCTCTTCTACTTCGACTTCGTATAGTTTTCCATCGACTTTGATTCGGTAACATTTCATGATTCAATACTCCTGCCAGATGAGTTCGCGAAAGCCGGTCATTGAAAAATCAGCGAAGGGCCTGCTTCGGACGGGAGCAGACCAGGGTCTTGCCCCTCAAGTGCGATCTTCTCGCATGTTCCTTCCAGGCCGAGCGCTTCTGGTCCAGCGCCCTGATGGACAGCGTTCGGAAGGGCGCTCTGGTCTCGCCGGCTGCAAGAATGGCCGCGGTCAGTACGGCGATCAACCGCCCCTGGTCCTGATCCGGGTCCTGGTCAGGGGCCTGGTTTGACGCTGCGGTTCTTTCAGGCGTTTTCTCGGAGCCGCCCGTTTTGTAAAAAACCACGCGCATCAAGTTGAGCGCCACGTTGATCAGGATCAAAATCAGAAAAACGACGCCCATTCCGATGATGGTGACCTGTAATCCGATGGTTATTTTGTCCAAGGTGTTCTCCTACAAGGGAATGTTTCCATGCTTTTTGGCCGGCCTCGGATCCTGCTTGGTTTCCAGCATTTCAAAGGCGGATAGCAGTATCTGCCTCGAATGGGAGGGCTGGATGACGTCCTCCACAAACCCGAAGGTGGCAGCATTGTATGGATTGGCAAACTCTTTTCTGTATTCCTCCACCATTTCCTGCCGCTTTTCTTCGGGATTTTCGGACGCCTTGATCTCCTTGCGATAGATGATGTTGGCGGCTCCTTCGGGCCCCATGAC
The DNA here is from genome assembly GCA_964409825.1 of uncultured Desulfobacterales bacterium. Lineage (GTDB taxonomy): Bacteria > Desulfobacterota > Desulfobacteria > Desulfobacterales > CAFBRK01 > JAIPEL01. Next base: position 9,984 of record CAYPFH010000065.1, on the reverse strand, counting down.
CGCGATCTCGGCCGACGGCCAGGCGTAGACCTGATCGGCCCCCAATCCCTTGTTGCACATGGCGATATAGCCGCCCCCGTAACCTTTTCGGATAATCAGGGTGACCTTGGGCACAGTGGCCTCGGAGTATGCGTACAGCACCTTGGCGCCGTGGCGGATGATGCCGTTGTATTCCTGAATCGTGCCGGGCAGGTATCCGGGGACATCGACCAGGGTCAGCAGCGGAATGTTGAAGGCGTCGCAGAAGCGGATGAAGCGGGCTGCCTTGTCCGACGCGTTGATATCGAGGCAGCCGGCCAGGTGCATCGGCTGGTTGGCGATGATCCCGATTGTTTTTCCGTTGAGGCGAGAAAACACCGTCAGGATATTCTGGGCGTATTCTTTGTGCACCTCGAAAAAATAGCCGCCGTCGACGATTCCCGAGATGACATTGCGCATGTCGTAGGAACGGTTCGGGCTGTCGGGAATTACCTCGTCAAGCTCGGGGTTGAGCCGTTCCGGGTCGTCTCCGGTCTCCATTCTCGGGGCATCCTCCATATTGTTGGAGGGAAGAAAAGACAACAGCTCTTTTACGGTTTCGAGGCATTCGGCGTCGGTGGCGCTTCTGAAATGGGCCACGCCGCTGGTCCGGTTGTGGGTGACCGACCCGCCCAGGGCCTCGGCGTCCACCTCCTCACCGGTCACGGTCTTGATGACCTGGGGGCCGGTGATGAACATCTTGCTGGTTCCGTCCACCATGAAGACAAAGTCCGTCAACGCCGGAGAGTAGACGGCGCCGCCTGCGCTGGGTCCCATAATGATCGAAATCTGGGGGATGACCCCGGAGGCGATCGTGTTCCGGTAAAACATGTGGCCCAGCCCGACCAGGGAAGAGACCCCCTCCTGGATTCGGGCGCCGCCCGAGTCGTTGATGCCGATGATCGGCGCCCCCATCTTCAGGGCCATATCCTGCACCTTGGTGATCTTGGCTTCGTGCATCTCCCCTAAGGAGCCTCCCATGACGGTAAAATCCTGGGCATAGACGAACACAAGCCGGCCGTTTACCGTGCCGTAGCCGGTAACGACCCCGTCTCCGGGGGTTTGCACCCCCTGCATCCCCCGGTAGTTGCTCCGGTGGGTCACAAAGACGTCGACCTCCTTGAAGGTCCCTGAATCGAAGAGGAGGTCGATCCGCTCTCTGGCGGTCAGCTTTCCTTTTTCATGCTGAACAGAGATGGCCTTCTCCCCGCCCCCTTTTTCGATTTGTTCATGTTTTTGCTGAAGTTCTGCAATCTTTTCTTTTGCACTCGAAGTAGACATAGGGCATGCGTCTTTCTTTTTAATTGTCTGATCCGACCAGTACCGGGCAGGGGGCCTCCAGGATGACATACTGGGCCGTCGATCCGAAAACGAATTTGCCCAGGCGCGATCTTCTCCGCAGTCCGACAACGATCATGTTTGCGCCGCCGCTCCGGGCCTCCTCCACGAGCACCTCGCCCGGGGTCAGCCCCATTTTCAGCGAGGCGGTACAGGAGATGCCTTCGGCCTCGAAATGCGCCGACACTTCCTTGAGGTCTTTGTCGATTTTATCCCGCTTTGCCGCTTCGGCCTCGTTTTTCGGCTCCAGATCGGCGGTGTAGATGATTTCCACCGATGCGTTGTGGGCTTTGGCCTCCTTTTCGGCCAGCTGCAGCACCTTGTTGTCGACCCCGCCGCCGGCATATCCGACGATAATCTTCATGACCCCGCTCCTTTCAAATGATGGTTTTTTCTTTCAAGGCCTTGATTTCCGACTCGCTCATGTTCAACACATCGGCCAGAATCTTTTCGGTGTGCTCGCCCAGCAGCGACGGCGGCGTTCTGATCTCATCCGGCGTCTTGGCGTAGTTGATCGGAGACTTGACCACCTTCATCTTGCCGACCTTGGGATGGACGACCTCCTGTACGGTTTGCAGCGCCTTGACCTGCTCTGAGTTGAACAGCTCTTCGAAGGTGGCGACCGGACCGACCGGGATGCCGGCCTTGCCCACCTTCTCCAGCAGCTCGTCCTTGCCGTACTTGACGGTCTCTTCTTCCAGCAGCGGCACCAGCTCCGGCCGGTTCTGCACCCGTTTGGGGTTGGTGTCGAAGCGGGAATCCTTCTCCAGTTCGGGAATGTCCAGCACGGTGCAAAGCTTGCTCCACAACCCGTCGTTGCCCGCAGCGATATTGATGTAGCCGTCCCGGGTCGGAAAGGTTTCATAGGGGGCGATAAACGGATGGACGTTGCCCGCGGGTTCCGGCGATTTTCCGGTGATGAAATACCCGCCGGCCTGAAATGTCAATAGCGCCATCTGCCCTTCCAGCAAAGAGGTCTCCAGGTGCTGGCCGACGCCGGTGTGCTCTCTTTCAAACAAGGCGCGCATAACGCCGAAGGCGCCGAACATGCCGGCGATGATGTCGCCGATGGCCACCCCGACTTTTGTCGGCATCCCGCCTTTCTGGCCGGTGATGCCCATGATGCCGCCCATGCCCTGGGCGATCAGGTCAAAGCCCGGCCGCTTCTTATCGGGTCCGACCGTACCGAACCCGGTGATGGAACAGTACACCAGCCGGGGGTTGATCTTGGACAGGGTGTCGTAGTCGATCCCCAGTTTTGCGGTGACCCCGGGCCGGTAGTTTTCCACCACCACATCGGCCCACTGGGCCAGCTTATGGATGATGGCGCGTCCCTCGTCGGAATCCATCCGAACCGTCATGCACTTTTTGTTGCGGTTGATGCTGGCAAAATAGGAATTCATGCCCGGGGCGAATTCCGCCCCCCAGGCGCGGCTCATGTCCCCGGCGCCGGGGCGCTCGACCTTGATGATTTCCGCTCCGGCGTCGCCGAGCATCAGGGTGCAGTAAGGCCCGGCCAGGGCCTGGGAAAAATCCAGAACGTTGATGTTTCTCATGCTGTTTTCCATGGGCTTCTCCGTAAAATGAAAAAATTTCTTTTTAGTATTATGTATACAACAAGTCTCTTAAAAAAAATCCACGCCGGTGGATCAGGGCCGCATTCGATTCTCCGGCCCCGCGCAGCGCTGCAGGACCGGAGAATGCCTGGATGAAGATTTACGCCGGATCTTGCTAGACACCGAGCATTTTGTTCGGGAGCCACGTGGCCAGCTCCGGCCAGATGGAAACGCAAACAATCACTAAAACCTCGATGACCAAAAAAGGCAGCACGCCCATCAGGACCTTGTACATCGGAACGTCCGGGGCGATGCTCTTGACCACGTACAGGTTCAGACCCACCGGCGGCGTCACCAGGCCGATTTCCAGGTTCACCGTCATGATCACCGCAAACCAGACCGGATCGAACCCCAGCCCGGTGATCACCGGCAGCAAAAGCGGCGCCACCATGACGATGACCGCGGCCGGCGGAATGAAGAAGCCGAGCACCAGCAGCAGGATGTTGACCATGAAAATGATGCCCCATTTTCCGAAAGGCAGGTTCAGGATCCACTCGGCCAGGGACTGGGTCACATACAGGTCCGAGGAAATGTACCCGAAGATCAGGGCCGCGGCCATGATCATCAGGATCATGGCGCTTTCGTTCAAGGCCTTGATGATGATGTCCCACAGCTTGGCCGGGTTGGTCACCTTGTAGATGATGATGACCAGGATGAACGCCATCACCGCACCGACGCCGCCGGCCTCGCTCGGGGTGGCCCAGCCGCCGTATAAGGCCAGCATGATGCCGATGATGATCGCCACAAACGGCGCCACCTTGGCCAGGGACTGGAACCGGTCGGTCCAGGAAAAGTATTCGGTCACTCCCCGGTCCTCGATATAATAGACGCTTCCCGCTTTGGCCGGGATCTGCTTCCGGTAGAAAAAGACGCCGGCGACCCAGACGCAGCTTAAAAAGATCTCCAGCAGTCCGGGTAAAATGCCGGCGATAAAGCATTTGCCGATGGAGGTTTCGGTGGCCACGCCGTACAGGATCATCGTGACGCTGGGCGGAATGAGGATGCCGAAGGTGCCGGCATGGGCGATCAGGCCGGTGGCCAGGGCCGCAGAATACCCCTTTTCCCTCATTCGCGGAATCCCCACCCCGCCGATGGCCGCAGCCGTTGCGGGGCTCGATCCGCTCAGGGCGGCAAAAATGCCGCATGCGAGCATGTTGGAGATCCCCAGCCCGCCGGGGATCTTGTACATCCATTTGTGCAGGGTTTCGTATAGATCCCGGCTCGCTTTGGAAGCGGCGATCGGCGCGCTCAACATGATAAAAAGCGGAATCGCCAGCAGGGCGAAATTGTCGAGACTGCTGTAGAGCACATACGGAATCGAGGGAAGAATATGCGGGGAAAAGATCAGGACCGCAATGACCGAGATGCCCGCCAACCCCGCCCAGATCGGCATTCCGGAAATCAGGAGCAGCAGTGCGCCGCCAAACAGAAAAATGTTGATGAAAAATTGTTCCATGTTCAAGCTCCATCCTGAATCATCTGTAGGTGTCCGAAACAAGTCCCAATTCGAGGTTGCAGAAGATTTAGGGGCAAACCGAATCGGATCGCAAGCAGGCTATTCTGATTTAGCGGCCTCCAGATCGATGTCCTTGATCTCGGCCCGGATAATGCTTTCGTCGATTTCTCCGGCTTTGATCTGGACGATTTTGTCGACGATCTGAACGATGTACTGCAGCACGAGCAGGGTCAGACCGAAGGGGATAAACGCGTAGGGAATCCACAACGGCGGGCCCCAGAGAGACATGGAACGGTGTCCTTTGACCACCGTCTCCCACCACATGGGATAGGCGTGCCAGGCGATGATCGCCGAAAGCACCATGGTAAAAACCATGCCAAACAGCAAAAACGATTCGCGGACCTTCGGAGGCAGGTAGACCAGCAGAAAATCGACGTTGAGATGGTGGTCGTTTTTCTGAACGAACGCCGCACCCACGAAAGTGGCAAAAATCAGCAGAAAAACGGACATCTCCGTCTGCCAGATGGTGGACATGTTCAAGACTTTGCGGACGATCACCGCTTCGGTGATGATCAGGGACGCCGCAACGATGCCGACGGCAGACAGAAACCCCGTAATGACGCTGAGCCCTTGGATAAGGGATTTGAAGACCTTCCAGAACATTTTCATCGTTACCTTCCAGAATTTGTTTGGGATCCGATTCGTCTTCACCAAGGATGAAGCGGCCGCACCTCGCTATAAAAGCGACTGCGGAGCCCCGGTTGCAATCAGGGCTCCGCAGCGGTTTTGTCGGACGATTATTCCATGGCGTCCACGGCCAGGTCCAGAATTTCCTGCCCGCCTTCGACGTTTTCGGCAAAATCCTTCCAGGCGGTTTTTTTGGCGAAATCCCGCCAGATGGCGAACTCTTCCTTGGTCATCTCGTGGACCTCGACGCCGGCCTTCTTGTACTCGTCGTACATTTCCTTGGCCAGGGCGTCGAAGTTTTCGATGATCCAATCCTCATGCATCCATTCGGCGACCTCCAAGAAGACCTTCTGCTGATCGGCCGTCAGGCGCTGCCAGGTCTTTTCCGAGATGCAGAGGTTTTCCGCCATGTACCAGATGGAATACTTGGTCGGCACGTTGGCGTACTTGAGCTGCTCGTAGAGGCGGTAGCTCACGAAGGACGCCGCCGAGGTCAGCACCGTGTCGATGACGCCGGTGGCCAGAGCGTGGTAGGCCTCCGAAGACGGCATGCTGGTGATCGAGGCGCCGGCTTCTTTCATCATGTACTCGAACTTCTTTCCGGCGGCCCGCAGTTTCACACCCTGCACATCTTCAGGCACCCTGATCTGCCGGGCATTGGATCCGATCCCGCCCGAAAACCAGGCCCAGGCCAGGTTTCGAACGCCCTGCTCCAGCATCATGCCCTCGAGCTTTTTGCCGATGGGCTTGTTTCTCCAGGTGAGCCCCTGGGCCACGTTCTGCACCGCGCACGGCATCAGGCTGACGGAAAACTGGGGAACGTACCCGGACGCATAGTCCAACGGAAACAGCGACATGTCGAGGCTTCCCATCCGCATGGCGTCCCACTGTTCTTTCGCCTTGAAAAGCGCCTGGGCGGGATAATACCGGAATTTGATCTGACCGTTGGTCATCTCCGTAACCTTGTCTCCGAAGACCCGGGTCATTTCATCCCGCACGTCGCCCTTGGCGAACTGGTGGGACACTTTCAACGTGATCGGCCTGGCGTCGGCCGCGGTGCAGATAAATGCGACGCTCACCAGGCAGACCAAAATCGCGCTAACTACGGCTCTTGCTTTCATCGATGCCTCCTCATACTTGCCTTGGGTTAATAAGCCTCCCCCTTTTCGGGCTATTCAAAAACGGCTGCCATAGGCAGCCGGTGCATCTGCAGCGGGCACAATCCGCCGCCGGTGTCGGGGGCCAGCCATGGGGCTGGCCCCTGCGACCGATATTCCGATGTGCCCCGTGTTTTTTTCTGTTCCTTGTCATTAGCACCGGAAACGGCGTCAGGCCGCCTGGGAAGAACCGGCGTCCTGCAGGGAAACCATGGCTTCTTCCTGGTTCTTCAGGTGTTTTTTCATCGCCGTTTCCGCTGCCCTGGCGTCCTTTTTCCGAAACGCCTTCATCAATTCGTCGTGCTCTTTGATCGATTGATCGAACCGACCATGCTTGTTGAGCTGCTGGGTTCGGTACAGAAAAATTTTATCCTGAAGGGATTGGATCAGCTCATAGAGCAGCTGGTTTTTGGCAAGTTTTCGGATATACTGATGGCACCGTTTATTGGTGGCCAGGTACTTTTCGGTGTTCTTTTCCGCGTGATAACGTTTGAGCTCCTGGTGGATGGCTTCCAGTTTTTTCAGCTCCGGGTCGGTGGTCCGCCGGGCGGCAAGACGCGCGGCCTCCCCTTCCAAAAGCGTCATCACCTCGAAGATTTCCTTGATATTTTCGATGGAAGGCTCGGAGACGAAGGCGCCCTTGTTCGGAACGATATCGATCAGCCCTTCGGACTTGAGAGTGCGAAGCGCCTCCCGGACCGGCGTGCGACTGATTCCAAGCTGTTCGCAGATCTCTCGTTCTTTCACCTTCTGACCCTTGGTCAATATTCGCTGCCGGATCATTTCCCGGATCCTAAAGGAAACCTGGGATTCGAGCGATTCTACCTTGATCGATTCTATACCCATCGCGTCTTTCCATTCCTTCATGCCGGCATGGCCCCGAGACCACGCAACGGCCGAGTCTAGATTGCATATTTTATACAATATCCAATCTGGATTCGTACTTTACGTGACAAGCCCCCTCTTCGTCAAGAGAAAAAATTGCGGCCATCCGAAAGAAAGGCGTTGATTTGGTGACTGCGATTCAATATATAAATTATCATTAGATCGATTAAATATCAAGCTGCAGGTGAACCCCCCCATGGAATTTCCCTTTCTTGACCCTTCCGGCGGTTTCCGTTAGAGTGTTTTTCCCTTTCAGGCGTTGATCGATCGATCCGCCGCGCCGGTCAACAGCGGGGCTGAGAAACAGCAACCATGCCGATCCGGAGGAAACATGCCATGAGCGACACCGCCAAACTCGAATATCAAGGCCGCATTTACGAGCTTCCCATCGTCGAAGGGACCGAAGGCGAAAAGGCGGTCGACATTTCCAACCTGCGCACAACATCCGGCCTGATCACCCTCGATCCTGGTTACGTGAACACCGGAAGCTGCACCAGCGCCATCACTTTCGTCGACGGTGAAAACGGCATTCTCCGCTACCGGGGAATTCCGGTCGAGGAACTGGCCGAGCACGCCACGTTCAAGGAAACCGCATACCTGCTGATCAACGGCAGGCTTCCCAACCGAAACGAACTCACCCGGTTTTCCATTCTTCTCAACGACCACTCCCTGGTCCACGAGGACATGCGGGACTTTTTCTCCAACTTTCCTAGAGCATCCCATCCCATGGGGATCCTGTCTTCCATGGTCAACACCCTGAGAAGCTTTTATCCGGAGCTGCAGACTATGGAAGAAGAGATCAACATCACGGTCACCCGGCTGCTGTCCAAGGTTCGCACCCTGGCGGCGATGTCCTACAAGATCTCCCGGGGCCACCGGGTCGTCTACCCGCGGCCGGATCTGGCCTATTGCGCCAATTTCCTGAACATGATGTTCGACTCGCCGGTTCGTCCTTATCAAATCGACGAGGACGTGGTTCAAGCCCTCCGGCTTTTCTGGATCCTGCATGCCGACCACGAACAGAACTGCTCCACGTCGGCCGTTCGGCTGGTTGGCAGTGCGCGGGTCAATTTGTACGCCGCCATCTCTTCGGGAATCGCCGCGCTGTGGGGGCCGCTGCACGGAGGGGCGAACCAGGCCGTTATCGAAATGCTCGAAGAGGTTCATGACAAGGGCGGCGACGTCAGGTCCTTTGTGGAACAGGCCAAAGACAGAAGCGATCCGTTTCGGCTCATGGGCTTCGGCCATCGGGTTTACAAGGCCTACGACCCTCGGGCCCGGATCATGAAGAAGATGTGCGACAAGCTTCTGGAAAAGCTGCACATCAGCGATCCGCTGCTGGACATCGCCAAGAATTTGGAGAATGCGGTTCTGGAAGACGAGTGGTTCGCAGAGCACCAGCTCTATCCGAACGTCGACTTTTACAGCGGAATCGTCCTGCGGGCCATCGGCATCCCGACGAATATGTTCACCGTGATGTTCGCCATCGGCCGCCTCCCCGGATGGATCGCCCAGTGGAAGGAAAGCCTGGACGACCCGAACTGGAAGCTGGGCCGTCCGCGGCAGATCTATATCGGCCCGCCGAAGACGCCGTTCGTTCCCTTGGAGGAGCGGTAGGAAAAACCGGAGGTCAGAGGTCCGATGTCAGATGTCAAAAAAACGACTTTTTCATGAAAGATTCCGGGCAACTCTTGGCTGCAATACTTCTTTCCGGAAACGATGAATGAAGAACAAAATCGGCAGAAACGACCCCTGCCCCTGCGGCAGCGGTATGAAATATAAAAAATGCTGCGGCCTGAAACAGCAGCAATCCGACGCGGAGCCGCTCAAAGACGCCTATCTCCGAAAATACCGGATCCGCCTCAAGGAGCCAAAAGACGCCGAAGGCATCCGGCGCTGCGGACAACTGGTGGCGGAAACGCTCCAGGCCGTGGAGGCTGCGATTCGGCCCGGCATGGAAACCGAGGAAATCAATGCCATCGTTTACGAGCTGACGGTGGCCCGGGGCGCCGTACCCGCTCCCCTCAACTACCGGGGGTTTCCCAAAAGCGTCTGCGTGTCGGTCAACGAGGTGATCTGCCACGGCATACCGGGTGCGCGGGTGTTGAAAGACGGAGACATCGTCAACGTCGACGTCACCTCGATTCTGAAGGGCTACTACGCCGACGCGAACAAAACCTTTTTCGTCGGCACTCCGGGACCGGAAGCCGAAAAGATCGTCCGGGTCGCAGCAGCATGCCTGAGGGCCGGCATCTCCATGGTTAAACCTGGAAACACGGTCGGCGATATCGGATGGGCCATTCAGAATCTGGCCGAATCCGAGGGCTGCTCCGTGGTACGGGAATTCGTGGGCCACGGGGTCGGCTTCGAATTTCACGAAGCCCCACAGATTCCCCACTACGGTCAAAGGGGCCAGGGAATTGCTCTCGTCCCGGGCATGGTTTTTACCATCGAACCGATGATCAACCTCGGCGGCAAGGATCTCAGAGTACTGAAGGACAACTGGACGGCAGTCACCCGGGACGGCTCCCTGTCGGCCCAGTTCGAGCAGACCCTGCTGGTCACCGAGGAGGGGTCCGAAAGCCTGACGCCGTATTCGCTGTAAGAGGCGCTGCGCGCCGCTGGAATGCCGGGAAGCTGGTATGCTGGAATGCGCGGCGCTGTGCGCCCGGAAAAAGGCAAAGGGGGAAGAGCGATTGGCTCCTCCCCCTTTGTTATTGGAAATGAACGAACCACGAATCAGAACGCATTTTGGATCATCTACGTTTATGAGAAACTTCGGTCGAAGCAGGCGGTAAAAACCGACCTGCCCCCGCCTTGGGTTTTG
>CAYPFH010000064.1:0-15482 GCA_964409825.1 uncultured Desulfobacterales bacterium | reverse complement strand
AGGCTTCGGCAGAAGTTTCATTTTTGATCAAACTGGCCAGTTGAGACCAAAAGATGCTATACGCAGGTATGAACAGTAACGACGGCATCCAACCTTTCCTGGTTCCGGAAGCGGCGGAGCCTGATCCCCACTGCCGGAGCTTCACTAGCCAAGTCTACCGCCGCGTGGATTGGGCAGCAAGCCAGGCCCTTGCCCGGCTTCAAGCTGAAGACGGGATTGTCCCGAGCTGCCATCCGGGCTGCTGTGCCTGCTGCAAGCATCACATTCTGGTCACGGTGGTAGAGGCGCGCGCGCTCGCGGAATATATCCGAGAGGAATTTTCCGCGGAACAGGTCCGACGGCTGGAGAAGCGAACCCGCCGGTGGCTCAGCTGGGATCGCCTTCGCCTGCAGCCTTCCGCCTCGGCCCCCAGCCCGTTGGCAGCCGAGGCAGGCGGCCATCCTGCCTGCCCCCTGCTGATCGACGGCATTTGCAGCGTCTATCCGATGCGGCCGGTTACCTGCCGGACGCATTTCGTGTCCACCCATCCTCGCTACTGCCGCCATGACAATGACCCGATGCTGTCCGGCAGCGCTCCCCTGTCGCTTAGCTCGGTTGTCCGGGCCGCAGGCCTTTTTTCCGCCATGATCCGGGATCGGATCGAGGCCGGCGGAGGCGACTACCTGAAATCGATCATGCTGCTGCCCCACTGGCTATCCATCGAAATGGGATGGGAACTGGCCCCGGCTGCCTGAAAATATAGGAGGCTTTCCATGGCACGCTCACAGGAACTGCTCTATCTTTCCCAAACCGACGTGGCGGCCGCCGGCCCGGCCATGGTCGACATCATCGCGGCCCTCGAGACCGCTTTTGCCGAGAAGGGAAACGGCCGGACCGAGATGCCACCCAAGCCTGGGGTTCATCCCGGCGGGGGAGACAACTTCATCCACGCCATGCCGGCATACATCCCGGCCTTGAAGTCCGCCGGCGTCAAGTGGGTCGGCGGCTATCCCGGCAACCAGCGACGAGGCCTTCCCTATATCACCGGCCTGCTCATTTACAACGACGTGGAGACCGGTCTGCCCCTGGCCGTCATGGACTGCATCTGGATCACGGCGATGCGCACCGGTGCGGCCTCGGCCCTGTCGGCCAAGTTTTTGGCCCGCCCCGAATCGTCCACCGTGGGGGTGCTCGGCTGCGGCGTGCAGGGGCGTACGAATTTAGAGGCGCTTCAGGTGTTGTTCCCGGTGAAAAAAGTGATGGCCTTCGACGTCAACGAGGCCGCGACCGTCGCCTATGCCGACGAGATGTCCGAACGGTTGGGACTGGAGATCGCAGCGGTCAAGGAACCGAAAGCTGCCGTGGCGGGCTGCGACATGGTGGTCACCGCCGGGCCGATTCAGAAGATTCCCCATGCGACGATCCGGGCCGGCTGGGCCGCACCGGGCACCTTTGCCTCCCTGGTCGACTTCGACTCCTACTGGCGCCCGGATGCCATGGCCGAATCGACCAAGTTTTGCACCGACGACACGGCCCAGCTTCGCCACTACAAAGAACTTGGGTTTTTCCAGAAGATTCCGCCGATCCACGCGGACTTGGGCGAGCTCGTCGCCGGCAAAAAACCCGGCCGGGAAAACGAAAAGGAAATCATCCTGACGGCGAACCTGGGCCTGGCCATCGACGACATGGCCGTGGCACCGCTGATTTACAAAAAGGCGGTGGAGATGGGCATTGGCACAAAGCTGCCCCTGTGATGAGGTTGATTGGTTGATTCGGTTTTTTTCTTCTCCCATTTGACCACTCAACCAATTGACCAGTCAACCATTCCCATCGAGCGATGCAACAGAAATACCTACCTTTTTTGGGACGCGAAAATGAGCGAAACCTTCGACGTGGCCATTATCGGCGGCGGCGTTATGGGCAGTGCCACGGCGTTTTCTCTGCTGGCTGCGGACCCGCGCCTGAATGTGTTGGTCGTCGAAAGGGATCCGACCTACAGCCGGGCGTCCACCACCCTGTCCATGGCCAACGCCCGGGTTCAGTTCAGCCTTCGGCAGAACATCGAGATATCCAGATATGCTTTCCAGGTATTGGAGCGGTTCGAAGAGGACATGGCCGTGGGCGATTTGGCCCCGGCGGTATCTTTCCGCCGGGAAGGCAACCTGTTCCTGGTCGATGGGGCCGGCCAAGCCGCAGCCCGGGAAAACCTCGATCGCCAGCAACGCCTCGGATGCCGGGTCGAGTGGTGGAACCCGGAAGAGATTCAACGGCGCTATCCCCTCTATCTACCGGATGGGCTGGCGGGGGGCACCTTCGGCCCCGACGACGGCCATTTCGACGCCTACGGCGTGCTCATGGGGTACCGGAAAAAGGCCCGAGCCCTCGGCGCGGAGTACCGGGAAGACGAAGCCGCAGAAATTCGAAGCTCAGGCGGCCGGGCCGTCGGCATTCGGCTGGCATCCGGCACCGAGATTTCGGCCCATGCCGTAATCAACTGCGCCGGGGCATGGGCAGCGCAGATTGCTCGGACCGCCGGAGTCGAGCTGCCGGTGGCACCGGTCAAGCGGCAGGTCTTTGCCCTGGATACGGCAGTAAAACCGGAGGGCCCCCTGCCGCTGACTGTACTGCCTTCCGGGCTCTATTTCCGGACGGAAACCGGCGGCCTGCTCCTGCTGGGAAAATCGATGGCCGAAGACCCGGAAGCGTTCGATTTTTCATGGGACGAAAAGCGCTTCTACGAGATTCTCTGGCCCGAGCTGGCCGAGTTCGTTCCGGCCTTCGACCGGGCAAAGCTCTTACGGGGATGGGCAGGTCTGTATGCCGTCAACACCCTGGACAGCAATGCGATCCTCGGAGAATGGCCGGAGATGCGGGGCCTATACCTGGCCAACGGCTTTTCCGGCCACGGACTGCAGCAGGCGCCGGCCGTGGGGCGCTATCTTGCCGAACTCATTCTGCAACAGCCGCCCGCCATCGATCTTTCCATCTTTTCTCCGGTGCGGATCTTGGACAACCGACCCCTGACCGAAGGGGGCCTGGTATAAACGGGGCAATCTTGCGGCACACCCGCTAAATCGGATTCAGCGCCTGTATCCACCTTAATTTGTTCTTGACAGAATCGAAAAAGCACCTTAATGGTCTGACCATTTTGTGGGTCCGGCAAGACCGGACACTCCTTTTCTAAGAAACCTCACGAGCTGATCTGTGACGATGGAAAGCAACACCGACTCCCAGCCCCTGTTTCGCGCCGCACGCCAGAACCGGATCTTCCAGGATGTGGTGGAACAAATCCAGGATGCCATCATCGACGGACGCCTCCAGGCCGGCGACAAGCTTCCGGCCGAGCGTGAGCTCAAGGACCTGCTCAAGACGAGCCGAAGCACCCTGCGCGAAGCCCTTCGGGTTCTGGAGCAAAAGGGCCTGATCGAGATCAGACTCGGAGTCGGCGGCGGGGCGATGGTCCGTTCGGTCTCCTCGGATCAGGTGGCAGAAAGCCTCGATCTTCTGATCCGGTCCCAGAAGGTTTCCCTGAACCAATTGGCGGAGTTTCGGGAAGGGGTGGAAGGCGATGTCACGGCGATCGCATCCGGTCGGGCACGGCCGGCGGATATTCGCAGACTCAGGAATCTGGTGGCACGGGCCGGCCGACATGCGGATCGGGGGACGGCAGCCGTAGAAGATTTTCTGAAGGCCGACAAGACCTTTCATTTGGCCCTGGCCCGGATTTCGCAAAATCCGATCTACGTTTCGGTGTTGAAAACCGTTCATGAAAACATCCACCGCTACTACGACCGGTACCTGACCATGAAAGCCCGGGAGATGCGGGAAAACGTCCAGGACCTGAACGCCATTGTCGATGCCGTAGCGGCAAAAGAGCCGGATAAAGCGAGAAGCCTGGCCCAGACCCATGTCCGGCGGTTCAATCGATACATGAAAGAGGGAAAAGACCACCACTTCGAAGAAGATGCAACGGAACTCGGCTGATCCCATGGCGACGCTACAGCTGCAGGACATCACGGTACGCTTCGGCGGTCTGACCGCCCTTTCCGAATTGAGCTTCTCCCTTTGTTCCGGAGAGATCCTCGGGCTGATCGGGCCCAACGGCGCCGGAAAAACCACGGTGTTCAACGTCCTCACCGGCGTGTACCGGAGCACCTCAGGCGACGTCGTGTTCGAGGACCACAGCCTGCTCGGCAAACGCCCCCACCAGATTTTTTCCCTCGGCATCGCCCGGACCTTCCAGAACATCCGTCTCTTTTCCAACATGACCGCCATCGAAAACGCAATGGTGGCCTTTCACTGCCGTTCCCGGGTCGGGGTGTTCGGTGCGGTGCTCAGAACCGGGCGGCAAAAGGCTGAAGAAGAAGAAATCCGGGAAAACGGATACAAAGCCCTCGCATTCATGGGGGTCGACCGGTATGCCGACACGGTGGCCGCCAACCTGTCCTATGGACTGCAGCGACGCCTGGAAATCGCCCGAGCCCTGGCGTCAAAGCCGAAGGTGCTCCTGCTCGACGAGCCGGCCGCCGGGATGAACCCGGCCGAGAGCCAGCACCTGATCGAAGACATCGGCCGGATATCGGAGCTCGGCATCGACGTCCTGCTGGTGGAGCACGACATGAAAGTGATCATGGGGGTATGCCACCGGATCGTTTGCGTGGATCACGGCGTGAAAATCGCCGAGGGAAAGCCGGAGGAAATTCAGTCGGATCCCAAGGTGATCGAGGCCTACCTGGGCCAGCCGGCAAAACCAAAAACCGATGTGCAAGGAGGAAAAAAATGAGAAAGCGACTGTTGACCATGCTGGTGCTGGGACTGATTCTGGTACCGTTCGCCTTGAGCCCGGCGGCGGCCAAAACCCTGAAGATCGGCTCCATGAGCCCCCTGACCGGCCCCTATGCCGCCGACGGAAACGACATCAAGAACGGCACCCTGACAGCCATCGAGATCTTCGAAGAAGAAGGGGGCATCCCGGGCTTCGACAAGATCGAACTCTATCCGCAGGACACGGCCTGCGACCCGAAGCAGGCGGTGGCCGCCGCCAACAAGCTGCTCAACCTGGAAGTGGTCGGCGTCATCGGCGCCTACTGCTCCTCTTCCACGATCCCGGCCTCCGAGACCCTGGCCGAAGAAGACATCCCGATGATCACCCCGGCCTCTACCAACGAGCAGGTCACCGAGCGGGGCCTTCCCTACATGTTTCGGATGTGCGGCCGTGACGACGACCAGTCGAAGGTCGCCGTCCAGTTCATCAAAGAATCCCTGAACGCCGGTTCGATCTTCATCGTGGACGACAAGACCACCTACTCCCAGGGGCTGGCGGACGGCGTCGAAAAAGAGTGCGAAAAGGCCGGCATCAAGGTGCTCGGCCGCGACCACGTCAACCAGGGCGACAAGGATTTTTCCGCCCTGCTGACCAAGGCCAAAAGAGCCGGGGCCGACGTGTTTTACATGAGCATGCAGAACCATGCCACCGGCAGCCTGATGACCATCCAGGCCAAGCGCCTCGGGCTCGACGCCCAGATCCTGACCCAGGATGCCAACCTGCATCCGAACTTCATCAAGGTCGCCAAGGATGCCGCCGAAGGCGTCATGGTCACCTTCGGCTACGTGGACGAATCGACCCCCGAGTACAAGAAGTACGCCAAGAAGTTCTCCGCCAAGTACGGCGAAATCGGCGCCTACGGCACCTACGCCTACGATGCAGCCACGGTGCTGCTCAAGGCCATCAAGGAGTCGGGCTCCACCGACCCGGAGGACATCAAGGCCGAGATCATGAAAATGAGCTTCCAGGGTGCCTCCAAGACGGTCAAGTTCAGGCCCAACGGGGATTCCGGATCCAACTACATCGTCTTTGTCATCAAAAACGGTGAGTACGTCCAATACTGGGATCCGGCAAAAGGAAAGCTTTAATTAAATTCCGAGCCGAGGGCTGTCCGCGCAGCGCTGCGCGGGCAGCCCGGTGCTTTGTGCAGCAAACCCGATCGACGGCGAAACACCGCAGGCAATATGGAATACTTCATACAGCAGCTCATCAACGGCATCACCCTGGGGGGCGTTTACGCCCTGATCGCCCTGGGCTACACCATGGTCTACGGCGTTATCCAGCTCATCAACTTCGCCCATGGCGAGTTTTTCGCCGCCGGCGGGTACATGGGCGTCATCCTGCTCGCCTACATGACCGGCGCCGGATACCTGGAGACCCATCCGTTTCTGTGCATCGCCGGCGCCGCGGCCCTGACCATGGCCTACACCGCCTTTCTGGCCATGGGAGTGGAGCGGATGGCCTACAAGCCGCTCCGCCACGCCTCCCGCCTTTCGCTGCTGGTCTCGGCCCTGGGCATGTCGATATTCCTGTCCAACGGACTGATGCTCACCCAGGGCGTGTTCGACAAGCCGTATCCCTCCGAACTGACCCACGGCGGATTCGAGATCGGTCCCATCTCCGTCGGCTACCTGCAGCTCATCATTGTCGGTCTGACCGCCGTGCTGCTGGTGGTCCTCAACATCCTGGTGTTCAAGACTCGGATCGGCATGGCCATGCGGGCCACGGCCCAGGACAAGATCATGTCTTCGCTGGTATCGATCAGCAGCAACCGGATCATCGCCATGACTTTCGCCATCGGCGCAGGGCTGGCCGCCTGCGCCGGAATGATGACCGGTTTCTACTACGGTTCGGTGCGCTACGACATGGGCTTCGTCCCCGGCCTCAAGGCGTTTGCCGCTGCCGTGCTCGGCGGCATCGGCAACATCACCGGGGCCATGTTGGGCGGGGCGATCATCGGAATGGTGGAGGTCTTCGGTGCGGCCTACATTTCCGGCCAGTACAAGGACGTCTTTGCGTTCATCATCTTGATTGCGGTGCTCTATTTCAAACCGACAGGCATCATGGGTGTAAATGTTGATGATACGAGAGTGTAAAAAAGTCTTCAAGCCCTTCGTGCTGGGGCTGCTCTGGCTGCTGGCCCTGCTGTGGCCCCTTTTGGGGATCCACCCCGACGGCACGCTTAGCTTTGCCAATGCATTTCAGGTCTGGCTATACATCGCCGCCGTCGCCTTCGTGTGTATGCTGTTCTATGTGCTGAACAAAAGCGGAAACCTCGATTTTGCCTCCCGGCCGGCGGCCGTCCTGCGCGACCGGGTGTCGGCGGCAGCAGGCCGCATTCCCAGCAAAGCCTGGATCGGGCTGCTGCTGGGGCTCGCCCTCATCTACCCCCAGATTACCGGCCGATACGAGCAGGACGTGGCCATCAACGTGCTGATCTACATCTGTCTCGGCCTGGGGCTGAACATCGTCGTCGGGCTGGCCGGCATGCTCGACTTAGGATACATCGCATTTTACGGGGTGGGCGCCTACTCCTACGCCCTGCTCAACACCATCTACGGCGTCTCGTTCTGGTTCAGCCTGCCGTTTGCCGCCATTTTGGCGGCCATCGCCGGCTGCATCATCGGGTATCCCACCCTCCGGATGCGCGGCGACTACCTGGCCATCGTGACCCTCGGCTTCGGGGAAATCGTCCGGCTGATCCTCAACAACTGGATGACCCTGACCAACGGCCCCAACGGCATTCTCGGCATCGACCCCCCCGGCGTCTATTTCCTGTCCTTCGACGGCGGCCTCAGCTTCGAACACCTCTATCTCAAAAAACTTCACTACCTGTATTACGTCGCCCTGTTTCTGGCCGTATTTACGATCATCGCCGTACGGAGGCTCAATTTCTCCCGCATCGGCCGGGCCTGGGAGTCGATCCGGGAGGACGAAACCGCCGCAGAGCTGATGGGGGTCAACACCTTTTTGCTCAAGCTGCTCGCCTATGCCATGGGGGCGGTCTTTGCCGGCCTGGCCGGGGCGTTTTTTTCCGCGCGCATGCGCTTTGTCAGCCCGGAAAGCTTCACGTTTTTGGAGTCCGCCCTGGTGCTGGCCATGGTCGTGCTGGGCGGAATGGCGTCGATTCCGGGCATCATCCTCGGGGTGATGGCACTGATCGTGCTGCCGGAGGTGTTCCGTGAATTCGAACTGTACCGGATGCTGGCCGTGGGCGGCGCCATGACGGTAATGATGGTCTTCAAACCGAAGGGGCTGATCCCCGCCAAGCGGGTCGGAACCCGGTCCGAGGAAAAGGAGGGGTGATCGTGGCCGCACCGCTGCTCGAACTGCAAGGGGTTCACGCAAGCTACGGCAGCATCAAGGCCCTGAAGGGGATCTCCCTGACCGTCTATCCAGGGGAGATCGTCGCCATGATCGGGGCCAACGGCGCCGGCAAATCGACCACTTTGATGACGATCTGCGGCATCGTCCCCGTGCAAGAGGGTGACGTCCTGTACCGCGGCGAATCGATCAGGGGCATCCCTGCCGAAACCCTTCCGCCCCGGGGGTTGTGCCAGGTGCCGGAAGGCCGCCGGATCTTTCCCCGCCTCACGGTCCGGGAAAATCTGGAGCTGGGGGCCTTCTACCGCCGGGAACGAACCGCCATCGACAGAGACATCGAACAGGCCTATTCGTTTTTCCCGATTCTAAAAGAGCGTCGAAACCAGCAGGGCGGCACCCTTTCCGGCGGAGAGCAGCAGATGCTGGCCATTGCCCGGGCCCTGATGAGCCGGCCCAAGCTTCTGCTCATGGACGAGCCCTCCCTGGGGCTGGCGCCGAAAATCGTCCAGAAGATCTTCGATATCATCGCCGAGATCAACCAGGAGGGCACGACGATCCTCCTGGTGGAGCAGAACGCCAACCTGGCCCTTCAGACCGCCCAGCGGGGCTATGTGCTGGAAACCGGCACGATCACCATGGAAGACCGGGCCGCCGTCCTTCTGGACAACCCCGAAATCCGAAAAGCCTATCTGGGGGAATAATTTCTTTTCTCGCCTGCCGCTGCTGAATAATCCCTCTAAGATGGGGTCGATGCCAGCGGCATCATAAATTCGAAATCCGAAGCACGAATATCGAAACAATTTCGAATGACCAAAATTCCAAATTCAAAATTGTGTCGATCGTAAAAAAGGTCTTCCATTGAACCGTCTTTCCCTCCATGCCGCCGTGATCGGGGGCGGGATTATCGGCGCGATGACCGCCTATCATCTGACAAAGGCGGGATGGCGCGTCACGATCGTTGAAAGGAGCGGCTTCGGCCGGGGAGGCTCCTGGGGAAACTGCGGCATCATCCTGCCCAGCCACGTGCTGACCCTCAACACCATCGACAACCTGACCCTGGGCCTTCGCTGGATGCTGAAAAAGGACGCGCCGTTTGCCATCCGCCCCCGATTCGACCCCGCTCTTTTCTCCTGGCTGGGCCGTTTTGCGGCCGGCTGCACCCAAAAGGGCCGGGATCGGTCCGCTGCGGCCGTCGCCGGCTTGACTTCCACGGCAGTGACGGCCTTCGAGGCAATACTCCGGGAAGAGGGAATCTGCTGCGATTGGCAGCAGCGGGGCGCGATCCACCTGTTTCGCTCTCCTGAAGCCTTCGCCCGCCATGCCTCCGTCGATGCGGAAACGCGGCGCGTCGGCCCAGGGTGCATTGCCCTGGACCGCAACGCGATGCGGTCCACGGAGCCTGCGGTGGGCACCGGGGTGGTGGGCGCGTGGATGGACGAAAACGCCGCCCATCTCCGTCCCGACGTTCTCATGGCCGAGCTCCGGCGGGTGCTGACCCGGCGTGGTGTTTCGATTCTGGAAAACACCGGCTGGCGTTCGTTTCGCATCGAAAACGGGCGTGCCGTGGCCGCAAACACCTCCCGGGGGGAGATCCGCGCCGATGCCTTTGCCGTGGCCACCGGCGCCTGGACGCCGCTGCATGGGGCCGCCCTCGGACGCCGGATCCCCATCCAGCCGGGCAAGGGATACTCGGTCACCTTGTCGGACGCAAAAGGGGCCCCCGATCATCCCTGCTTCTTTGAAGAATACCGGTCCGTGGCCACCCCCTGGAAGAGCGGTTTGCGGCTGGGCGGCATGATGGAGTTTGCCGGCTATGACGACCGGATCGAACCGGTTCGAATCGCAGCCCTTTTTTCCGCCGCCGAAAAACATCTTCGGCTGGGCAGTATCGGCCGGGTGGAGGAAAAGTGGTGCGGCTGGCGGCCCATGACCGTCGACGGCGTGCCGATCATCGACCGGCTTCCCCGCGCCAAAAACGCTGTGCTGGCCGCCGGCCACAACATGCTCGGCATCTCCATGGCGCCGGCCACCGGCCGGCTGGCAGCCGAGATGCTTACCGGAGAAAAGCCTCATGTCGATCCGGCGCCGTATCGGCTGGATCGGTTTAACTTCTTGAAAATACAAAAATGACAGAATAGCACAGGCTTAAAGAACCATAAGGCGATTCTTATTGCTGGGAGGCGAGAAAGCGCTTGTAAGGAGATTCCCATGATCGATGCAAAAAAGCTGAAAGCCTGGTCGCCGCCCGGGGATTTTCTTCGCATCACCACCTTGGACCTTCACACCGAGGGCGAACCGTTCCGGGTGGTTACCGGCGGGCTTCCCGACATTCCCGGCGACACGATCCTCGAAAAACGCCGGTACATGAAAGACCGCCTCGATCACCTGCGCACCGCCCTGATGTGGGAGCCGAGAGGGCATGCGGACATGTACGGGTGCATCGTCACCCCGCCGACCACCGAAGGTGCCGATTTCGGCGTGCTCTTTTTGCACAACGAGGGATACAGCACCATGTGCGGCCACGGCATCATCGGCATCGCCACGGCGGTGATCGAAACCGGGGCGGTTACCGCCGTCGAGCCGGTCACCACTTTGACCATCGACGCGCCGGCCGGCCGGGTCATTGCCCACGCCCGGGTTTCCGGCGGCAGAGTGAAGAGCGTGTTTTTCGAAAACGTGCCGTCCTTTGTGCTGGCGAAAAACGAAACCGTGAACGTCCCCGGCATCGGGAAGGTAGCCTACGACCTCGCCTTCGGCGGGGCCTTTTACGCCGTTGTCTCCGCCCAAAGCGTCGGCCTTTCCACCCATCCCTCCGACTTTGCCGCCCTGATGGAAAAAGGGATGGCGGTCAAGCGCGCCGTCATGGCCGCGCGCAAAATCGAGCACCCCTTCGAGCCCGACCTCTCCTTTCTTTACGGGACCATCTTTGTCGGCCCGCCTAAAACGCCGGACGCCCACAGCAGCAACGTATGCATCTTCGCCGAAGGCGAGGTGGACCGCTGCCCCACCGGCACCGGGGTGAGCGCACGACTGGCGATCCACCACGCCTCAGGCGACATCGGGACAGGAGAGCCGATCGTCGTCGAGAGCATCCTCGGCACTCGTTTCACCGGCCGCGTGCTGAAAACAACCCGCTTCGGCCCATACGACGCCGTGATTCCCCAGGTGGCGGGCTCTGCAAAAATCACCGGCCGCCACGAGTTTCTCATCGACACGGACGATCCGTTGAAGGAGGGCTTTGTGCTGCGGTAGGAAGAAAATTCAAACTTCCAGATTTAGATGCCAACATCCAGGGCGAAGACTGTCCTTAAGGCGCGGTTCATCTCTTCGATTTTCTCTGGGGACAAGCTTCCACGAATTTTTACGAAGCGATGCCTTCTGTCAACAGGTCGTGTCTGGAGGCAGTCGGCGATAGAGTTTTTCGAGAGGCCATTTCCCCTGGTGGGGTCGATTTCCACGTTGGTTGCAATGAGGGCTTTTTTTGAATTCCAGGCGGTAACCGGCACCACCTGAATTACCGGAACCCGCTCGCTGTAAATATCGTTAGTGACGATGATGCAAGGTCGGGTCTTTCCGGTCTCCGAACCGACGGTTGGATCAAGCCTGACATCGATGATCATGCCCCTTCTAAGCGTTTTCATTCGGGCCAACCATCCATCGCAGACTCTGTAAGTTTTTCGAGTTCCTCATCCTGACCGTACAGCTCCGCGTACAGGTCGGCAGATTTCTTCAGCTGGTCGGATTCCAGCTTCTGCTTGAAGTAATCGATCGCCGCCCGGAGCATCATACTTTTGTCCTTGAAGCCAAATTCCTTGTGTCGGCTCAAGAATTCCGCCTGGGGTTCTTTCACGCTGAACTTAGACTGGACCATTGGTCCTCCTTTTAGGGTCCATAATTATGGCCCTGAAATAGGGTCCATATTATAGGCCCCATCGGGTGATAGGTCAATATAAAAATGATTGGTAGGGGGTTTCTTGGGAGATCTTTCGGAAAAACGGTTAACAGCCTGCAAAGTAGAATGCCGGTGGCCAATTTTTCAGTGCCTTCTCCAGCCGGTCTTCTTGACATTTTAGGAGGCATTGGACATAGAACCATAAGTTCGGAATTGAGCGTGCGACGACAACCCCGGCCGGCCTTCGGCGATGCCGAAACACAATCGATCATGGCCAAAGACAAACACGCCCGGCGAAAAACCCGGGTAAAAGCCAAGAAAAAAGAGCGGAAAAAAGCGTTCACAGCGGTTCAGCGAAGGGAGAAAGCCGACTTTTTCCTCCACGAAGCCATGTGGTTCGAAGAAGGCATGGAGTACGAAAAGGCCCTTGGCAAGATCGAAAAAGCGCTCCGCAGCGCCCCCAACGACCCGGATGTGCTCAAGGTCCAGGGGCGAATCGCCGGCAAGGCCGGCAGACGCGACCTGGAAACCAAAGCATGCCGGCAGCTTTACCGGACCGGCAACCTTCCCGAAGAATTCGTGGCGAATCTTTGCTGGGGTCTTATTTTCCAGGGCCAACGGCAGGAAGCGCTCGGTATCGCAAACGAAACGCTTCGCGCCATCGCCGGACGGCGGAAAAAGGGGACTGCCGCGCTGAGAAAATCGCTGATCGCCGTGCAGGATCATTGCGCTGCGGTCATCGAAAACGCCGCCATCGCCGCCGAAGCGCTGCAAAAGGGCCGGACTTCCCAAGCCCCACCGCCTTCGGAAGCTGTGCCTGCCAAGCCGGGAGCTTTAAAGGCGACTGCGGCCCGACCGGCTGCAGGCGATCTTGACCGAAACAAGCCCGCCCCCATCGCCGATGTTCCGGTTTCCGTTTTCATCGATGCGGACGCTTTTGCCGCAGTGCTTTCCAACGGGAGTTTCAAGGACCCGGATGCCTATGCCCTGGCCTTGGAAGCCCAGCAACTCCGCTTCCGGGAATCCTACGATCAGCTGATCTGCCTCCCCTTTCTAAAAAATATCCGGTCCCTTCCGTATCAGGAGGAGACGGCGCGAAAAGTGCTCAAGGATTTTCGGGGCCGTGCGCTCCTGGCAGACGAGGTGGGGCTGGGCAAAACCGTCGAGGCCGGGATCGTCCTCAAGGAATACATCCAGCGGGGCATGATCAAAAGCGCGTTGATTCTCACCCCGACCCCTTTGGTCAGCCAGTGGAAAGACGAGCTGCAAAGCAAGTTCGGCCTTACTTTTCCCTCCACCGACGATCCCGATTTTCGAACCGGTAAAAACGGATTCTGGAAATCGCCGTTTTTGTTGGCATCGATCAACATCGCCAAGTCGAAGAAACATTTCGACACGGTGACCAACCGCGAATACGACCTGGTCGTCGTCGACGAGGCCCACCACCTGAAAAACCGTTCCACCCTCAACTGGAAACTAGTCAACGCCCTAAAAAAGCGATTTTTGCTCCTGCTCAGCGCCACTCCGGTGGAAAACAACCTGATCGAGCTCTACAACCTGATCACGCTCCTCAAGCCGGGCCAGCTGAAAACCGCCACCGAATTTCGAAACGAATTCATGACCCGGGGCGATCCGACGGACCCGCAAAATCGCGCCCGTCTCAAGGCGCTTCTCGGCCGGGTGATGATTCGAAACACCCGGGCGGTGGCCCGCATCAACCTTCCGCCGCGGTTTGCCTATACGACGCAGGTGGACCCCAGCCCCCACGAGCAGGAGCTTTACGACCGCGTAACGCAGCTGGTGCAACAGATCAACGCCGATTCGGGAATTCGCCGGAAACTGATCCTCAAAAATCTCCTGGCGACGGCGGGCTCTTCGCCGCCGGCCGTGGCCAAAACCGTACAAAAACTGCTTCTTTCTCCCGACCTTTCCGACGCCAGCCACCGTCAGGCCCGGGCCATCGTGAACCTGACGCGCAGCATGGCAGATACCCGGAAAAACGAAATGCTCAAAGGGCTGATTCGGTCCATGCGGGGCAAGACGATCGTTTTTGTCAAATACATCGCCACCCTGGAGCATCTGTCGGATTTTTTCGCCTGGCAGAACATCGCGCACTGCCTCTTTCACGGCACGATGGACAATGCGGAAAAAGACCGGCAGATCCTTGAATTCAAGGCAGAAAAAGACGTTTTGCTCACCACCGAAATCGGCGGAGAAGGCCGCAACCTGCAGTTTTGCCATCAGATGATCAACTACGACCTGCCGTGGAATCCGATGAAAATCGAGCAGCGCATCGGCCGGATCCATCGCATCGGACAGGAAAAAGAAGTGGTCGTGCACAACCTATGTGCCGTCGGCAGCGCAGAAGAGTACATCCTCGACATCCTGGACAAGAAGATCAACATGTTCGAACTGGTGATCGGGGAGATTGACATGATTCTCGGCCGCATCCGCGGAGAACGGGAATTTTCCGAGATGGTGTACGACATCTGGGTGCAGTCGGCCGATGCCAAGGAGCGCAGCAAGGAATTCGGGCGTCTGGCGGCCCAACTGGTCCGCAGCAAAAGCGGGTATCTGAAAACCCGGGAACTGGATGAAAAGCTTTTCGGAGAAACCTATGAGCTTTAGCGCAGACCCGCTCATCGAAGGTTTCCTGAAGCGGTTTCTTCGAGTCGGCGGCGCCGTCTTCGAGGAAGAAGCCGGAGGCGTCCAGGCCCTGCTTCCGGAATCCATGGCAGGCAGGCTAAAGGTCCCGGAGATGGTCCGCCTGACGGCTGCCCCGGATTTCGAGTCCGACAAAAATAGTGCACAGGCTGCCGCCGTTACCTACGGATCGCCGCTCCTGGAAAAGATGCTTCACGAGGCAGGCGCCCAACCGCCCCTGGTCGGGTGCCGCCTGCACTTCAATTATTTGAAAAGCGGCGGGTTTACGCGGCTGATCCGTGAAACGTTCGACATTGAAGGCGCGCTGATTGCGGTAGAAAGCCATGCGCAGGTTCAGTCCGAATACCTGCACCTGACCTTTTCCTATCTCCTCCAGAGCGACGAACAAAGAGAAGGGCTCGTCAGCGCCGCCGTCAACCTGGAAAGCGGGGCGGAAATACACGGTATTGAAGAAATGCTCCCGGCCCTGGACAAGGAATTCTACCCGCCCGGGGACCGTTTCCCCTGGGGCCCGGCCCAGGTCGACCGTCTCCGCGCCTGGGCAGAAAAACGGGCGGCCGGTCTTGTGGCCGAGGCGATCCGCCCGTTTGAAGCCCGCATGAACAAACGGCTGCGACGGGATGTGGAAAGTCTCGAAGCCTATTACGCGGCGCTTTCAAGGGAAATGGAGGCCGGCTTGAACCGGGCGGGTCTCTCTGAAAAACTGATCCGCGACCGAAAGGAGAAAATCGCCCTGCTGCCCGAAGAGATGGCCCGCAAGAAAAAGGACCTCTACAAGAAATACGGCATCCGGGTGCA
>CAYPFH010000063.1:0-15563 GCA_964409825.1 uncultured Desulfobacterales bacterium | reverse complement strand
CGGCCTTCCAGAAAGACGGCTATGCCACCGCCGGAAACTCATCGATTATCAGCGACGGAGCGGCCGCGGTGGTCGTCATGGCCCGGGAAAAGGCCGAAGCACTGGGCTGCGAGATCCTCGCCGCCGTCGGGGCCCAGGCCTCCTACGGCATCGACATGAAGTACGTTCTCGTCGCCCCGCTCTGGGCCATACCCAAGTGCCTCAAAAAAGAAGGCATCGAGACCGGAGCGGTCGATCTGTGGGAGATCAACGAAGCCTTCAGCGGCTCGACGGTGGCCGTGGTCCGGGAACTGGGCCTGGATACGTCCATGGTCAACGTCAACGGCGGCAGCGTGGCCCTGGGCCATCCCATCGGCGCCAGCGGCTGCCGGGTCCTGGTGACTCTGCTCCATGAAATGAAGCGAAGAGACGCCAAAACCGGTGTGGCGTCGCTCTGCTTGGGAGGAGGCGAAGCGGTGGCGATTGTGGTGAAGCGATAAATCGTTTTTGGTGTTTGGTGTTTAGTGTTTGGCGCGGCAAAGACCCGTTGCGTCTGGTGATGGCGTGGGTTTTCCAAACACAAAACACTGAACACGAAACACGGTTGTAACCGATTTGGTCGATTCATTTTTTTTATCATTTCAAGTGTTGGAGATGAGGAGGTATTTGATGAACATCAAGACATTCGGTGTCATCGGTGCCGGCCAGATGGGAAACGGCATCGCCCAGGTGGCTGCGGCAAGCGGACGGAGCGTGATCATGAACGACATCTCCGAAGAATTCTGCAAGAAAGGGCTTTCCAACATCGAAAAGCTTCTCGGCCGCAGCGTGGAAAAAGGAAAGATCGAGGCCTCGGAAAAAGAGGCGATCATGGGAAGGATCCGTACCAGCACGGACATCAAGGACATGGCCGAGGCGGATTTCGTGGTGGAAGCCGCCACGGAAAGAGAAGACCTCAAATTCAAAATATTTCAGGATCTTGATGCTGCATGCCGACCGGAAGTCATCCTGGCCACCAACACCTCCTCGATCCCCATCGGCCGAATCGCGTCCCAAACCAAGCGGCCGCAGAAGGTCATCGGTATGCACTTTATGAACCCGGTGCCGGTGATGAAGCTGGTGGAAATCATCCGCGGACTGGCCACTTCCGACGAGACATTTGAAACCACCTGGGATTTGGCAAAGAATTTCGGGAAGACGCCGGCCCAGGCCAACGACTATCCCGGCTTTATCGCCAACCGGATCCTGCTGCCGATGATCAACGAAGCGGTCTACTGTTTGTATCACGGCGTCGGCAGCCGGGAAGACATCGACACCGTCATGAAGCTGGGGATGAACCATCCCATGGGGCCGCTGACCCTGGCCGACCTGATCGGCCTCGACACCTGCCTGGCGATCATGGAAACCCTTTACGAAGGGTTCAAGGACTCCAAGTACCGGCCCTGTCCCCTGCTGAGAAAATATGTGGAAGCCGGCTGGCTGGGGAGGAAAAGCGGCAGGGGGTTTTATGAGTACTAAGGGGGTGCGAAAGCCGATGTAACACCTGGTAATACTCCCATGCGGCGGTGAAAATCAGTCGGATCGGTCAGATCGGACTGATCGGACTGATCCGATGGATCCGACCGAATCGGCTAAGAGCAAACCAGCAACCGACAAACCTTGCTCACCAAAATCGGAGGAAATGTGGCAAAAAAAGCCGCACAACAAGAACCCATCGGCAAGCGGATCAAACGATCGAGGACCGGGAAGAAAATGGACCTCGACACCCTGGCCAATGAAACCGGCTTTTCCGTCGCGTACCTGAAGCAGATCGAAGCGGGCAATGAGACCCCTCCGGTGGGTGCACTGCTCCAGATCGCCCGGGCGCTGGAGCTCGATTCCGGGGAGTTTCTCAAGGAGCAGGAAACCCAGCTCAGGCAGCGGATTCAGGCCTACACGAAACGGACCCACAACTACGCCTATACCACCCTGACCCCGGGAGCAGAAAACAAGCACCTCAAGGCGTTCAGGGTCACCGTCGACCCGATGCAGGCGCACGAGGGCGTCGGCTACCAGCACGAAGGCGAGGAGTTTGTCTACGTGCTTCGAGGCACCTTGGAAGTGGTGGTCGGCGACCATGTCAACCGGCTCGCCCCTTCCGACTCGCTTCATTTCAACTCCGGCATCCGGCATCAGCTTCGCAACGTCGGAAAAGACGAGGCCGAGCTGGTCGTGGTCATCTACGGGCCGTGAGGGCTTTGAACCTCGCGGGTCGAATCCGGCCGGGTGGAGAGCCAGTGCAAAGGATCGGTCCGATCCGACGGATCCGACCGATAGGACAATCCGGATCCCGGTAAACGCCCGAAGCGAGGATGCCAGCCGATTTTTCATTCTCCCAAGGAGACCACATGAGTTTTCCACTCAACGACGAGCAGCTCATGATCCAGGCCATGGTTCGGGAGTTTGCCCGGAAGGTGGTGGCCGCCACCGCTGCCGAACGGGACCGGACCAAGGAGTTTCCGGCAGACAACCTCAAGCAGATGGGTGAGCTCGGTCTGATGGGCATGGCCATTCCTCCGGAATACGGCGGCGAAGGAGCCGACACCGTCAGCTACGTGCTGGCGCTTTCTGAAATCGCCTATGCCTGCGCCTCCACGGCGGTGGTCATGTCGGTCCACAATTCGATCGTCTGCGAAAGCATCAACCGCTGGGGAAACGAAGAACAGAAGAAAAAATATCTTCGGATGCTTGCCCGGGGTAAGGTGATCGGCGCCTTCGGCCTCACCGAGCCCCAGGCCGGGTCCGACCCCTCGGCCCAGACAACCACGGCGGAAAAAGACGGAGACTTCTACCTCATCAACGGCACCAAGCGCTTTACCACCACCGGAAAAAATTCAGGGCTGGCGATTGTCACGGCCAAAACCGACGAGGGAAAAAAGCACCACGGAATCAGCGCCTTCATCATCAAAAAAGGAGCCAAGGGGTTCATCGTCGGACACGAAGAGGACAAACTCGGTCTTCGGGCCTCGGACACCACCGACCTGATTTTCGAAAACTGCCGGGTGCCGGCCGAAAACCTGCTCGGCCGGGAGGGAGATGGGTTTAAAATCGCCATGACGGCGCTGGACTCGGGCCGGATCGGGATCGCCGCCCAATCGGTGGGGGTGGCCCAGGCCGCCTTCGATGCGGCCGTCAAGTACGCCAAGAAGCGGGAGCAGTTCGGCCAGAAAATCTCCAAGTTCCAGGGGCTGCGGTGGATCATTGCGGACATGGCCACGGAAATCGAGGCCGCCCGCCAGCTGATGCTCTCGGCTGCGGCCATGAAGGACGCCGGGAAAAACTTCACCGCCCAGGCGTCCATGGCCAAGCTGTTTGCCTCGGAGATGGTCAATCGGATCACCGGAAAGGCCATTCAGATGTTCGGCGGATACGGGTTCACCAAGGACTACCCGGTGGAGCGCTTCTACCGGGATGCCCGGGTGTTCACCATCTACGAGGGCACCTCGGAGATCCAGCGGCTGGTCATCTCAAACCACATCCTCAAAGACAAAAGAAAGCCGTGAAGCGCAAAGGAACGCGCTTCACGGCTTTCTTTTGTTGTGGAAAAACCGTTGGACAAAAATACCGTTTTGTTGACTTTCCCGCCGATTCTACTTTATATCGATAATGAAAGCACCCACTCGGTATTGTGCTTCTGACCCAAACCTATCATCCAAATCGCGAAGCGATTTCTACTTTTTAAATCGCGCAGCGATTTAAAAAGGAAGGGAGTGAAACGACCGTGGTCCGCACCGAAATTCAGCTTTTCATGAGGAATCAACCCGGCGAATTGGGCAAGCTGGCCAATCTGTTCGGCGAAGCCGGCATCAACATCGACGCCTTGACGATTCAGGACGCCTCGGCCTACGTCAAGGAGCTGTTCAAAGCCAGGGGCCGATCCCTGAAGCGAATCGCCTCGGCGGCCAGCTACAACTCCATGCGCAAGGACTCGGCCGAATACGCCCTGATCCGGATCCTGGTCGAAGACGGCAAGATCAACAAGACCATCGACCTTCTCTACAAGCACGATTATGTCTTCGACATCGCCCCGGTCATTGCGCTGAAGCTGGAAAACAACCCCGGCGAGCTAGCCAAGATCACCACCCAGCTCGGCGAAGAGGGCATCAATATCAACTACGTCTACGGCTCGGTGGCCGGCCCCGACGCCGAGTGCCTGTTCGTCTTTTGCCCGGAAGACATCGATCTGGCGGCCAAGATATTCCCCGAATAAACAATCATCCAGGCAAAAGGACCGCCTGGATGATTGTTTATAGGGGCGGCTGCGCCGCCGAATCCATCATCGAGCTCCGGGGGTGTGGGCTTTATCCAGATTCCAGTGGCCAGGATCCAGGATCTCTCGCTTTTTACCGCGTCTGTTCTCCTCCGTACAGTTCTTTCACCTTGGCCCGGTCCGGGCTGCCGTCTTCACCCATCGGCATCGTTTCGATAACGTCGACATAGGCGGGCTTCTTGTAGCGGGCGATCCGGGCGCCGACGAATTCGATCAGATCGGCGGCGGACAGGGTTTGGCCTTTTTTGAGTTCGCACACCGCCTTGATCCCCTCCTTCCACTTGGGGTCGGGAACACCGAAGACCACGGTCTTTTCCACTGCCGGATGCTGGAGGATGACCTTTTCGACCTCCGCCGGGTAGACGTTCTCCCCGCCGGGCTTGATCAGCTCCTTTTCGGCCTTTCGGCCGGCGTAGAATAAAAATCCGTCCTCGTCGAAGCGGCCCAGGTCGCCGGTGTGATGCCAGCCCTCCCGAAAGGCTCGGGCGTTGTCCTCTGGAAGGTTCCAGTACCCGGAAAATACCATCGGCCCCCGCACGCAGATCTCTCCGGTCCCGCCGGCTGCCACGGACCGATCGTAGTCGTCGAACAACCGCACCTCGGCAAGCTCGATCGGCCTTCCCGCCGAACCGGGCCGGTCGCTGTACCGGCCGAGGGTGGCCAGGCAGCTCGTCTCGGTCTGGCCGTACATGGCGTAGAACGTGCCTCCGGTGACCGCCTGATATTTTTCGATGGTCTCCGGAGATTCGAGACCGAGCACGCCGCGAAGGGGCGAAATGTCCTTTCCGGTTTTTTCGGCCTCTTCGAGAATCGAACCCAGAATCGGGGAAAAATCAAAGGTCAGGGATGCCTTTTTTTCTTCGATGAGGGAAACCACTTTTGCTGCATCGAACTTGGACAGGTTCAGGTTCAGGGCGCCGGCGTGAAAGCTTTGAAACATCATCACCAGCCCGGCGATGTGAAACATCGGCAGCATGTTCAAATGCGCGTCTGCCGTGCTGGTGCCGAACAGATAGATCAGGTGCATGTCTGCGCAGATCACGTTGTTGTGGGAGAGCAGTGCCCCCCGGGGCCGGCCGGCCACGGCCGCGGTGTGGATGATGATAAAGCCGGCCGAGGAGGATACTTCCGGCGCCGCAAAATCAGTCGAATCCCGTCTCAGGGATGAAAACCGCTCGTACCGCCCCTGATCGGCCCGGAGATTGTAAAAACCCCTTGCCGAGGCCAGGCGCCTGCCCCGGTGTTCCTCGATGGTCTGCTGAAACTCCTCGTCTACGAAAATCAGTTGCGGTGCGCCGTCTTCCAGATTGAAGCAGACCTCCTCGGCGGACAGCCGCCAGTTGACCGGAAGTACGATGGCACCGACCGCCGCCGCCGCGCCGTAGAGAAGAAACTGCTCCAGACTGTTTTTCCCCAGAATCCCGAGGCGGTCTCCTGCAGCCACCCCCTGCTGCTGAAGTCCTGCGGATAGACGCTCCACTTCGCGGCGTACTTCGGCAAAGGTCAAGGTCCGGCCGTCGTCGACTTCGAACCACGCCGGAATCTTTCCGAATGCCAGGGCGTTTCGCAGAATCAGATCGTAGAGGGTAAAATCGTAAAGTCCCATGGTGTTGGCTACCTCTCGATGGTTGGTGGGAAATCAGGATGGTTTAGTTCGCCAGTTTTGCCAGTTACCCGTTCGCCAGTTGGAAACAGGAAGGAGGAAATCACTTTTTCGGAGGATAACGGGATCAAACGATCTTAATAGCCGTCCACTAATTGGGAGAACTGGAAACTGGTGGACTGGCAAAACGGGCAAACTGAGAGGAAGTGCAAACTCCCTCGAACCCCGGCTTTACGAAAATGCCGGGGGGAGGGAGCCTTTTTGATCGCACCGCCGTCAAGGGACTTCGATCACGGATAGGTTGCCGTGACTTCCACGCCTTTGGCAACGCCGTCCGCTTTGAAGATGGCCGAGCCCTGCTGCACATGGATCGGAAACGACATCTCCGGCGCTCCGGTCCACCATTTTTCCAGGGCGTCCCAGGGAGAAATTCCCTTTTCTTTCAGCTGGAAGCCGCCGGTGACCAGCAGGCTCAGCAGGGACGACCGGGCGTCCATGATGGCGTTGACCCGGAGCTGATTGGTCTTTCCGGCAGGAATCCACATCGGCTCGTCGGCCGCCACCGTATTGAGGACGAACTCTTCAAAGGCAATGGAAAATTTCAGGGATTCCATCAGGACGGGGTAGTCATTGGTGTTTTCGATATCGAAGACAAACCCCAGTCCCATGGGCGCGCCGTAGTTGCCGGCCGATCCCTTGGTGGGCGCCACTTTGCTGGAAAAATACCAATAGCCGGTATAGTAGGGAATCTCCACCCGGTTCAAGGTGACTGTCGGCGCCTTGAAATTGTCTTCCGTGGGCTTTGCCGTCATGCCGGCGCATCCGGCCAGAAATGCAGCCGCCAGCAGGACGCTCAGGCCAGCGATGATCAAACGGTATTTTCTCATCGGTCTCTTCCCTCCTTTTCCGGAGCAAATCCGGATTAGGTTAGCCAACGTTTTCTTCTCTTGTAATGCTTTACGTCGCGAAAGCTCTTTCGCCCCCCCAGGTCGGTCATTCCCAGGTAGAAATCCTTGATATCCGGGTTTTCCCGGAGTCTTTCTGCGGTGTCGTCCATGACGATCCGCCCGGTTTCCATGACGTAGGCGTGGGGCGCCACATTGAGGGCCAGCTTGGCGTTCTGCTCTACCAACAGGATCGAGATCTTCTCTTCCTCGTTGAGCCGCATGATGATGTTGAAAATTTCGTGGATCAACATCGGTGCAAGCCCCATGGAGGGCTCGTCCAGTAGGATCAGCTTCGGGCTGGTCATCAGGGCGCGGCCCACCACCGTCATCTGCTGCTCGCCCCCGCTGACAAAGCCGGCGACTTCGTTTCGTTTTTCCTTCAGCCGCGGAAAGTAATGGTAGACCATTTCAAGGCCTTCTTTGACCGAACTGCCCAGCTTGCCCATATGGGCGCCGACTTTCAGGTTTTCTTCCACCGTCAGGTGCTCGAACACCCGGCGACCTTCGATCACCTGGACGATTCCCATCTTGGCGATCTTTTCCGGGCCGAGCCGGTCGATGCGCTCTCCCAGGTACTCGATCGATCCATCGGTCACTTGGCCGTCTTCGTGTTTCAGCAATCCGGAAACCGCCTTCAGCGTCGTGCTTTTTCCTGCCCCGTTGGCTCCCAAAAGGGCAACGACGCCGCCTTCGGGCACCTCGATGGAGACGCCCTTGATGACCAAAATGACCTCGTGGTATTTGACCTCGATGTTATTGATCTTCAGAATCGGTGCTATTTCTGCCAAAACGCAGTCCCTCCGGGAGGTTGGTTGATTGGTTCATTGGTTCATTGGTTGAATAGGAATTGTCGGCAGTTGAAAGCACGGGCCTCTCATCTACGGCTTAAAGAGGCGCCCTTGCCATTTACCCAATCGACTATTCAACCATTCAACTGAATTACCACCCGATCCAATCTTCGGCCCATTTTTTCGGCCACCGTTTCTGCAGATCGACGGTGTCGAGCAGCTTGAAGTCGCCCTGGGTGTATTCATACACCCGGGCGATGCTCAAGGCACGGTGATCCTTTGCGGTAAAGGTGATCGGGGCCACCCCCAATCCAATCGTAAAATCCCGCATGGTCTCGAATCCGTTTTTCAGGATGTTCGGGCCGCTCAGGTCACCGGCGGCATCGGCCCGTTTCAGCGCCTCGGCCATGCCCAGAACGTTCGCCCAGGCCTGAACGGTATGGATGGTCCGCTTTTCCAGCGGCACCCCCGGGTTATACTTCTTCGCATATTCGACGACCTTGTCCATCATCGGGACATCCTCGCCGAAAAACGCCCAGGGCGCGCATCCCATGGCGCCTTCGGCCGCTTGGCCGGCAAGCTTCGGCAGGTTTTCGTCAAACCCCCAGTTTTTGATGATGTGGTCTGCGCCGAGTCCCAGCGAATAGGCATCCCGCAGGGTGGCCGCCACCGACATGACGGTGTTGGTGTGAAGCACCACGTCAGGTTTGAACTTTTTCAGGGCGAGAATCTGGCTCTTGGTGTCGATGGCGAAAAGGGACACGTCCTGATCGTCGCCGATCTCGAACCCGAGCATTTTAGCCTGGTCTTTTGCCGCCTTGATCGACGCGCTGGAAAAAGGCGACGCAAACATGTAGCACATGGCGATCCGGGGCTTTCGCTTGCCGTAGTCCGCCTTTTTCGGCCACTTGTTGTCGTACCAGGCAGTGATCAAGCCCCGGGATTGGGTGGAGTAGTCGGCCGAAATGAACAGGTTGTATGGGGTTTTTTTCGGGTCGGTCAGGTGCCCGGAATAGGAGGCCGATATGTACGGAATCTGGTCTTTGGCCACGGTCGGCGCCAGGGCCTCGGTGTCTCCGGTGCCCCATCCCTGAATCGCAACGCACTTG
The DNA here is from genome assembly GCA_964409825.1 of uncultured Desulfobacterales bacterium. Lineage (GTDB taxonomy): Bacteria > Desulfobacterota > Desulfobacteria > Desulfobacterales > CAFBRK01 > JAIPEL01. The sequence continues at coordinate 6,828 of CAYPFH010000063.1, read as the reverse complement.
AGCCGCTTGAACAGCTTGTACTTGGTCAAGGCCTCGGGGATTCGGTATCCGTAGTCGAACTGGTAGAGCTTGATCTGGTTTCCGTTGATGCCCCCGGTGTCGTTGATGTAGTGAATCGCCTCGGCAATGCCAAGCGCATAGTCCTTGCCCACGTCGGAGGTGGCGCCGGTCATGTCGTTGAGCGCGCCGATGTTGATCTGCGCCGCCCCGGCCCAGGACGACAGGCCGAATGTCATTGCAACGGCAAACAGAAACGCAAACACTTTGGTTCCCTTGCTCTGGATGCTCATAATCTTTCCCCCTTTTTCAAAACTCTTGGATGCAAATGGGCTTCCACCAACGATCCTCGATCCGATCACCTCCCTCCGTAATGCCAACATTTGTCGAATTCAGAGACAGCCCACAAGACTTTGAGGCAAAAATAAATCTAGCGCCATTGGCGAAAGAGCAATTCGATGACGGCTGGCAACACTTTGACTGCCTTTTCGGCATACCCAAGATTCTTTATCGATTTTCTTCTATCCTGTTTCGCGCAACGCGAAACGCTTATAAAATCGCGCCAGCGATTTTATTTTTAGTAGGAAAACGGCCACAGGTTGAAATAGTTCTTGGCCTGCCACCATCGGTAGGCGATACCGTTGGGCTCGAAGATCATAAACGCGCAGATAATCAGACCGAAGGCGGCCTCCTTGACGAACAGAAAGTCCATGAACAGCCGCATTCCCCAGCTGGTGTCGGCAAACTGCATGATGATCAGTTGAAGGGCCTCGATCACCACCACCATAAAGATCGATCCGAACACCGTTCCGTGGATGGAGCCGACCCCGCCGATGAGAATGACGCCCACCAGCCACAAGGACCAGGACCAGGGAAAATGCTCCGGGCTGATGGCCGCCAGGTTGCTGATCCAGAACGCCCCGGCGATGCCGCCGATGAAGCCGGCAACGAAGAAAGCAAGCAGCTTGTAGCCGAACACATTGATTCCCATCACCGACGCGGAAATATCGTTGTCCCGAATGGCCACCCAGGCCCGCCCCACCCGGGAACGGAGGAGGTTGACCAACACGGCAATCAGGAGAATCGACAAGACAAGCATCATGAAATAGACCTTCAGGTCGCTGTCGATGGTCCAGGGGCCGACCTTGATGGTTCCTGCCGGCAGGGAAAAGGCCTGGCCTCGGCCCCCGATCTGGCTCACGTACTGGGTGATGATAAAGTCGACCGTCACGAACTGGGCGGCCATGGTCGTCAAAATCAGGTAAAACCCCTTGACCTTGGCCGAGGGCAGTCCGAAAAGAACGCTCCAGAGTCCGGCCACCACGGCGGCGACCAGAATGCTGAACGGATAGGCCAGCCCCCAGTCGAACATCGCCTGTGGGAAGGGAAATTCCAGGATCATCAGGGTGCTGGTGTAGGCGCCTACGGCCAGAAACGCCGCATGGCCCAAGGTGATTTGGCCGCAGTAGCCGATCAGCAGCTGCACCCCCAGCGCCCCTAAAACCGTGTATCCTATGTTGTTGGCAATGCTGAGCCCGTAATCGTCTGCAAACAGCGGAATGCCGATAAACAGTACCGCAAACAGCAAGACCATCTTGCCGCGGACAAAGGCGGTCTGCCACCAGGCATGGTCCTGAGCGTAGGTCTCGTGATATTTACCGCAGGGAAGCCAGGTTGTACTCATAAAAAAATCTCCGATTTTTTGTGCATGGGGCAGAGGGCATGGAGCAAAGAGCCAAAAGCAGGTCCGTCACCCCATGCTCTGTGCCCTATGCCCTATGCGCGTTACACTCTCTCGATCCGCTCCCATCCCCACAGCCCGTATGGCTTGAACAGCAGAAAAACGGCCATAAACACAAAAGGCGCGATCTCTTTGATGCCTCCGGGAACATACTGATCCAGGTAGGCGCCTGAAAAGTTCTGCAGAATGCCGATGGCGATTCCGCCGACGATCGCCCCGGGCACCGAGTTGAGGCCGCCGAGCACCACCGCCGGCAGCACCAAAAGCCCCAGATAGCCCACCGAAATGTTCAACCCGTTGATGTTGCCAAGCAGGGTGCCGCCCACGCCGGCGGCCATAAAGGCAATGGCCCACGCCGCAGCATATACGAACCGGGCACTCACCCCCAACGAAAGGGCGGCCATCTCGTCGTCGGCCGTGGCCTGCATGGCCAGCCCCCACCGGGTGTATTTGAAAAAAGAGACAAATATGATCAGAAGAATGATCGCAGCGATGAAGCTCCACAGATATACCTGCCCGATGTACAAAGGCCCAAGCCGCAGCGGTTCGAGGGGAAACACCGGAGGCGAAAAAACCCGGGTGTCGGTTCCCCATATTAACTCCACGCAGCCTTTGAAGAAAAAGGACAAGCCCACGGTTACCATGATGACGGTCAGCACGGGCTCTCCGATGAGCCGATCGAGAAAGATTCTTTCGGTGAGGATGCCGAGGATGAAGCCGATAATCAGGGAAAACAGCAGGGCCAGCAAAAAGGGGACGCCCATGGAATAGAAGCTGAGAGACACATAAGCACCGATCAGGGTCATCTCCCCCATGGCCAGGTTGAGCACGCCTGAGCATTTGTAAATCAGCACCCACCCCAGGGCCACCAGCGCATAAATTCCCCCCACCATGATGCCGGTTGTCAGGGTCATTAAGAAAAGTTCCATGCCATCTGCTCCTTTGCCAAATTTTCTCCGGCCCGTCAGCGCCGGCAAAAATGATCGAGATTATTCTTTGACCTTGCGGATCGTCAGATCGGTCTTGATGTGCGCTTCCCTGCCGTCTTCGTACTTGATGGTGGTGTCGATATGGACCGCATCGGCGTCCGAATACAAGGCATCGACGATGGACTGGTAGCGCTTTTCCACAAAGGACCGTCGCAGCTTTCGGGTGCGGGTCAGTTCATCGTCGTCTGCATCGAGCTCCTTGTACAGGTTGGTGAACTTGAAGACCCTGGCGGACTCGGGCAAGTCCTTGTTGGCCTGCCGGATCTGCTTTTCCACCAGATCGTAGACCTCGGGCTTCTGGGACAGCTCCGGGTAGCTGGTGTAGTTGAGCTTTTTTTCGTCGGCCCAGTTGCCCACCACGTTGTAGTCGATGCACATGACCGCCGCCACGTAGTCGCGCTTGTGTCCCAGCACCCACGCATCCCTGATGTATGGGCTGAACTTGAGTCGGGTTTCTAAGTACTGGGGCGAAAACAGCTGGCCGTCTTTCAAGGTAAAGACGTCCTTGGTTCGGTCAAAGACCACCAGGTGGCCGTCTTCATCGATAAACCCCTTGTCGTCGGAATAGAGCCACCCGTCCTGCAGCGCCTTTTCCGTGGCCTCCGGGTTCTTGTAATATCCCAAAAAGACCGACGGGCTTCGGGTGATGATCTCTCCGTCTTCGGTGATCTTGATTTCGGTGCCCGGAATCGGCTTGCCTACGGTGTCGAATTTGATGTCTCCGCTTCTGTGGACCACCGAAATGCCGGCCACCTCGGTCTGGCCGTAGATCTGCTTTAAGTTCACGCCGAGGGCGTGAAAAAAGCGAAAGTGGTCCGGCCCCATGGCCGCCCCACCGGTGTACGCATTTCTTACCCGGGAAAGCCCCAGATGGTCCCGCACCTTGTTTTGCACCGCAATTCTCGCCAGCCACTGAAAAATTTGCCAGTGCACCGGGATCGGTTTTTTTTCAAACTTCAAGCCGGCCACGTGGTAGCCGATCTTGTTGCTGAGCTCGAAGAACTTACGCTTCGTCCAGGAGGCATCCAGGTATTTGACCTGCACGGTCCGGGTCATCTGCTCATACATCCTTGGGGGAGCAAACATCACGTGGGGCCCGATCTCCCGGATGTTTTCCTGGGCGGTTCCCGGATCTTCGGGGAAATTGATGGTGTAGCCTACCTGCAGGCCGCAGGAAATCGACATCATCTGCTCGCCGATCCAGGCAAACGGAAGGTAAGAGACGTAATCGTCTGACTCCTTGCAGGGGTCGACGGCCATGAGGGCCTTTCCCATGGTCAGCATGTTGTTGTGGGACAACAGCGCCCCCTTGGGCAGAGACGTGGTCCCGGAGGTGTAAAACAGCAGCGCCACTTCGCTGCCGGTGCCCTGTTCGATGAGCTCCGCAAACAGGTTCGGCTGTTCTTTTTCCAGATCCCGGCCCAGCTCCTGGATCTGCTTCAGACTGCGGAGACAGTCCTGGTTGTAGTTTCGCATCCCCTTGGGGTCGTCCCAGATGACCTTTTCCAGCTTCGGGCACTCGTCGATGACCGAAAGGGCTTTGTCGACCTCTTCCTGCCCTTCTCCGAAGAGAAATTTGGAATCGGAATGGTCGAGGATGTAGCGCACTTCGTCGATGAGACAGTCCTGAAAAAGCCATACGCCTATGCCTCCGGCGCACAGGACAGCCATCTCCGCCCAGAGACCTTCGGGCCGGTTGTCTCCGATAATCGACACCTTGTCGCCCTTTTTCAGGCCAAGCTTGACCAGTCCCAGGGCCAGGTATTTGACGTTTTCCAGGTACTGAGACCAGGTAATGGGTCGCCAGACGCCGAACTCTTTTTCCCGCATGGCCACGCGGTCGGCGCCGAATTCCTGCGTCTTTTTCCAGAACAGCTTCGGAATCGTCAGGTCTTCGGTGATTTCGAGGCCGCCGGCCATTGCGTTATCTTCTTGTTGCATACAGGTCCTCTTCGCCCAGGTAAGCCTTGATCACTTCAGGATTGTTCTGTACCTCTTCCGGTGTGCCGTCGGTAATCATGTTGCCGAAGTTCAACACAAAGACACGGTCCGACAAGTCCATGACCACGCCCATGTCGTGCTCTACCAGCAGGCAGGTCACCTGCCACCGCTTTTCCTCGTTGATATCGAGGATGAACCGGGCCATGTCCTCCACCTCTTCCAGGTTGAGACCGGCCAACGGTTCGTCCAGAATCAGCAGCTCGGGCTCCAGGGCAAGGGCCCGTCCGAGCTCCACCCGCTTTTGCAGCCCATAGGGGAGCATACCCACCGGCCGGTGACGGATCTGCTCGATCTCCAGAAGGTCGATGATATGCTCCTCGATAAATGTCCGATGCTCGATTTCCTCTTTTTTGGCTTTGCCCAGGTAAGCGGCGCCGCTGATGACGCCGGCTCGATAGTGGAGATGGCGCCCGAGCCTGATGTTGTCCAGAACCGTCAGGCCGCCGAATACCTCCACCTTCTGAAAGGTCCGCGCCATGCCGAGTTTGGCCCGCTGGTGAGGCCGAAGGTGATTGATCCGCTCTCCCTTGTAGGAGACAGTGCCCTGCTGGGGGCGGTACAATCCGTTGATGCAGTTCATCATCACGGTTTTGCCGGCGCCGTTGGGCCCGATGACCGAATGGATCTCTCCTTTCCGGATCTGGAGACTGACCCCGGAAAGGGCGGCAACCCCCTTGAAATGCATGTGGACGTCATCGAGTTCGAGAAGGACGTCCCCTTTCTGGATCTCTTTTCCTTCAGCCAATATTGTTTTCCTCCCTGTGCTGATGCCGGTTGACGAAGGCGATGATGACGGCGCACCGTTGGGCGGGCAAACTACAATGAAGGTTGTTCAGTAAATATATGTTCGGATACAAAGTTTTTAGCATTTAGTCAAGCGGCGAAAAAAAAACACCCCATCCCCTTTTCTTTCTGACAGCGCCGCACCCATGAAAAAATGAAGCAAACGAACTCACCTGCGAAAAAACATAGCCACGTTATAGCTGTTGCCCTTCGGTTGTCAATCCTTTTCCGACCGCCGGGTTCCAAGAGGCTCCGGATGTTGAAACGCGCTGATATTGCCAGCATAAAACCGACTCCAGCATAGCCCAATCCCCCCAAATGTCAAGTTGAGATAACAGCTAAAAAATAGCGGGAACCCACCCTTCTGACAAATGGGGAGATGATGTTGTTCAGGTTCGACTCGAGAATCTGCAGCAGGGTCCGCTGGCCGGTGGTAAGCCGCGTATTGAAAAGCCGCTGCACATAGGGCATCATCAGCTCTTTGACATTGGCCAGGACGTGGCCGGCCAGCTCTTTTCGGTCTTCTTCCCGCTGCTGGAGAAGCACCTTCAACGCGGTGTTGACCTCCTCCAGATGCTGGGACTGGGCCTTGAGCTCCCGCTCCCGTTTGCGAAGCGCCCCGGTCACCCGCCGCCGTTCGTCCACTTCCTTGGCAAGCGCCGCTGTTCGCTCCTGGACAAGCTCCTCGACCCGGTCTCGATATTGCTTGAGTTCCTGCTCCGCCTTTTTGGCGGCAGTGACGTCCCTCAGGACCACGATGTTGCCTTCGAGCCGTCCATTCCGGTCCGTGTAAAGGGTGGAGGAAAGCTGCACATCCAGCACCCGGCCGTCTTTGGTCCGCTGGCGGGTCTCAAAGTTCTGGATCTTTTCGCCGCCCATCATCCGCGCGATGGCCGCTTCGGTCTCGGGCCAGCAGTCCTCCGGGACAAAATCGATCTTCTTGCCCAGCAGATCCTGGCGGGACATTCCAAACGTCTGCTCGAAGGCCGGATTCACATAATTGGCGCGTCCTTCGATGTCGTAGACCACCACCGGGTCCGGGGAGGCCTCGAGCAGGTTTTTGTACCGTTCCTGGCTTTTTCGAAGAATGCCTTCGGCTTTGCGGCGTTCGGCAAGCTCCCGACTCACATCGGCGTATAGCCTCGCCTTGTCCAGGGCCATCAGGGCGAGCACGGCAAAGCGGCTCAACACCGTGACGTCTTCCTCGTCGAAAGGTGTTCCGGTTTCCACGCGGCCCAGGCCGATCACCCCGAGAACGCCGGCATCCGATATAAGGGCACGACTACCTCGCGGCGCTTTTCGGCAACAGCTATCACT
>CAYPFH010000062.1:0-15603 GCA_964409825.1 uncultured Desulfobacterales bacterium | reverse complement strand
AAATGATGTTGCTGACCTCGCGGCGAAAATTGGCGAACTCCTGGAGCGTCCCGAATACGCCTCAGCGCTCGCAGCAAATGCGCGTCGATTCGCGGAAGCGAATTTCAGCCTGTCGATGATGGCCGATCGTTATGCCGAGTGTTTCCGCGAGGCGCTGGAAGAGACCAACGGGAGGTTTAGGAACACTGCCTGAGCTGCGACTCAATGTCGTCGAACGGTGATGATGAAGTACTGCGCATAGCGCTGTAACAACGGGAGTTTGCGGAGCAGCAGGTCATCGATCCGACCGCAAACGGCGATTGCGGATCGATCGTATTGTCTGTTGAAGAACCACCGCATGAGCCCGAGCGGTGCGTTGGAGAGGAGCCGAAACAGGAATAGCAGTGGCGTTGAGAGGAGGTGTTCGGGGCTATAGGGCAGGTCGGTTTTTAGCGCCGGCTTCGAGCGAAGTTTCACATAAGATTCCAGTGGCTTTTAAAAAAGCCGCTTTGAGCGGGTTCACTTGTCATGACCGGCGGCGAAGGCGCCGGTCATGACTTTTTCATTTTGCACTCCTTGTCCCACTCGGGGCAGGCGTCTTCCATGGCGGCGGTGTATTTCATCATGCATTCGCCGCACTCCATCTCCACGTTGGGCACGTCGCCGAACTTTTCCTGGATCTCTTCTTTGGACAGATGGGATACGGCGCTGCAGCCGCACTGGGGGCACGTACTTTCGACCTTGTAGCGCTTTTTTTCCATAATCTCCTCCGTGTCGGTTAAATGGTCAAGTCGTTGAATGGTCAAGTGGGAAGCCCCGGTCGCCCTTGCGAGGCGGCATGGCCTCGCTTCCAGTTAGAGCGCTTGTCAGAATAACGTTCCGATCAACGATTCAACCCATCAACTCTTTTTTTCCTTCGGTCCCAGAATCTCGTCAATCTGCTCGTCCGGCAGCACCTGCTCCTCTTGGGCGACATGGCGTACGGTTCTGCCGCTTTCCAGGGCCTTTTTGGCCAGGGCGGCGGCACGGTCGTATCCGATGCGAGGCACGAACCCGGTCACCAGGGCCAGACTTTTTTCGACATAGCCTTCGCATGCCTCCCGGTTTGCCTCGATTCCGTCGATGCACTTGGAGGAAAACACCGAGGCAGACGAGGCCAGCAGCGCGATGGACTCGAGCAGGTTTCGGGCGATCAGCGGCATCATGACATTGAGTTCGAAGCTGCCGGACTGGGCGCCGATCAAGATCGCCGTGTCGTTTCCGGCGATCTGAGCAGCCGCCTGCAGAACCGATTCGGCAATGACCGGGTTGATTTTGCCCGGCATGATCGAAGAGCCGGGCTGAAGCGGAGGAAGGATGATCTCGCCGATGCCGCAGCGGGGCCCCGATGCCAGCCACCGGATGTCGTTGGCGACTTTGGCCATGGCCGCGGCGGCGGTTTTCAGCATGCCGCTGGCTTCCAGGGCGGCATCCCGAGCCCCCTGGGCCTCGAAATGGTTCTTTGCCTCGGAAAAGGAGATTCCCGTTGCCGCTGAGATTTTTTCGATGGTCCTGCGGGCAAACTCCGGATGGGTGTTGATGCCGGTGCCGACCGCCGTACCGCCGAGGGCGAGTTCGGCAAGCCGGGGGGAGACTGCCTGCACCCGTTCGATGGAAAGCGCCGCCTGCCGGGCGTATCCGGAAAACTCCTGGCCCAGGGTCAACGGAACCGCATCCTGAAGATGCGTTCTTCCGATCTTCCGGATGTCGGCAAACGCTTCGGCCTTTCGGGAAAGAGACCGCTCCAGGCTGCTTAAGGCCGGGATGAGCCGCCGGTCAAGCTCGATCATTGCGGCCACGTGAATGGCGGTGGGGATCACGTCGTTGCTCGACTGGCCGAGATTCACGTGGTCGTTGGGGTGAACCGGTTTTCTCCCCCCGCGCTTGCCTGTGATAATTTCGTTTGCCCGGGAGGCGAGCACCTCGTTCATGTTCATGTTCGTGGAAGTCCCGGAGCCGGTCTGGAACACGTCCACCACGAACTGGTCGTCGTGGCGTCCATCGGCGACTTCCTGGGCGGCTTCGATGATCGCACCGGCCGGTTCCGTCGCAAGAAGCCCGAGTTCCCGGTTGGTTTCCGCCGCGAACCGTTTGATAAGAGCCAGGGCCCGGATCAGGGGGACAGGCAACGTCTGGCCGCTGATGGGAAAGTTGTCCCGCGCCCGCTGGGTCTGGGAGCCGTAATAGGCCGATGCGGGCACCCGAACGATGCCCATGCTGTCGGCTTCCTCTCTGAATCTGGCCATGGGGCCTCCCTAGAGCAGTTAGCCAGTTGAGCCAGTTGGCCAGTTTGCCAGTTGAGCCAGTTGGCCATATTGACTGGCGAACTGGCCTAACCGGCAAACTGGCAAACTGTTTCACGGGTGGGCGTAGTCCTTGAACTGGGCGATCTCCAGCCCGAGGCTGACGCACTGCTTTCCTTCCATGCAGGCGCCGGCGTCCTCGTCGGGAAGGAAATGCTTGATTTCCTTGTTTCCCCTTTTTAGATAGACGACCCAGGAATTTTCGCTTTCATCGTATTCAGCGCGGACATCGATGCCGCATTCTCCTACATCAGGATAGATGGAGCGGATTTTTTCGCAGAGCGCTTCCTTGTCGATCATCGGGGCCTCCTTTTTTCTAAATGAGATAGAAATGAGGCGGGAGAGTATCCCGCCTCAGATCGGGTCGAACCGGCCAATCAACATTACTGGATCGGCACCCGGAAAGCGTTGTCCATGGGATCCTTGAACGGGACACGGATGCGAAGAAGACCGTCTTCATAGGTCGCTTCGCTTTTCTGGGCATTGACCGGGCAGCAAAACCCGAGAGTGGTCACGAATTCCACATCGTCTCTCGGCGCAGACAAGCTGAAGCTTTCCTCGGTCATCTGGAGGTTGATACGGTCTTTTTTGACTCCCGGAATGGAAACTTCCAGGTTCAGGTGGCGGTTTTCTTCGTCGATATAGGAGCAGACGTCTGCAGAGACGCGGATTCTATCTTCAGGCATGGCAATCACCTCCTGGTGGATCTGCCGGACCGGTGCTCCGGATTCGTCTCGTGATCTTGACCTCCGGTCCGGGAAGTGTTGGGGACGTGTTTGTCTTTTTGTCAGGCCCGGAGCATTTAACCTAGCATAATACCGGCTGCCGGAAAAACAAGGGCATGGGAGAAGGAGCACGGCGGGCGTTTTGTGTTTGACAGTCAGGGGCCTTTTTCTTATTCTGCCAAAACCATTAAAGATGGTGAATTTTTCCTGCAACGCCCGGGGACTATACGGATTTCAGCCTTTTTCGATGGTTTCGCAGAGACAAATGCGCATAAAATCGCAGAAGTGATCTGATCTAATGAGACCAAAGGCCCCCCTTTTCTCGCGTCCGGCATCCTGCAGGCGCAAAACGTCGAAGACTCTGTATGGACGAGCAGATCCGGTTCGAAAACCACCTCGGTGAGAAGCTCACCGGCACCCTCCACCGGCCCGACGCCGGGGAGACCGATAAAGGCGTGGTGCTGGGGCACTGTTTTACCTGCAGCCGGCACACCGGGATTCTCCGGGAGCTGGCAGGGGCTTTGAACCAGGCCGGTTTTCTGGCGCTTCGATTCGACTTTTCCGGAAACGGGCAGAGCCAGGGCGCGTTTGTCGAATCGACCTACTCCAAACAGATCGCCGAGATGGGAATCGCCGTAGAGCGTCTCCAATCCGAGGGGGCAAGCTGGATCGGGCTTGCCGGCCACAGCCTCGGCGCGGTCGTTTCGGTGCTCGCCGCCGCCGACCATCCTGCGGTGCGAGCGGTCTGCGCCCTGGCCGGAAGAATTTCCGGGCTGACTCCCATGCATTTTCTCAGCACCCGGCAGAAGGCTGAACTCGAGCAGACCGGCAAGGTTCGGTTCGAGAGCCGGGGGCGCTCTTTGAAGCTCTCCAAGAAATTTTTCGCCGATGCCGACCGCTTTGAACTGCCCAGAATCATCGGCGGGTTGAACATCCCCCTGCTGGTAATCCACGGAAACGCCGACGAAATCATTTCCGTAGAAGAGGCATACAAAGCAAAAGACGCCAATCCCGACGCCGTCACTCTGGAGATCGTCCAGGGTGCGGATCACATGTTCAGCGATCGAAGCCGGCGGGAGAAGATCGCAGAGCAGGTGGCCCAATGGTTCGGACGGCAGCGGGAGCAGGACTCGGACTGCCGATAACCTCCGCGCCGAAAGGCGGCAAAAGGATGAACCGCCCATGACCATCCCAGAAACCCTGAACGTGAACTACATCGACTCCCAGTACCGCCGATGGAAAACGGATCCTGCTTCGGTATCGCGCGACTGGCGATACTTTTTCGAAGGATTCGACCTGGCCGCGGAGCAGGCGCCGGAGGTTTCCGCAGCCTGCAGCGAGGAGCAGGCGCTTCGGCAGTCCAGGGTCGATGCCTTGATTTTCGGCTACCGGCACCTGGGCCATCTGCTGGCCTGCATGGATCCGCTGACTTCCTGCCCGACGTCCCATCCTCTGCTCGATCTTACCGCCTTCGGCCTGGAAAACGGGGACCTGGAAAACGAGTTTCTCGCTCCGGCGTCCATCGCGAAAGAGCGGGCGCCCTTGAAGGAAATTCTCCGGAAACTGAAGGAGACCTACTGCCGCTCGATCGGTGTCGAATATATGCATATCCAGGACCCGGAGGAACGCCGCTGGCTTCAGCAGCGGATGGAGCCGGTCGGCAACCGGCCGGGGCTGGAGCCCGAGCAGAAGCGCCGGATTTTGTGGAAGCTGACCGAGTCGGCGGTATTCGAGCAGTTTTTGAACAAGAAATATGTGGCCGTCACCCGGTTTTCCCTGGAGGGGGCCGACGCGGTCGTGCCGGTGATCGACGCGCTCGTAGACAGGCTGGCCGGCGCCGGATGCCGTGAGCTGATCCTGGCCATGGCCCATCGGGGCCGACTGAACGTCCAAGCGCATATCCTCCAAAAGCCCTACGAAGAAATCTTTTCCGAGTTCGAAAGCTGCTACGATCCGGATCAACTCGTGGGCTCCGGCGACGTCAAGTACCACCAGGGCTATCTGGCGGATGTGAAAACCGCTTCGGAAAACTCGGTTCGGATGTTTTTGCTCAACAATCCGAGCCACCTGGAGGCGGTCGCCCCGGTAGCCGAAGGTTTTTGCCGGGCCCGCCAGGAGATGACCGACGACGGCGACCGGCGGCGGAGCGTTCCGCTTCTGGTCCACGGCGATGCCGCCTTTGCCGGCCAGGGGGTGGTGGCGGAAACCTTGAACATGAGCCAGCTTGCCGGGTACACCACCGGCGGCACGGTTCACCTGGTGATCAACAACCAGATCGGGTACACCACGCTGCCCGAAGACGCCCGGTCGACCCGGTACGCCACGGATTTTGCCAAGATGTTGATGGTGCCTGTGTTCCATGTCCACGGGGAAGATCCCGATGCCGCCGTGCATGTGGCGATGCTGGCAGCCGATTACCGAAGCCGCTTTGCCAAAGACGTGGTCATCGATCTGGTTTGCTACCGGCGATACGGACACAACGAAGGAGACGAGCCCTACTTTACCCAGCCCCGGATGTACGATCGGATCCGGGAGCGTCCATCGCCCCACAAGCTCTATGCAGAGACGCTCCTATCTTCGGAGACCGTTTCCCGGGAAGAAGTCCAGGCGCTGGAAAACGACGTTGTAAAGCGCCTGGAGGCCTCTTTTGACGAGGTCCACGGCAGCGCCTGCCCGTTTCCGGAAAACCGCTTCTATGAGCAGTGGGAAGACTACCACGGCCGCTACGAGGAGCTCGGACAGGACACCGGCGTTTCCAAAAAGCGTCTGCTCGAGCTGGGCCGGTCCCTGAATGCGATCCCCAGCGAATTCAACCTGTTCAAAAAGGTCAAGGGCGTTCTCGACAAGCGCCTGGAGGCCATCGAGGAGACCGACAAAATCGACTGGGCCGGCGCAGAGGCGCTGGCCTTTGCCAGCCTGCTCACCGAGGGCCACCCCATCCGCCTCAGCGGGCAGGACAGCCAGCGGGGGACATTCAGCCAGCGCCACAGCGTGCTCACCGACACCCGCTCCGGAGAGCGGCACACTCCCTTGAACAACCTGGCCGAAGACCAGGCGCCTTTCATGGTATTCAACAGTCTTTTGGCCGAATACAGCGTTATGGGCTTCGACTACGGATATTCGCTGGCCCGCCCCGAGGCATTGACCCTGTGGGAGGCCCAGTTCGGGGATTTCGTCAACAATGCGCAGTCGATGATCGATCTGTTTATCGCCAGTGCCGAGTCGAAATGGGGGAGGCTGAGCAATTTCGGGCTTTTGCTTCCCCATGGCTGGGAGGGGCTCGGACCGGAGCATTCCAGCGCACGGCTGGAGCGCTTTTTGCAGCTTTGCGCGGGCAACAACATGATCGTTTGTAACCCCAGCAGCCCGGCCCAGTATTTCCACCTGCTCCGCCGGCAGGTAAAGGCGCCCTGGCGCAAACCGATGGTGGTCATGACCCCCAAAAGCCTGCTCAGAAATCCGATGGCGGTCTCGGCCGCAAAGGAACTGGCAGAAGGCCGATTTCAGACGGTGATCGCCGATCCGGAAAAGATTTCCTCTCCCAAGCGCGTGCTGCTGTGCAGCGGAAAAATTTTCTACGAACTTCTCAAACGGCGGCAGGAAATTGGAGAAAAAGTGGCCATCGTTCGAATCGAGCAGTTTTATCCGTTTCCGGAAGACAGGCTCAAAGAGGTGGCCTCCGCCTATCCCAAGGCCGGAAAATGGTGCTGGGTGCAGGAGGAGCCGGAAAACATGGGCGCATGGCAGTTTCTGCGCAACCGGATCGAACCGATCCTAAAGACTCCGCCGGCCTATATCGGGCGTCCGGCCGCATCGAGTCCGGCAACCGGCTTTCCGGCGATCTACCGCCGGCAGCAGGCGGCCATTTGCAAAGAGGCCGTCGGTCCGCCCCCGGACAAACAATAACGGCGGCCGCCCCGGCCGGGGAAAGGCCGGATCCAATTCGAAAGACAGGAGATACCATGCAGATCGAGGTCAAAGTGCCCAGTGTCGGCGAATCGGTCCAGGAGGCGGTCATCGCCGAATGGTACAAAAAAGACGGCGACGCGGTAAAAAAGGGTGAGCCGCTTTTTGTCATCGAAACCGACAAGGTGACCGTGGAAGTGGAAGCCGAAGCCGCCGGGACCCTCAGCATCCAGGTGGGGGAAGGAGAGACGGTTGCCATCGGCCAGGTGGTGGCCGTTATCGACACCGAGGCGGCCGGGGCCGGGGAAGGCAAAAAGAAAAAGGAAGAAAAGCGCGAAGCGCCCGAAGAGCCCGAAAAAGAAAAGGCGGTGCAAGAAGGCGGGGATGAAAAAAAGACCGCCAAGAAAGAAGGCCGGCAAGAGAAGGACTCGGACGAGCCGGTAAAAGAGAAGAAAAAAGAGCCCCGGGCCGATGCCGGTCGACCGGAAGCCGGGACGGATCGGGAAAGAACGCTTTCTCCGTCGGTTCGGCGGCTGATCGAGGAAAAGGACCTCGATCCCGGCGACATTGCCGGCACCGGACCGGGGGGGCGCATCACCAAGGAAGACGTCCTCCTTTTCCTGGAAAAGGCCGGCCCGGAAAAAGAAGGGAAAAAACCGGAGAAAGAGGCTGAAGAAAAGCCGCCGGCAGAGGCCGGGGTCCGGCGCAAGAAGATGTCTCCGATCCGGCAGCGCATCGCCGCGCGCCTCCTGGAAGCCAAACAGAATACGGCAATGCTGACCACCTTCAACGAGATCGACATGAGCCGGGCCACGGCCATCCGGACCCGATACAAAGAACCGTTTCAAAAGCAGTACAACATTTCCTTGGGCTTCATGTCCTTTTTCATCAAGGCCTGCGTGGAGGCGCTCAAGGAGTTTCCCGAGATCAACGCCTACCTCGAAGAAAAAGACATCGTCTACCACGACTACTTCAATATCGGCGTCGCCGTCGGGTCCGACCGGGGGCTGGTGGTTCCCGTGATCCGGGATGCGGAAAAAAAGAGCTTTGCCGAACTGGAAAAGGCCATCGTCGATTTTATCGAGAAGATCAAAAAAAACCGGCTGGAGCTCTCCGATCTGGAAGACGGCACCTTTACCATCACCAACGGCGGGGTCTTCGGTTCTTTGCTCAGCACCCCGATTTTAAACACCCCCCAGAGCGGCATCCTAGGGATGCACAAGATCGAAAAGCGGCCGGTGGTGATCGACGACGAGATCGTGGTGCGCCCCATGATGTACGTGGCCTTGAGCTACGACCACCGGGTCGTGGACGGAAAAGAGGCGGTGACCTTCCTGCGCCGGATCAAGGAGTTCATCGAGGATCCGGAGCGAATGCTCCTGGAGATCTGATTTGCTGGGCAAACCGAAAGTTTCGACCAGATCGTTTTTCCCTCGGAACGGTATTCCAGGGTGACTCGCAGTCCCCTATCTCCAATTGACGATGGTAGTTAGCCCAATCATATCGGGCATTAATGGTAATATTCCGCGAATCGTCGTCGAGAAATAGAAAGGATTGGTGAAGCAGTATTACGATGCTTTCCCTTTGAGGATATTCTGATCTAAGGCTATTCGTAGGTTGGGCTGAGAGAAGCGAAGCCCAACAATTTTTGAAAGTCGTCCACGGACGTTGGGCTTGACAAGTTCAGCCCACCTACGCGCTAATTTCAACGTTAGCCCATTTTTATTGGTCGTTGCAAAAGTTCATGTCCTTGAGCCAAATATTGTCCCGACAAGTTTTTGCATGTAAAATACTTTTGGGAGGTCTGTTATGATCGGAATTCTCGAAAGCAAACGTAAACAGATTTCGGAGGCCTGCTCGCGACATGGCGTGGCGCGGTTGCACGTTTTTGGCTCGGCTCTGAACGCTGACTTTCGTTCTGATGAGAGCGACCTGGATTTACTTGTGGAGTTTGTGCCTATGGAGCCATATGAAAGAGTGGATGCTTACTTTGGCATGCTTGAGGAACTCAGAGCTCTGCTTAGGATGAAGGTCGATCTTGTTATGGTAGGAGCAGTCAAGAATCCATACATCGCTCGCGAAATCGAACGGACGAAAGAGGTGCTCTATGCCGCGTGACGAGCGCGCCTATCTGGCGGACATCATCGATTCCTGCGACGCGATCACCGTTGCAGTGAGTGGCCTAAAACTTGAGGACTATGAAACAAACCGTCTTGTACGCTCCTCTGTCGAAAGGGAGTTTATCATCATCGGTGAGGCGATGGCGGCCCTTTACCGTGTCGCTCCAAGCACCTTTGACTCCATCACGCGCGCGCGAAGGATAGTGGATTTCCGGAACCAGCTGACCCATGAGTATCCGACTGTGGATAACGCCCTCGTGTGGGCAATCATTGAACACGATGTTCCGCTGCTGCGCGAGGAATCAACAACGCTCGTGGGGCTCAACACCGACACGGACAAAAAGGGCTAACCACCGCATTAACTCGGACTGCTGGCAATTCCGCTTCGCTCCATTGCCAGCCAATATGCGAAGGTTTACAGCTTGGCTTTGTCAATTATGCAGCCACGGCGACCAGTGGTGTTCAAATCGGAATCATAAACCTGATTCCTACTGGCATTCGCATACTGATTTGATTGACTTAAGCCGGACCAACTGGAAGTATAGTAGAAAATTGTGGATTAGTGAATAAGTAAAGCATACCTAATCCATAAAAAATAAAGGATACAATTATCCAAAAACTGCTATCCGACTAAAGATGAACGACATTGGAAAACGGAATTTTGCCTTGTTGGGAATTTGAAATTTCTGAATTAACCTTCAAATCCTGGCATAATTTGCAATAATTCATAAAGAACCTGGATGATGCTGACCACTTTTCTATTGATAATTGTTTTTGCGGGGGTGGCGTTTTCTGCCTGGCGGTTTCTGGATCACCGGACTGATCGTGAAGCCATGCATCGGCTTATGTCTATGCAGCCAGCGCAGCCGGCACGTTTCGATCCCGGGATGATTGCTGATCTGCCGGAACCAGCCCGACGGTATTTCCTCTACACAATCAAGCCGGGCACACCGCTTTACCGGGTGGCCAAAATCAGCATGTCAGGGCGGTTTGGAATGGGAACCAGGACCAAGCCCGGCTATCTCCACATGACAGCAACGCAGATCCTGGCCATGCCTGTCGGTTTTATCTGGAAAATGCGGGCACGCCACGGTTTGATAACGCTCTCCGGGTCTGACAGCGAGTGCTGGACACGGTTCTGGCTGATGGGACTGCTGCCCGTGGCACGCATGGGCGGGATCCCGGATCATACACGGTCGGCTTTTGGACGTTATGTGGCCGAAGCTGTGTTCTGGACACCGGCTGTGGTGCTGCCCGGCCCCGGTGTTGCATGGGAGCAGGTGGATATGGACTGTGCCTGACTTATTGTAAGACATCAGGATCTGGTACAGTCTGTCGACGTCACTGTGGCACCTGATGGTCAGCCGATCCGGGTCTGCTTTGACCGGTGGAGCAATGCCAATCCTGAGAAGCAGCACCGGCTGCAACCTTTCGGAGGGTATCTCTCCGAATTTCAGTCATTCGACGGATTCCGCCTGCCCACGCACGTAGAAGCGGGGAACCTCTTTGGCACGGATCAATATTTTCCGTCCAGATCAATACAGACATAGGGATTATCGACAGTGATGATGATGTGTTGAGGATCATTGAAGAGCGGTTAATGCAGGTATTCATCGGAAGAAAGAAATGAGATAAAAAGGAACAATATATGAAATCAATCACTCCGGTTCGTGAAGCATACCGGATACAATTCCGTTCTTTTACCCCCTTTCTGCTGATCTCGTTCGGCATGGCCTGGGGTATCCTCGGACTGTACATCTTTCTCCCGGAACTTATGGGAACAGTATTTGGCCAACTCACTGGCAACCATCCCCTTTTTTTCCTGGCCGTTTACGCGCCTGCAATCGCAGCGTTTATTCTTGTTGCCCGCAACGGTGGCTTCACCGGCCTGCGGCGTTTCCTCGGACGGGCATTGCTCTGGCGCTGCAGTGTGGCCTGGTATGCCTTTCTGATTATTGGCATTCCGTTGATTTTTATTGGCGGTTCCGCGTTAAGAGGTAACCTTTTTACGGAACCGGTTCCATTTACGTCCCTTCAGTCTCTGTTCGTGGCGCTGTTCCTCGCCGCTATCAAAGGCCCGGTCGAGGAGTTCGGCTGGCGGGGGCTTGCGCTGCCCCTTCTGCAAAGGAAGTTCGCCCCCGTCTGGGCCGGGCTGATTCTTGGAGCCATATGGGGGCTGTGGCATATGCCTGCATTCCTATTAGGCGGAACCCAGCAGAGCGAGTGGTCGTTCACGGCATTCTTTGCCGGATGCCTGGCAATCAGTGTCATTGCAACCGCACTGTTCAACAGGTCGCGAGGCAGCATCCTGCTGTCTGCATTCTTCCATTTCTCGCTCATGAATCCGATCTTTCCTGATGCTCAGCCCTACGATACGTATATGCTGATTATTGCTGCCAGTCTAATCGTATGGTGGAACCGCAAGAATATGTTTACAAGGGAAGCCTCAGTAAAGGAAGTCATTCCAAACCAGGGAAAAGCAACCGATGACCGATGGCTGAACATGACATGCATACAGAAGGGAGTTCAGCTGGGCATAGTTATCGGCGGCTATACGTCGTTACCGATTTTTCCTGCTCAAGGATGATTATCCTATTCACAAATTCTGTCCACTGTAAGAATCTAAACGATACCGTTCCAATTCATGAGCCTCGGGGCCAAACACTATCGGCATTATTCCTTGGTGCCCAACCATATAGCCAGACCGCGGACTAGCACTCCCTAAAGCGCGGCATAATTCGAATCCGGGAAACCACAACTTTTGGGTATCGTGGCTTTCCGTCTATGAGGTGCTCGATTGCAGAATTTCATTCGACAAGGGATTTACCTTCTTCCACTCCTGAGTATTTGTGAGGGCTTGCCAAAGATCATAATTTGTCTGCAATTTTAGCCATAACTCCGGAGTTGTTCCGAAAGCTCGAGACAGCCGCAAGGCCATATCGGGGGTAATGGCGCCCCGTTCATTAATGATTTTTGATAGCGTTTTCCTGGAAACCCCGAGCTTCTCAGCCATATTTTTAATGGTGATAGAAAGGGAAAGAAGATAGTCTTCTTTTATGATTTCGCCCGGATGCGTTGGACGTCTTGTCATTGTTTTCATTTCCCGCTCCTAATGGTAATCGCCATAATCGACAACGTATGCGTCGCCGCCTTTAAATTCAAAAAACATCCTCCAGTTACCCGACACTCTCACCGGATACTGACCCTCCCTATCGCCGCTCAGGCGGTGCAAGAAAGAACCGGGATAGTTCATATCCTTTATTTCTTTTGCGGCATTCAGCCGGTCGAGTATTCGAGCCAATTTTTTCGTATGCTCAGGTCTGATTCCCTATTTTAAAATCAGGGTTTAACAAAAGACTACCAAAAAGGATTTTGTGTAACTGTTTGGAGCCTCTGCATCACGATTCTTTTCGGCTGGCACACGCTTCCGGGCACCAAAGTTGACAAAGAGGACGAGCTTTTACTTTACAAACAACTCCGTGCTGATATACCGCTCCCCGGTGCTTGCCAGCAGGGCGACGATCCGCTTGTTTGCGGATTCGGGGCGCCGGGCCACGGTCAGGGCCGCCCATGCGGCGGCGCCCGAAGAGATGCCGCACAGGATGCCTTCCTGGTCTGCCAGACGTCGGGCGATTTCAAAGGCGTCGTCGTTTTCCACGGTGATGACCTCGTCGATGATCGACCGGTCGAGCACCTCCGGCACGAATCCGGCCCCGATCCCCTGGATTTTGTGCTTTCCCGGAGAGCCTCCCGACAGCACCGGCGATCCCGCCGGCTCGACTGCAACGATACGGACACCGGGTTTTCTTTCCTTGAGCGCCTGCCCGACGCCGGTGATCGTGCCGCCGGTTCCGACTCCGGCCACGAAGACGTCGACCGTTCCATCGGTGTCGCTCCAGATCTCTTTGGCCGTGGTTTCCCGGTGCACCCTCGGGTTTGCCGGATTGGCGAACTGGTTGGGCATGAACGCATTGCGGTCTTCGGCAAGAATCCGCTCTGCTGCGGCGATGGCGCCTTTCATGCCGTCGTCTCCGGGAGTGAGGATCATTTCGGCTCCGAGGTGGCGCAGCAGTTTTTTGCGCTCTTCGCTCATGGTTTCGGGCATGGCCAGGGTGAGCCGGTATCCCCGGGCTGCGCAGACAAAGGCCAGGGCGATGCCGGTGTTGCCGGAAGTGGGCTCGACGATTCGGGTCTCCGGCCCGATTTTTCCCTCGGCCTCGGCCGCTCGGAGCATCGCCCCGGCGATCCGGTCCTTGACGCTGCCTAAGGGATTGAAAAACTCCAGCTTGGCCGACACCTCCGCCTTGAGCCCTTCTGCCATGCGGTTGAGCCGCACCAGCGGGGTGCCCCCGATCGTCTCCACCACATCGGAAAATATTCTCATCTTAAGCCTCCCTACTCTTAGAACGCTCCGCAAAATGGGGTTCCGAAATTAAATCATATAAATGCCATGGGCCGGTTTGCGCCAGCGAACCGGCCCATGGCATTTATTTGTAGATCAGCTGCGGCTCTTTGATAAGCACCTTGGTGTCCGGTGGAACCGATTCGGTGAGCCATACGTTTCCGCCGATCACCGAGCGGGCGCCGATGACCGTGTTGCCGCCGAGGATGGTCGCCCCGGAATAGATGATGACATCGTCTTCGATGGTCGGATGGCGCTTTTTGCCCCGGAACTTTTCTCCGGCGTCCTTTGGCAGGGAAAGCGCACCCAGGGTGACCCCCTGGTATATGCGGACATTTCGGCCGATTTCGGTGGTTTCTCCGACGACCACCCCGGTGCCGTGGTCGATCACGAAGCGCTCCCCGATGCTGGCCCCCGGATGAATGTCGATTCCGGTGGCGCCGTGGGCGGCTTCGGTCATGATCCGCGGCAGCAGGGGAACGCCGAGCTCGAACAGTCGGTGGGCCACCCGGTACACGGTGATGGCATGGATGCCCGGGTAGCTGAAGATAATTTCGTCGTAGCTTTTGGCTGCCGGATCGCCGTCATAGGCGGCCAGCACATCGGTGGCAAGTATCCGCCGGAGCTTCGGGATGCTTTCCAGAACGCTCAGCGCAATGGTGTGGCCTCTTTCTTCGCATTCGGAGCAGGGCAGGTCGTGACGGAAGCATTCATGGCGGACGCTGTGGGTGACCTGCTCGGCAAGAAGGTCGTACAGCACCGAAACCTTCTGGCCCACGGTATATTTCAGGTTGACCGGATCGAGTTTTTCCCGGCTGTAGAATCCCGGAAACAGGATTTCCCGGAAGCCGGCAATCACTTCGGCGACGTATCCTTCCGAGGGGATCGGCTCATAGTCGATGTGGCTGAAACACTGGTCGTCGTCGCAGTGGTCGATGATCTGTTCAGCCACCGCAGTCAGTTTTTGCCGGTGAGAGGCTGCGGTTTCAGCATCCAGCTTGCAGGCGTCGTGTCCCTTAACGGAAGATTCATCCATCGCTGTCGAGCTCCCTGATTTTCATTTTAGAAAAATTCGAGGTTTTGTGACGGTTTCCCTAACCCACTGGATGCCCGCCTTTGCGGACGTGGCAGAAAACGTGGCAGACAAGGCACCCCGGCCCCTTGAGTTGACTAATCAATTCTAAGGCAGGATCGGGACCGTGTCAAAACGGGAAGCGCCCGGTCCTGAACGACGCCCGACGCCGGAGGATCCCGGATAAGCGCATTGTCAAATATTGCATTGCCTTGTTTTTTCCCCTTGACGAAAGTCAATGTTGGGTTAGATGTCACATATACGGCAATAATCGCGATTTTACCTGGGGTTTTTTTGCCGTTCTGATCTGACAGCCTCGTTCCAAACCTGTTTCTTTGTTTCAAAAGGCCGGCCGCCATGAACCGATACACCAAGATCGTCATCTGGGTCGCCGTAGGTGTTGTCGTCGCCTTCCCTTGTTTTCCATGACCTATTTCACGATGGTGCGCACCTCCACTCCGGGTTTTTGCGCCACCTGCCATGAAATCAAGCCCGCGGTGCAGGAATGGCGAAATTCGACCCATGCCAACAACGCCTCCGGGGTCGTCGCCGACTGCATGGACTGCCATCTTCCCGCCCCGCACGACACCTTCGATTTCTTTTTTGCCAAGACCTACCACGGTGCAAAGGACGTGGTGAAGCATTTCATCATCGAAGAATACGACCGGGAAAAAAACCGCAAAGCGGCCTACGAGTTTTTCGCCAACGACCAGTGCCAGAAGTGCCATCGAAACCTGCTTTACATGCCGCACAACAGGGGCGCCATGCGGGCCCACCGTTCGGTGGTTCATGCCCGGCCCGGCTACGAGAAGCGCTGCGTCGACTGCCACTACGACCTGGTCCATAACGACAGGCCGACGGTCGATTTCAGGCAATATGGAAATCTGCCCTACCAGGCCAAAGGGCTTCGGCTGGATGATCTCTGAATCGGCGGGCGGATTATAGGATACGGATCGTTTCGATGATTCTTTTTCAAATGCAAACACGCGGTAGCGCATTTTCAACAAGCAAGGGGAAAGGAGCGACAACATGAAAAGACCGATCTTGTCGCCTGCTT
>CAYPFH010000061.1:0-15677 GCA_964409825.1 uncultured Desulfobacterales bacterium | reverse complement strand
GAATACCCTCGGGGGAGCCCATCGTCCCGCGCCGAGCATCGCAGAGCCGGCCGGAGAATCTTGAATCTGGAAATTTGAATCCCGCCCCGGCCAGCGGCTGGGCTGGATGACCAAACGGTCAATTGGGCAGCCCGGCCGCCCGCAGCTTCTCGTGGGCCGAGAGGACCAGCGATTCGGTGGTCTCCCAGGAGATGCACTGGTCGGTGATGGATACCCCGTAACGCAACTCGTCCAAGTTCGGGGAAAACTTCTGGTTTCCTTCCGAGAGATGGCTTTCGAGCATCATGCCGATGATCGCATCGTTTCCACCGATGCGCTGGTCCAGGATCGTGTGCCACACATGGCCCTGCCCCTGGTATTTTTTCTTGGAGTTGCCGTGGGAGCAGTCCACGAGAATGGCGTCGGGAAGACCTTCGGTGATCAGGGACAGCCGGGCCTCCTCGATGCTGATCGGATCGTAGTTCGGGCGCCTGCCTCCCCGGAGCACCAAGTGGCCGTATGGATTGCCGGCGGTCTTGACCACAGAGGGATACCCATCCCGGTCGATCCCCAAAAAGCCCTGGGGGGCACGGGAAGCGATCAACGCATTGACCGCCGACGCCAGGTTTCCGTCGGTGCCGTTCTTGAAGCCGACCGGCATCGACAGCCCGCTGGCCATCTCCCGGTGGGTCTGGGACTCGGTGGTCCGGGCGCCGACGGCGGCCCAGCAGACCAGGTCGGCAATATACTGGGGGGTGATCGCTTCTAAAAATTCCGTTGCGGTGGGGAGGCCCATTTCCGTGATTTTCAAAAGGATCTTTCTGGCCTTTCTCAGCCCGGCGTGAATATCGCAGCTGCCGTCCAGATTGGGGTCGTTGATCAACCCCTTCCACCCGACGGTGGTTCGCGGTTTTTCGAAATAGACCCTCATGACGATCACCATGGAGTCTTTCACCTTTTCGGAAAGCGCCAACAGCCGCTGCCCGTACTCGAATGCCGATTTTTCCTCGTGAATGGAGCAGGGCCCGACGATCAGCAGCATTCGCGGGTCCTTCTTGGTCAGGATATTCTGGATCTGCTCCCTTCCGGAAACCACTGTCCGTCTGGCGGCTTCGGTGCCGGGAAGCTCCTGTGCAAGCACCGTCGGCGAGGGCAGCAGGGAGTAGTTGACGATTCTGACATCCTCTGTGCGCTGCATCGATCTATCCTTTCGGATCGTTTGTGGGGTTTGAGCCTGGTGCAAAAAGGGCCGCAAGCGAACTGTCGCGCCGCGGCCCTTTTCATAAAATAAAAAGCCGCAGGCAGTCTCGGTCTGCCCGCGGCTTTTTGCACTGTTGGTTCTCGGTTCAGCGCACTCCGGGCAGACCGGTGCGAAAATAATAATACCAATAGCTGCCCTGTCTGCCGAATGAAGTGTGCATCTGCGAGGTTCTCCTTGTTTCTGCGTTTCTGGTGCATGTCATATGCCAGGGCGCTTGACAGTGTCAAGCCTTTTTCCGGATAAAAAAGCTTGACAATTCGGGAGACCGCGGATAATGATGCCCCATTTTGAAGGCGGACGATATGAATTCGACCATTCATCAACGACACAGAAAAGACCTTTACTGGTGCTGGTACAGCTGGCGACGCCGGTCTGCCTGCACCGTCCCTGCGACATAATTTCATTTTTTTCGCCGATTTTCGGGACCGCGGGCAGCCAGGCTGCCCGCGGTCTTTTTTTTGAAAAAGGGCCGTGGAGATGCCTCCCCGGCCCTTTTTTGGTTGCGAATGAAACTTTTTACCGCTGGAAAAGGATCCGGAAACGTTTCTCCGTTCCGGCGATGACAATTGTAAAGCATCAAATTCGATGACATCGTAAAAAGTGCCCGAAGCGTCATGCCGGGCTTGATCCGGCATCCAGAAGTTCTCGAAATAACTGGATTCCCGCTTTCGCGGGAATGACGGAAAAAGGAAAATTCGGACTTTTTACGAAACCATCAAATTCGAAATTCAGAGGAATAAACTTATGATTCTGAACCGGTTTCCGGATAAAGATCGGTTTGCCGCCTTGTCGGCGGAGGCGAACGTGATTCCGGTGGGTGCGGAAATTCTCGCAGACACCGATACACCGGTATCGCTGCTGAAAAAATTCTACCATTCGTCAGCCCCTGTGTTTCTCCTGGAATCGGTCGAAGGCGGAGAACGCTGGGGAAGATTCAGCTTTCTGGGAATTTCAGCCCATTCCCGGGTGCGGGTATTTGCAGACCGGGTGCAGGTGCAAAACAACGGCGCAACCGAAGAAATTCCTTTTTCCGACTCGCCGCTTCCGGTGCTGAGAAAGCTGATGGCCCGGTTCCGTCCAGCGCGGATGCCGGAGCTTCCCCGGTTTTGGGGGGGGTTGGTGGGCTATCTGACCTATGAAGCCGTCTCTTTTTTCGAAAACATTCCCAGCCGGCTTTCCGACCGAAGGCCCCTGGCTTCTTTTGTCATTCCCGACACGGTGCTGATCTCCGACAACGTCCGTCACACCCTTCTGGTGCTGGCCATCATGTTTTTGGACGACTCCGGACAAGCCGAAAAGAAGTTTGTCGAAGGACAGCAGCGGATCGCCGCCGTATTGCGGCAAATGGCAAAACCGATTCAAACGGCCCAGGCGACAGCCGGCATCGAGGATCTCCACCTTCGGCCCAGAATCGAAGAAGGCGAGTATCGGGCCCGGGTCCGCAAAATCAAAGAATACATTCTCTCCGGAGACGTGATCCAGACGGTGATCTCCCAACCCTTTTCCTGTCCGGCACCTCAGGATCTGTGGACGCTGTACCGGGCCCAGCGCTACGTCAATCCTTCGCCGTATCTCTATTTTCTTCAGGTCGACGAGACGACGCTGATCGGATCTTCTCCGGAAACCATGGTGAGGCTGGAAAACGGCGTGGCCACGGTTCGGCCCATTGCCGGAACCCGCCCCCGGGGAAAAACCGAACAGCAGGACCGTTTGCTGGCCGATGATCTGCTCTCCGATGAAAAAGAGCGGGCCGAGCACCTGATGCTGGTCGATCTGGGAAGAAACGACCTGGGAAGAGTCGCAGAGACCGGCACGGTCCAGGTAACGGACCTGATGGGGATCGAGCGCTACTCCCACGTGATGCACCTGGTGTCCAACGTCAACTGCCACCTTTCCGCCGGCAAAGATGCCTGGGATCTTCTGGCGGCCACGTTTCCGGCCGGCACGCTGACCGGGGCGCCCAAGGTCCGCGCCATGGAAATCATCGCCGAACTGGAAAAATATCCCCGGGGACCTTACGGTGGAGCGGTCGGATATGTCTCTTTTTCCGGAAACATGGATCTGGCCATCACCATCCGGACCGCCGCGGTCGAAAACGGACGCCTCACGGTCCGGGCCGGCGCCGGTATCGTCGCCGATTCGGACCCGGAAACCGAAAGGATCGAAACCGTCAACAAGGCCAAGGCAATTGATAAAGCAATGCGGCTTTTGAGGGATGCTTCAACATAAACCGGGACTATGATCAGCCACCGTAGAGAAAAGAAATAAATCCGAGATTCGTGCTTCGTATTTCGAATTTTGCTGACCGAGGACGTCTCTATTTCCAGGATGCCTCAAGTCAAATCGAAGCCAAGGAAAACCATATGCTGCTCATGCTCGACAACTACGACTCGTTCACCTACAACCTGGTCCAGTACCTGCGGGAGCTGGGAACTTCCGTTGAGGTGTTTCGAAACGACGCCGTTTCATCCGAGCAAATCGCCGAGATGGCCCCGGCCGGCATCGTCATTTCTCCGGGTCCCGGGCGGCCCGAAAACGCCGGCATCACCCTGAAGATGATCTCGAAATTTTCCGGCCGCATTCCGATCCTGGGGGTATGCCTCGGCCACCAGGCCGTCGGCGTGGCCTTCGGCGGACAGGTGGTCGGCGCCGGGAGGCTGATGCACGGGAAAACTTCGGAGGTGAGGGCCGACGGGAAAGGGGTCTTTTCCGGAATCCGGGGGCCGTTCAAAGCCATGCGCTATCATTCCCTGGTCGTGTCCCGTCAGGGGCTCCCCGAGTGCCTGACCGTTACCGCCGAATCCGAAGACGGCGAAATCATGGGGCTCCGCCACCGGGAGCATCTCACAGAAGGCATTCAGTTTCACCCGGAGTCGATCATGACCGCCAAGGGAAAACGAATGCTGAGAAACTTCTTGAACATGACAGGCCCGACGCCGATCGGGAGGCAATCAGTTTGATCAAATGTGAAACTTTTGTCGAAGCCTCAGCCGATGTAGTGAACGGCCTCCGTGCCGTTCAGGGTGGCACGGCACGGAGGCCGTGCCCTACAAAAAACACCAATTTCGGGTGAAGTTTCATACGAGGAATGATCGACCAAAGGGAGCAAACAAATGAGCTTCAAGCAGCATCTGTCCGCCATCGTGGCCCGACAGGATCTGGACGAAGACCAGATCGGAGAGATGATGTCAGAGATTCTCTCCGGCAGCGCCACCGACGCCCAGGTCGGCGCCTTCATGGCCGCCCTGGCCACCAAGGGAGAAACCTTCACGGAGCTGGCCGGATCGGCCCGGGCCATGCGCGGAAAGGCAAAACGCATCCAGGTCGGGGAAACCACCGTCGTGGACACCTGCGGCACCGGCGGAGACCTAAAAGGGACCTTCAACATCTCCACCACCACGGCGTTTGTCGTGGCCGGCTGCGGAGTGACGGTGGCAAAGCATGGGAACCGGAGCGTTTCGAGCCAATGCGGCAGCGCAGACGTCCTCGAAGCCCTGGGCGTCAAACTGGACACAGACCCGGAAATCGTCGAAGAGGCGGTCCAGGAGATCGGCATCGGTTTTTTGTTCGCCCCGATCTACCACGGGGCGATGAAGCATGCGGCCCGGGCCAGGAAAGAGGTGGGGCTGCGGTCGATTTTCAACATGCTCGGTCCTTTGACCAATCCGGCCGGCGCCAACTGCCAGCTTTTGGGGGTCTACGCCCCGGAATTGACGGAGATGTTCGCCCGGGCGCTTCAGCGGCTTGGGGCAAGACGGGCCTTTGTGGTGCACGGCCACGACGGCCTCGATGAAATGTCGGTCTGCGCTCCGAGCCGGGTCACCGAACTCAAAAACGGGATGATCCGGACCGCCGACGTGGACCCGGAGGACTTTTTTTCCGAAACGGCCCCGGCCGATGCTCTGGCCGGGGGATCGGCTCAGGAAAATGCCCACATCACCCGGGGTATTCTGTCCGGGAAAAAGGGGCCGGCCCGAAACGTGGTACTCCTCAATGCCGCTGCCGCTCTCATGGCCGCCGACAAGGCCGAAGACTACCGGAAAGGCATCTCTCTGGCGGAAAACGCCATCGACAGCGGTGCGGCCGAAACCAAGCTCGATCAACTGATCCGATTCTCCCGGGAAAACGGATGAACGATTTTTTATCCACCATCGTGGCCGCCAAAAAGGAGGAGGTCCGCCGTGCGGCGGCGGCCGTTCCCATAGAGGATCTCCGGGCCCGTGCCGATGCACGGACGGATCTTCGCCCATTTTCGGCCGCCCTTTGCGCCGACGGCGTCCGGATCATCGCCGAGATCAAGCGGGCGTCTCCGTCCAAGGGAATCCTGCATCCTGATCTGGATCCGGCTGTTTTTGCCCGCGCATACGAAGCCGGAGGCGCTGCGGCGGTTTCGGTGCTCACCGACGCTTCTTTTTTCAAGGGAGGTCCTGCCGACCTGCAGGCAGCCCGCGGTGCCTGCCGCCTGCCGGTGCTTCGAAAGGACTTTGTCCTGGAGCCTTACCAGGTCTTCGAGTCCAAGGCCATGGGCGCCGATGCCGTGCTACTGATCGTTCGCATTCTTTCCGAAGAGCGGCTGGCAATGCTGATCGATCTGTGCCGACGGCTTTTCCTGGACGCCCTGGTGGAGGTCCACAGCGAAGAAGATCTTGCGGCGGCAACCCGGGCAGGGGCAAAAATCGTCGGGATCAACAACCGGGACCTGAGCACCTTTGAAACCGATATCGAACGGGCCATGGCCCTGGCGCCGCGATTCCATCCGGGCCAGATTCCGGTGGCGGCCAGCGGAATCGAAAGCCGCAAAGATGTTCAAAGAAACCTGGCAGCAGGAATCCGCTGCTTTTTGATCGGCGAATCCCTGGTACGGGACGCCGATCCGGAGGCCCGCCTGCGGGCTCTGATCGGAGAGGATCGATGAGTCCCTTTGCCGTGAAATGTGAGCGGCCCCAGGTGAAAATCTGCGGCCTGACCCGGGCAGACGAAGCCGCTGCCTGCGAGGCGGCAGGCGCCGATGCGATCGGCTGCGTTTTTTTCCCGAAAAGCCCCCGGTGCATTGCAGCGGACCAGGCTGCAGAGATCCGAAGGGTCCTGAAAAGATCGACGGCCCTGGTCGGGGTGTTCGTCGACGCCCCGGCATCCGATATTCTGCGCATCCGGGACCGGGCCGGCATCGACTGCGCCCAGCTTCATGGAAAAGAGTCCCCGGAGCTCATCGAAGCGCTCGCTGCCGAAGGGCTTTCCGTGATCAAGACCCTTTTTGCCAACGCCTTTCCCTCTATAAAGGAAGCTGAACATTACCCGGCCCACGCCTTTCTTGTGGAGTGCGCCGGGGGGCCGCTTCCCGGCGGAAACGCCCTGGCATGGGACTGGTCCCAGGCAAAGGCGCTCGGCGGAAAATACCCGCTGGTCATCGCCGGAGGGCTTACGCCGGCCACCGTCTGCCGTGCCGTGCGCGCTTCTTTTGCCGAGGCGGTGGATGTCAGCTCCGGGGTGGAGTTCAAACCCGGCCGCAAGAACCCGGCCCAGGTCGCCGTCTTTATCGACGAGCTGGCCCGGTGCTTCGTAAATCTTCCCGAAACGAACAGACCCGGCAGGAGAATTTTTTCATGAGCCAAGAAAGAGTTGTGCAGTTCCGGGGCGACGTTCCCGATGAAGACGGCCATTTCGGCCCCTACGGCGGCCGCTATATTGCCGAAACCCTGATGCCCGCTGTGCTGGAGTTGGAAAAAGCATATGCACGCATTTCTCCGAATCCGATGTTCCAAAAAGAGCTGGCCGCCCTGCTGCAAAATTACGCCGGGCGTCCGACCCCCCTGTTTCGCGCCCGCCGCTTGAGCCGGCGCCTGGGGGGCGGCGCCATCTACCTGAAACGTGAGGACCTGACCCACACCGGCGCCCACAAGATCAACAACACCCTGGGTCAGGCCCTTTTGGCCCACTGGATGGGCAAAAAGAAAATCATCGCCGAAACCGGCGCCGGACAACACGGCGTGGCCACCGCCACGGCGGCCGCGCTTTTCGGCATGGAATGCAAAATCTTCATGGGGGTCGAAGACATCGAGCGCCAGGCGCCGAATGTGCGCCGCATGGAGCTTCTTGGTGCGGAGGTGCATCCGGTCGATTCGGGCACCGGCACCCTCAAGGACGCCATGAACGAAGCGCTTCGCTACTGGGTGGGCGCGGTGGAAGACACTTTTTATGTGATCGGTTCGGTGGCCGGTCCCCATCCGTATCCGATGCTGGTCAGGGATTTTCAGAAGGTGATCGGAGAAGAGACCCGGGAGCAGATCCTTGCCGCCGCCGGCCGGCTCCCGGACCTGCTGATCGCCTGCGTCGGCGGCGGCAGCAATGCCATGGGACTGTTCTACCCCTTTTTGGGCGACCCGGTGGAAATGATCGGGGTGGAGGCCGCCGGAAAAGGACTTTCATCCGGCAAGCACGCCGCCACCCTGTGCAGCGGATCGATCGGCGTGCTGCATGGCTCCAAATCCTACCTGCTTCAGGACGCAGACGGCCAGATTGCCGAAGCACACTCCATCTCAGCCGGCCTCGATTACCCGGGGGTCGGTCCGGAGCACGCCCTGCTCAAAGACCGCGGCCGGGCCCGGTACGTCGCTGTCGATGACAATGCGGCCCTGGAGGCCTTCCATGCGCTGTGCGCCCTGGAGGGCATCATCCCGGCGTTGGAAAGCGCCCATGCCCTGGCCTATGCCATGGTCGAGGCAAAGAAGGGCCCGGCCGACCGGGTCATCGTCGTCAATCTTTCCGGCCGGGGAGACAAGGACCTGGGCATCGTGTCCTCGGTCATGGAGGGAAAAAGCCGATCATGAATCGCATTGAAAATACATTCGCTGAATTGAAAACCCGCGGGGAAAAGGCCCTGGTCGGGTTTGTCACCGCCGGGGATCCGGACCCCGAGCGGTCCTTTCAGATCGTCCGCGCCATGTGCCGGGCCGGTCTGGACATCCTGGAACTCGGGATACCCTTCTCGGATCCGACGGCCGACGGACCGGTGATCCAACGATCGTCGGCCAGGGCCCTGAAGAGCAAGACCCGGCTTTCCCTGATCATGGAGATGACCGCCCGGCTGCGAAAGGAAACAAAAATACCGATCATTTTGTTCTCCTATTACAATCCCATCCTGGCTTACGGAGCGGACCGCTTCTACCGGGATGCCGTCACGTCCGGCGCCGACGGCGCCCTCATTGTCGACCTGCCCCCCGAAGAATCGGCCGAGCTGATCGCCGGATGGGATTTTGCCCGGTTCGCCCTGATCCGGCTGATCGCGCCGACCACCCCTCAGGAGCGGATGAAGACCATCGCCGGCGATGCGGCCGGATTTTTATATCTGGTTTCTAAAACCGGCGTCACGGGAAGCGCCGGCCTCGACACGAATCTGGTCGGAGGCCAGGTGGGTCTTCTTCGGGAGGTTTCCGCCCTTCCGATCTGCGTCGGCTTCGGGGTGTCGACCCCGGAAGATGTGGCCGCACTTTCCAGGATGTCCGACGGGGTCGTGATCGGCAGCGCCTTTGAAAGGCTCATCGAGGAAAACATCGACAGCCCGGACCTTCCGCAATTGGTGGGAGAACAGACCAGGATCTACAAGAAAGCGACCAAATGAACGACCCTCCGGATCAAGCCCCGGAGGGTCCTTCATTTGGTAATAAACAACCCCATGCAAAACAAGCTGTCGGGAGGGCCGCAGGAGGTTTCACCGGCAACATTGACAAGACCGGCGATTTTCGATATCATTGGCTCTAATAATTTGGCCCCTTTTTGTAAGGTTATGTCAGGCTCTTTCCTCTGGCGAAAAGCCATCCCGACCTCGGGATGGCTTTTTTGCTTTCTGGAGGCGTTTCGTGACCGTCAAGATCACCATTTTGATTGCCTATTTTCTCATGGTGCTGGCCGTCGGCTTCATCGCCCGCACCCGCTGGAAATCGCCGCCGGAAACCTATTTTCTGGCCGACCGGAAGCTCGGGACGCTGGTCCTTCTCGGCACCATGGTGGCCACCAATTTTTCGGCCTTTACCGTGTTCGGCACCTCCGGGGCCGGCTACCGGGACGGGTATGCTTTTTTCCCCATCATGGGGTTCGGGACCGGCTTCATGGCCCTGACCTTCTGGATTTTGGGGCGCCGGATCTGGCAACGGGGCCGGGACCGGGGACTTGTCACGCCTCCGGAACTAGTCACCGACATGTACAACAGCCCCATGCTCTCCTTTCTGTTTTCTCTGGCGATGATCGTCTTTACCATCCCCTACCTGGCCCTGCAGCCCATGGCCGCAGGCTACGTTCTCGAAGAGCTCGTCGGGCTTCCCTATTTCGGCGGCTGCCTGCTGGTCACCGGGATCATCGTCGTCTATACCCTCCGGGGCGGGATGCGCGCCGTTGCCTGGACCGATGTGTTTCAAGGCACGCTGATGTTTCTGCTCCTGCTGGCGTCGGTGCTGATCGTGGCCGCCCACCATGGCGGGTTTATCGGCGCCCACCAGAAGGTGCTGGCCGCCTCTCCCGAACTTTTCTCCCGCCCCGGGGCAGCAGGAAGATACACGGTCGGCATCTGGTTCAGCTACATGCTGCTGTGGTTTTTTTGCGACCCGATGTTCCCCCAGCTCTTTCAACGGTTTTTTTCGGCCCGAAATGAACGCAGCCTGTCGAAAATCATGCTGCTTTACCCGCTGGTTTGCACCGCCGTGTTCTTTTTGCCCATCGCCGTCGGGGTCATGGCGACCTTGTCCTTTCCCGACCTGATCGGCAAAGAAGCCGACCGGATTCTGCCCATGGTGCTGACCCGGATTTCCGGCGATGCCATGGCCGCGTTGGTGATGGCGGCAGGACTGGCGGCCCTGATGTCGACCATGGATTCCCAGCTGCTGACCCTTTCGTCCATCTTCAGCCGGGACATCGCCCCGATGGCCGGAGCGAAAAAAACAAACGACAGCGTAATCGGGAGAATTTTCGTCATTTTTCTAAGTCTTGCCGGGCTGGCCCTGGCCTGGAACCCGCCGGCGACGATACTTCAGATCGCCACCCAGACATTCACCGGCCTTGCCGTGCTGTTTCCCACAGTGATCTTCGGGCTCTACCTGCGTCGCGTCTATCCGGCGGCGGCGATCTGGTCGATCCTTTGCGGTGAGGGGCTGCTGCTGCTGTTTTATTTCAAAAAGATATCGGCCGGACCCTTCTTGCCGGTGATCTGGATCATGGCGGCGTCGTTTTCCGTCTACCTGGCCGTGCACGCCTTTCTGGCATTCAAGGAAGGCAGACTGAAGATGCGATCCCCGGACTTTCTGCAAAGCCCCTATCTGTATTTGCTGGCCGGGATTTTTTTTCTGGCGATCGACTTCTGGGCCTGGGGAAAGCCGGGACCGACGGTGGGGGGAATCCCGGCCTGGATTTTTTACTTCATCGTGCTGTCCGGGCTTCAAACCGCGGTGATGGTGTTCTGGGTGAAACGTACATCCCGGGAGGCTTGATTCCCGGAGGGCAAAAGCGATCAAAGGGGCAAAGGGAGGATCCTAAATTCGAAGTCCGAATATCGAAATTCGAAACAATCCCAAATGACCCAAATTCAAATGACCGAAACGCTGCCCCTTCGGCTGGGTAGGCTGGAGCACCCCGTGCCGAATCAACCGAGACGGTGCCGAATGTTTCGGTCATTGGATCTTTTGAATTTCGAATTTGTTTCGGATTTCGGATTTCGGATTTTTCCATATCCCGCAAAAACCCCGCCCTTTATGGCAGCACGGGGAGTTTCACCAACCGTGATGCGTTTACTCGCTCTTTATCATTACTAGGAGCATCTTGAACCGCTCCCTGGCCTGCAGCGCATGGGGCACGTTCTCCGGCATGATGATCATCTGTCCGGCGTCGACTGTCCGATCTTCTCCTCCGATCCGGACTTCGGCGCTGCCGTCGAGCACCTGGACGATGGCGTCAAACGGAGCCGTATGCTCGGACAGGCCCTGGCCCTTGTCGAAGGAAAAGAGGGTCACGTTGCCGCTGTCTTTTTTCAGGATCGTTTTGCTCACCACCGAATCGTCGGCGTAGGCAATTCCGTCTGTGAGATGAAAGGGCGTTCCCTTGGGGATAGTGCTGTCGTTTTTCGTCATGGCGCCTCCTGATCAGGGTTGTCAGAGGTCAGAATTTCTTTTGCCGGTTCTTTAGAAAACTCCAGGAGACTCGAACTGGAGGATTCAGGATAAACACATATCTTTTTTTCAGGACATCATCAGTTGAATTTTTTATCATAAAATCGAAAGGAACCATAACCACTCTGGCAAGGCTGTCAATTTTGCATCATGTCGGCACGGATGCCTTGTACAGCGTTCCTTTACCGGTGATGCGGTAGACCGGGGCCGCCGCCGGAACGAGAAAAGACGCCCCGCTTTTCACTGCCGTTGCATGCCCGCCTTCTTCTAGCAGGTTCAGTCGACCCGCCGTGCACAGCAGAATTTCGGCGCTGCGGTGCTTTTGGCTTTCGTGCGTGTCGCCGTCCTTCACATCGATCACCGAAAGGACGAATTCCTCTGCCCTTGACGGGAAAACCCGCTCGCTTGTGCCCACCGGTTCCGCCTCCAGGATTTCGAGATGCCGGGATTCGAAATTGAGCACCCGCAGCAGTTCGGGCACATCCACGTGTTTGGTGGTCAGCCCCCCTCGCAGGACGTTGTCGGAACTGGCCATCAATTCGATCCCGGTTCCTTCCAGATAGGCATGAAGCTCTCCTGCTTTCAGAAACATCGCCTGGCCGGGTCTCAGACAGACAAGATTCAGGAAAATCGGAGCGAGAATACCGATATCTCCGGGATATCTTCGCTGCAGAGAACTGATCCAGCGAAACACCGGATCGTCGGCCTCTGCGACCCTCGCAAGGTCGCCGACCTCCGCAGTCACCCGCTTTTTCTGTGCAGCGCCCATGGTGATCAGGGACTCGAAAAAGGACTTCAGGTCCCCCTTTCGCAGAAGGGCCTGCTCGTCGTCCAGGCTGCTGACCTCCAGCCTGGCAAAATAGTCGAGCATGTCCCCGATATTGCGAAACCCGTTGAGCCCCCAGAACCGCGTCAATGAACAAATACACTCTGGCTTGTGGTTGTCGTCTTTGTAGTTGCGCTCGGGGGCATCCAGCGGGATCCCCATCCGGTTTTCCCGTTCAAATCCCTGTCTTGCCTGGTTCCGATCGGGATGAACCTGGATCGAAAGCGGCTCGGCCGCCGCCAGGACCTTGAACAGGTAAGGCAGACGCGCGTCGAATCTTTTTGCTGCAGCGATGCCGAGAATCTGGTTGGGGTATCGGGCGATGAGATCCGACAGTGGAAGGGGTTTGCCCTCCCAGGCTATGTTCGATGCGGCCTTCGGGTGAGCGCCCATCCACATTTCGGCCTGGGGGCCTTCTGAAGGACAGGGTTCGCCTAAAAGTTCGGCAATGGCCGTTTTTGAGCCCCATGCATAGTCGAGTATCGGATTTTTCAGAAAAAGGATCCGGTTCATGACGCGGCCTTTTTACTCTTTTTTTCGGTATTTCAGATAGCCAGACATCTACCGTCAAAGACGGACGATTTGCAAGGAATTTTGCCCGGCCGGTTGGCCGCCCGACAAGCCCTTATCAGCGAAACAGCTGTCCAATCGGAAAGAAGGCGGGATCGGCTGGCCGCCGCTGCGCTGCGGGAATCGATGCCGTAAAGTCCTCTGGCATTGACTCCCGCAGCAGGATCAGGATACAGTCTGTGCGCTGCAAGCAGCAGGTATTCTCCGACCCCGGCCGATGTCAGCAGATGGGGAAAAAGACCATGGACCTGGATCATCTCGCAAATGTTGTCGTAAGTTTTTATTATGCGCACAGAATCGGGGTGATCATCGGCGTTGTAGTGCTGATCATTTTGATTCTTCTCAAGCCCAAACCGATGCTCAAGGCCATAGGCATTCTGCTTGCCCTCGCCGCTGCCGTGTATATCGTCTCGTTGATCTTCGATGTCACTTTTACAGGGATGGACGCAAAAGAAAAGATGATTCACAAATCCCAGTAACCCCTTGAAAACCGCCCCCTGGTGCCACCGGATTCCTGCGGTCGGGATTTGAAAAGGAAAGCTACTGCAATGGGTCTTCTCAACGCACTTGAGCAAATACTGCTTCGCTACAAGAGGGGAAAAGAACAGGTCGACCTCAAGGAGATCTTCTGCAAACGCAGCGACGATAAGTACCTCGAACGGTTCAGGACCGCGGCGGTCGGTGTGGAATACAGCAACATCGATGGAAGCGACCGCCAGGAAGCCTTGAAAAAGCTCAAGGTCGGGGAAAAGGTCCGGCTGATATGGGATGGGAGCGGTCAGGGCGGCAAGGACACCGTCTATCTGGTCAGAAAAGGACTCAGCCATGAGCTGGCCATGGCGGACTGCTTCGGCCGGCTCAACGACAAGGCCGCGGCCGATGTCATCCGGCGTCTCACCAAGGAAAACGTGGTCACTGGGGCAAAGGTGGCGAAAATCCTGGGCGGCACCCGAAAGCGGCCCAAGCAGGGCTGCGTGCTGGAGCTCAGCACCTACCCCGGGCCCGATAAAAAGGCGGAAAATTGAATCTCAGCCATAAAGAATTCGAGCGGATCGTGGAAGGGGCTCTTGCCCGGATCCCCGACGTGATCCGCGACCATATGCAAAACTTGGCCATTTCCATCGAAAAGAGGCCGGACGCCGAACTTCTCCAGGAGATGGGCGTGCCCCCGGGGGAAACCCTGTTCGGCGTGTACACCGGAATCCCCCTGCCGGAGCGCTCCGCGGTCGAACCGCCTCTCTACCCCGATACGATCCTGATCTTCAAGGAACCCCTCGAGCTCTATTGCGAAACCATCGAAGAGCTTCAAGAGGAAATCGAAATCACCGTGGTCCACGAAGTGGCCCATTACGTAGGCCTGAGCGATGAGCATCTTGCCGATCTCGGATATGAATAAGCCATGGTACGGTCGCTTTCCGGGCCACGAAGGCAAATCGTACCAGCGTCTTGATCCATGAAACGACTCGCCGTTATCGTCTTCTTTGCCGCAGCGGGACTCACCTGGATGGCAATCAAGACAGAGGATGCCGTCCGAAAAAAACGGCTCGCGGTTGCCGCCGCCGTTTGCTGGGGGATCGTCGTTCTCGGCTTCCTGGTGTGATCAAATCGCCTCCACGATTTGATCACAAATTCGCTCCATTTGAGACGAAACCCGAAAGTTGAGTTATAAGCAGGCCCGTATGCTTTTAACCCTTGACGGAGCGCCGATATGAAAAAAATCCCCATTCTTTCGAATCAGAATAAAAAAAATTGCCGAGCAGCTCTTAGAGATCATCGCACTTTTCCGTAAAAACGGCGTCGAAGCCTCCCTCTCGGACGTCGCAGATTAAATCTACCGGGGGCGATAGCCGCCAAACCGCCCCGTTGGGACGGCTTCATTCTTTCATGTTCTTGGATGCCTGCCTCCCAGCCTTTCATCGGGAACAAGGATCGGGAAGCGGCGGTTTGATCACCCGGTTGACTTTTGACCGGTGATGGGAGATGAATCGGACCACGGACCGTGGCTCCCCACCGCGCCGGGCCAAGCAGAAGCACCTGCCAAGGATTCTCTCAATGAAGCCGAGTCGACAAGAGCTCATTCGCCGGATGATTCTCGGCATGTTCGCTCTTTTCTTGTCCGGATGTGCCGCCGCCGGCAGACCTGCGCCGTTGCCGCTTCCGGCAGGGGAGGTGCTGGAAGACGGCGCCGCATCGGAGCGCGCATGGTGGCGGGCAAGGATCCGCTTTGCCTGGCCCGAAGACGAAGCCCCCCGCTGGTTTCTGGATCTTCTGGCCGCAGACCGGCTGATCAAACCGGTCCTCGTCCAGCACCGTCAAACGATCGGCCTGTGGCGCTTTCACCGCCGGGCGCTTCGCGACGCTTCCGGACACCAGTTCAGCTTCCGCTTCTTTTCGGATCGGGACACCGCCCGTCGCATATTTTCCCACATGCAAAAGGACCCGTTGATCACGGAACTTTGCGCCGCGGGACTGGTCGATGATCTGCTCTTCGACGATCCGGACGGCGAACCGGACACCGATATCGGCGCCACAAGCGATCCGATCTGGTCGGAGGAGCTTCGCAGCGCATGGCCGCACTACATCATGGGGGTGAGCGCCATGTGGCTCGAGCTGATTCACCAGTCGGCCGGCGATGTTTCTCCGTCGGTGGAATCGATGCAGGCGCTGCTGGACTATTACCGGGACCTGAATCTTCGCATGGATGAAATCTGGCGCAACGAGGCGCAGCATGCCTTCTTGCACCACCTCAACGCCCTTTTCGGGTACCGTCCCCTGATGATCCGGAAACTGATGAGGTTCTAATCGTGACATAAACGCCCTCAACTTTGATTAAACCGTAAAAAGTGCCCGAAGCGTCATTCCGGGCTTGATAAGCCTGCCCCGGACTCGA